>JAWQFT010000065.1:0-26601 GCA_035968055.1 Jaaginema sp. PMC 1080.18 | reverse complement strand
TAATCCGTTGAGGCTATTGGCAACGTTGGGATGATTGTTACCTAACCTTTGTTCGTAGATGGCTAAAGCGCGTTGGTAAAGAGGTTCGGCTTCCCTGTAATTTCCCATGTGGTAGTACAGTCCGGCTAATCCGTTGAGGCTATTGGCAACGTTGGGATGATTGTTACCTAACCTTTGTTCGCGGATGGCTAAAGCACGTTGGTAAAGAAGTTCGGCTTCCCTGTAGTTTCCAGTATTCCAGTAAAGTTCTGCCAAATTGTTGAGACTGTTGGCAACGTCGGGATGATTGTTACCTAACCTTTGTTCGCGGATGACCAAAGCACGTTGGTGAAGAGATTCAGCTTCTCCATAATTTCCCATGTGGTAGTACAGTACTGCCAAGTTATTGAGATCAATGGCAACGTCGGGATGGTCGCTGCCTAAAGTTTGTCCATCAATGGTTATAGCACGTTGGTAGAGAGATTCTGCTTCACTGTAGTTCCCTGTATACGTATACAGATTTGCCAAGTTACTGAGACCGGTCGCAAAGAGGGGATGGTCATGACCTAAAGTTTGTTCCCAGATAGCTAAGGTGCGTTGATAAAGAGATTCAGCTTTTTCATAATTTCCCATCTCTCGGTACAATTCCGCCAAATTATTGAGAATATTGGCAACGTCGGGATGGTCGCTGCCTAGAGCTTGTTTGCGGATAGCTAAGGCACGTTGAAAAAGGGGTTCGGCTTCGCTGTAGTTCCCCCTGTAGTGGTACAGTAATGCCAATTGGCTGAAGCTAGTAGCAACATCAGGATGATTACGACCTAAAGCTGTTTCGCGAATAGCTAAGGCACGTTGAAAAAGGGGTTCGGCTTCTTCATAATTTCCCGTGTCCCGGTATAGCACTGCCAAATTGTTGAGGCTACTAGCAACATGGAGATGGTCGCTACCTAACAGTCGTTCGCGGATAGCCAGAGATTGTTGGTAGAGGGATTCGGCTTCTGCATAATTTCTCACGTAGTGGTACAGATTTGCCAAATTGTTGAGGCTAGTGGCAACGTCAGGATGGTTACTACCTAAAATGCGTTCACGAATAGCCAAAACCTGTTGAGCCAGGGGTAATGCTGCTTCATACTGCCCTTGGTTGAGCATTTGTAAAACTTGCTGATTAAGGCGTTCTGCTTCTGCGAGTTGGGTGGTTTGTTCGGTGGTGAGGGTGGGAGTGGGTTCGGTTTGTGCAGTGACGGGAATGCCCCCTAAGTGCAGGCTGAGGAGAAGAAAGCCGCCTGCGAGGTGTTTGAGGGGAGTTTTGGGGGATTTTGCCATGAGAGTTGCGGGTGATAGGCTACAGTCTATTCTATGTCTGTAGGTAGTGGAGGTTATGCAAGTTTTGGGGTGGTGGAGATCGGGTAACTAGAAACATTACAATCAAATTATTGTATTCACCTTGCCCTGATGCCAGCCAGAGACTCGTTTCACCAAGCTGTTAAAACGGCTTTGATTAAAGAACAATGGCAAATTACCCACGATCCCCTCTCCCTTCATTTTGGTGGGGTCGATTTTGCCATTGATTTGGGGGCAAAAAAGTATCAAGTAGGGTGCTGTTAGCGTAGCGTAACGCACCGAAATCTAAGGGTTTTGGCTTAAGCGGTGGGTTACGGCGGATTGCTGGATTGCTTTCACCGTATAGGTTTTAGCCGCCTAACCTACCCTACTGGCGCGACACACCTTAAGCGGTGGGTTACGGCGGATAGCCAGATTGCAGTCATAGCTTAGGTTTTAGCCGCCTAACCCACCCTACGCTAAAGCCTCATTTAAGGTGTGTCACGGCACTACTGGCTTTAGCTTATCAAAACTTCTTTAGCTTGGAATTGCCTGCGATCGCGATCGCTCAGAACCAAATCAAGCTAATTGTTTACAATCCCGAACGAGAGGTCATTGAACAATGGATAAATTAGAGCGATATCGGACTATTATTCAAGAGTTTTTAACACAATATAGTCAAAATAAGCCTGCTTATGGTGATATCGAGGTTCAAACTATTTTTGATACGGTGCGCGACCATTATCAAATTGTTTATATTGGCTGGCAAAAAGATACTTTTGTTCATAGTTGCCCCATTCATATTGATATCAAAGGGGAGAAAATATGGTTGCAGTGGAATGGAACGGAAATTGATATTGCTGCCGAGTTCGCGGATTTGGGTGTGCCGAAAGATGACATTGTGTGGGGATTTTATTCTCCTTTTATGCGGCAGTTTACCGATTATGGTGTTGGCTAGAAGTGAACTGATTTCTAGGTTTTTCTTATACTTATTAGAACCCCGGTTTTTTGGAAAAACCGGGGTTCTGGCCAGCAACCAAGGTTTTACTCTCCCCACACTTGACGCAAATCCAAGACAAAACCCGGTACAATTTCTGCCCCCGATAACTGCTTGGGGTTGGTTAAAATTTCGGTTTCTAAGCCGACTCGATAAACTTCTACAGTACGGTTTTTGGGATTAATCAACCAGCCCAATCTTGCCCCATTATTCATATATTCTTGCATCTTTTCTTGCAGGGATTTCAAGGTATCAGAAGCCGAGCGTAATGCCACGACAAAATCGGGACAAATGCGAGCAAATGTCCCCTTTTGTTCGTCGGTTAAACTGTCCCATCGTTCTTGACTAATCCAAGAAGCATCGGGAGAACGAATTGCATGATTGGGTAAAGTAAATGCTGTCGAAGAATCAAAAACTTTTCCTGGTTTACCGGCATTGCGCCACCATAGGCATAACTCGGTTGTTATATTGATGTTTTGTTCTCCAGTTTGCCAACCTGTGGGGGGATTCACGATGAGTTCTCCTTGGGCTGTTCTTTCGAGTTGTAAGTCGCGATTACTGGCGGCTAAAATGATAAATTGTTCTGGGGTGATGTGGAGTTTTAAGTGTCTGGGTAAGTTGAGTGTGAGAGTTTTGGTTTGGGATTTGGCTGGAGTTTGTATCATAGTAATTTCTGTAATGTGGCGCTACGATTGTGGCTTTTGATGTTAAGAATAGGCTCAAGGTTAGAGATGGTGAGTGATGCCCGCTCTACACAATGTACTAAATTTGTTTTTATTTTATAAGTAAACTCACACCTAGTTTTTAATCAAGGCAGAGCCTTGCGGTAAGCGTCCCTTGGTAGAACCAAGGAACGAGATTGATGAGCATCCCGAATCTAAACTGTGTGTCAGAATGTACAATTGCACCAAACTCGATCCCATTGTTCGCCGATTATGAAGCTGATTTTATATTCCAAACCGGGTTGCCATCTCTGCGAAGGCTTGCACGAAAAGCTAGAAAAAATAGAGGCTTTCGACTTTGACTTGGAAATTCGCGACATTACGACGCAAGCGGACTGGATGGCAGCTTATCAATACTCGATTCCGGTTTTAATGTATCCGACTCCTGAAGGGGAACAGGCTTTACCGCGTTTCTCCCCGCGTGCTTCTGTGACTGAAATGGAACGTAAGCTACAGAAATATTTCGGGATATCATCATAGAAAATTGGAAAACCAACATCAGAAAACGTTTCTAAAATAGATTGTTGAGGAGTCGCTAAAATGCTGTTACGGGAACTCTTGAGTCAGGTGTCTGGAATCGAGTCCTTGCCCGAACATCCGGCTTTGGATGGCGAGGTTAAGGGCTTATCGACCAATTCCCATGCTTGTCAAGCTGGGGATTTATTTTTAGGAATGCCGGGGACTCGCGTGGATGGGGGAGAGTTTTGGCAAAGTGCGATGAATGAGGGGGCGATCGCGTCTTTGATTTCTACCGCAGCCGCCGGGAAATGCCCCCCAGACCCCGATGTTTGCGTGATTCCGGTGGAAAACATGGCGCAGGTCTGTGCGGAGGTAGCCAGCGTTTTCTATGGCAAGCCCACCGAGAAGATGCAGTTGGTGGGGGTGACGGGGACGAATGGTAAAACGACTACGACTCACCTGATCGAGTTTCTGTTGCGTAGCGCTGAAAAACCAACGGCCTTATTTGGTACACTCTACACCCGTTGGTCGGGTTACGAACAAGTGGCGCTGAATACGACCCCTTTTCCGGTGCAACTCCACGAACAAATGGCTGCGGCTTACGACGCGGGAAACCAATACACAGTCATGGAGGTGAGTTCTCACGGCTTGGTACAACATCGCGTCTGGGGTTGTCCTTTTGCGGTGTCGGTGTTTACGAATTTGACTCAGGATCACCTGGATTATCACAAGGATATGGAGGACTATTTCGAGGCCAAAGCTTTGCTGTTTAGCCCTCAGTACCTCCAAGGTAAGGCGATTATCAACCAAGATGATGTTTATGGTCAAAGGTTGATTGAACGCCTGGCAGAGTCCCAGGTATGGCGTTACAGCACGAGCGAGAGTAGTGCAGACATCTATACCAGCGACCTCAAATACGAAGCGAGTGGCGTAAGTGGGGTACTGCATACGCCTGCTGGGGAAGCGGCTTTCCGATCGCCCCTCGTGGGACAGTTTAACATTGAGAATCTTTTAGCGGCAGTGGGAGCAGCGTTACAGTTGGGGGTAGAATTACCGCAAATTGTGGCAGCATTATCCCAATTTGGCGGTGTACCGGGACGCATGGAACGGGTGCAAGTGAGTCCCGATCAAGAGATTAGCGTGATTGTGGATTATGCTCATACTCCCGACAGTTTGGAGAATCTCCTGAAAGCGGCTCGACCTTTTATTAGCGGTAAAATGATTTGCGTATTTGGTTGTGGAGGCGATCGCGATCGCACCAAACGCCCGATAATGGGTAAAATCGCCGCCGAACTGTCCGATCTCGCTGTCGTGACTTCTGATAACCCGCGCACCGAAGACCCAGAACGAATTTTAGCTGATGTAGTGGCCGGGATTCCCGATACAGTAACAGCGAAAGTGATTGGCGATCGCGCTCTTGCCATCCGTCAAGCTATCCTGGAAGCTCAACCTGGAGACGGCGTACTCATCGCCGGGAAAGGTCACGAAGATTACCAAATCCTGGGGACAGAAAAAATCCACTTCGACGACCGCGAACAAGCCCGCGCTGCCTTAGCATTGAGGAAGTAAATCCTGGCTAAACCAAAGAAACCGCCGCTAAATGTCCGGTTTTGACGTAAATCAGACAGCCTTCCTCGCTAAAGGGCGTATGGACGCTACCCGGCGGATTTCGCAGCCAAGTCCCTGGGGGATAAACCCCTTGCTCATCGGCAAACGTCCCTTCTAGCACCAAAATTTCCTCCCCTCCCCAGTGGCGATGTTGTCCAAACTTCGTCCCTGGTTGCCATTTCACCAACGCCACCTGTTCTGTACCGTAGGCGTGGAGGGGTAAAACCGTCAAACCCGGTGCAGTCCCTGGTAGC
Organism: Jaaginema sp. PMC 1080.18; assembly: GCA_035968055.1. GTDB lineage: Bacteria > Cyanobacteriota > Cyanobacteriia > Cyanobacteriales > Spirulinaceae > Jaaginema. The sequence goes on along the minus strand of JAWQFT010000065.1, from coordinate 21,265 downwards.
CAATCTTGGTTACGGGTATCAATAACAATCCGCATAACGGATGGGAATATGCTGGGGACAGTTTTCGCTAAAGGCTTCGACAGTAAATAAAATGGCTCGTTCGATGGGGCTGGGATCGTCGGAAACTCGTAGCTGTTCGATGAGATTCGCATCATCCTCAATGTAACGAGCGCGTCCCCAAATTTTAATGCGTTGGCGATGACGATAATCCATGAGAAAGAGGAAGGCTTTATCGTTACCGGACAAGTTCCCGACGGTGATGTTTGGATTTAAGTTTCAAAGAGAGTCTCTAAAACCTTCCTATCCTCCCAGGGAGTGAAAATCCAGAAAGTATCTGTATTTTTGAGAACTGTCGCTTAGAATAAAAGTGGCGGAAATTTTATTTCCGTTCACTCCTCACACCACAACCCGTCCGGACAACTCCAGTCCGGGCGGTTTCCTCTTTAGGGGAAGCCCCCAGATGGACAAAACCAATTGCTGCCAATCGTGTACTTTTCTATCTTAAGAACCCAACTTTTTGCTATTGTAGAAGCCAACACACCCGATAAGAATGCAGTTAGAAAAGGACTTCTGAAAGATGGTAGGACTGGATAAAGATAAAGATAAAGGTAAAGACGAACTGAGTGTAACGGATGGAAACTTTAAAGAACAAGTCCTAGACAGCACGATTCCCGTATTGGTGGATTTTTGGGCCCCTTGGTGCGGCCCTTGTCGTATGGTAGCTCCTGTTGTTAAGGAAATTGCTGACCAGTACGAAGGACAAGTTAAAGTTGTCAAGTTGAACACTGACGAAAACCCCAACACGGCAACTCAGTATGGTATTCGCAGTATCCCCACTTTGATGATTTTCAAAGAAGGACAGCGAGTGGATATGGTGGTAGGAGCAGTCCCCAAAACCACTTTGGCTAATACTTTAGAAAAGTATCTCTAAAGATTGGGAGAAAGATTGTCTAAAGCACTTTGACTGGCAAGTCAAGGTGCTTTTTGATTGCGTTGGCATCCCCTATCCCGTTAAGCTTAAGTCATTGCTAGAACAACAAGATTCATGTCTTTCTCTACGGACGATTCGGAACTAGAGTCTTTGGTTGATGATTTGGCCCAACTCAGCCACAATTTACCCAGCCGTCAACATCGGAAATGGGTTTTACGCGCGTTTGCCGTGTTGGTACGTTTGATGGGAGAGGAAGTCGATCGCCTCGATTGGAAAATTTTGACGGCAACTCTGGAAGATTTAGAACAAGCGTTTCAGGTTTTTTACCCTTATCGTCATGTTCGCAAAGTGGCGATGTTTGGTTCGGCGAGAACTCAACCCCATACCCCTGAATATGAGATGGCCATGAAATTTGCCCAACAAATCTCGCAACGGGGCTTTATGGCGATCACAGGGGGGGGTGGTGGCATTATGGAAGCGGGGAACAAGGGAGCAACTCGCGATCGCTCTTTTGGGTTGAATATTCAATTGCCTTTTGAGCAAAGTTCTAATGAGTATATTGAAGGCGACTCCAAGCTGATTAATTTTAAGTATTTTTTCACCCGCAAGCTGTTTTTCTTGAGAGAAAGCGACGCGATCGCCATTTTCCCAGGAGGTTTTGGGACGATGGACGAAGCTTTTGAAGCCCTTACCCTCAGTCAAACGGGCAAATACGGGCCAGTTCCCTTAGTTTTAGTGGATACCCCCCAAGCCAGCTATTGGGAAGAATGGAACGAATATATTTACAATCATCTCGTCACTCGCGGTTTGGTCAGCCCGGAAGATGACAGCATTTACACGATTGCCCACGATATTGACGCAGCCTGCGATACAATCTGCGCTTTTTACCGGGTGTATCATTCCAGTCGTTATGTGAAGGAACAGTTTGTGATGCGTCTCAACTGCGAACTGGCAGAGGCAGCAGTGGAATATTTAAACGAAACCTACAGCGATATTTTAGTTAAGGGCAAAATTACCAAAAGCCCGACTTTACCCCCCGAACAAAAGGACGAAACTGCCCATCTACCGCGCTTGGTATTTTATTACAATCAAAAAGATGCAGCCCGGTTGACGCAAATGATTCGCGATATTAACCGTCTGGGTACTGATGAGTCGGCTCAAAAGCATCCCGAATGGAAGTAGAGATCATTCTGGGGAAGCTTCGGTAGGACTTTCGAGAAGATTGTTGTACATCTGGGGACTGCGAGGGAGTTTGATTGTAAAACAAGTTCCCTGATTAATTTGAGATTGGGCGGAGAGAGAGCCGTGGTGTGCTTGAATAATTTGACGACACAAATGTAAGCCCAGTCCCGTCCCCGATCGCTTATTTTTGCCTTGACGAAAACGCTCAAAAATGCGTTCGAGTTCTTCGTCAGAGATGCCGACTCCCGTATCTTCAACTTCGACGATTAATTCATCTTTTTGGGTTTGCAAGCGAATTTCTACATAGCCCCTGTCGGTAAATTTCAAGGCATTGCCGAGTAAATTGGTAAAAACCCGACGCAATTCTAGGCGATCGCCCCGTAAGATGGCTTTTTGCTGCCAATGCAGGCGCAAGTCAACTTCTTTATCATCGATGAGGGGGGTGAGTTCGGCGGCAATTTCTTCGAGGAGTTCGGTCAGGTCAAATTCAATAAAACTGAGGTGTTTTTGACCCACATCGTAGCAATAAACTTCTAATAAATTATTGAGGAGATCGAGGAGGTTTTCATTACTCGAATAAATCGTCTCTAAAGACTCATTCATCGGGTTGGTTGTTTCCCCAAACACGCCCTTTTGAATCAGTTTTAACATCCGATTCGCTGCCACTAAAGGGGTACGGAGATCGTGGGTGAGACAGTGAACAAAATTTTCTCGTTGATCGATACTTTGTTTGAGACGCAGGAGCGATCGCACCCTGGCTTGCAATTCATCAATCCGCACGGGCTTGCGAATAAATTCATCTGCTCCTTCATCTAAACCGCGCACCACACTAGGCTGTTCGTGAGCCGTGATCAACAAAATCGGAATAAAGGATAAGTTCGGATTACTGCGAATCCGCCGCGTGACTTCGTAACCATCCATTCCTGGCATCATCACATCCAATACCACCAAATCCGGCGGCGATTTGGCGATTTGTGCTAAGGCAGCACGGCCATTATCGACCAAAACGACTTCGTGACCTTCTTGTTCGAGGGCAAGCTGTACTAAGAAAAGGTTATCAGGAGTGTCATCGACCGCAAGAATATAGTTGGACATAAGCGAGGTATCGCCCTGAAAAAAATTGGCTGCTTTAAGGGATATTAAGGCTCATGAAAACATGAGTTGTGAGTTGTGGCAATTTATACTCTACACTACTGTACATGACGGGGAAATTCGACGGTAAACGTCGAGCCGTGATTGAGCTTGCTTTCAACGATAATGCGACCTTTCATTATTTCTACAATGGATTTGGTCATGGCTAGACCCAACCCCGCTCCCGGACGGAGGCGGGTTGTGGTTTGGTTAACTTGCCAAAATGGCTCAAAAATTTCGGCAGTGTTTTCAGAACTGATACCAATACCTGTATCCGTAACGGCGATCGCGATCCGGTCGCAACTCGGCTCCCAAACTTTGATGTTAATACCTCCGATGTCAGTAAATTTAACGGCATTAGAAATCAGATTAACTAAAATACGCCGCAAACAGTTACGGTCGGCGATCGCCTGCGAGTTTTTTAAGTTAATTTGACTTTTGAGGGTCAAGCCTTTTCTCTTAGCTAAGATGCGGGATTCTTCAACGGTAAATGTGACCAGCATGGTCAAATCTAGCGGTTCGGGTTTCAATTCCAATTCACCCGCTTCAATTTTGGAAAAATCTAAAACCTCATTCAACATGGTCAAGAGATTTTGACTGTTGTTGAAAATACGCTCCACCATATTGAGGTGATTGCTCTGGAATTGGCTGGGTTGTTCCAACATCAACAATTGTGAAAAGCCCATAATCGCGTTCATTGGAGTCCGCAATTCGTGGGACATGGTGGCCAAAAACTCGGATTTGAGTCGGGAGGCTTCTTGCAGTTGGAGGTTTTGCAGGTGAATTTGCTGGCGTTGACGGGTTAGTTCGTCAGCTCTGGCTTTGAGGATGGCTTCGGTTTGTTTGCGTTCGGTGATATCGTTGATCGTGCCATAAGTCCCAAGAATGGGGTAATCGCCTTCAGGGGTAGCAGTGGCTTGACGCTCGACTTGGACGTAGATTTCGAGCCACCGGAAGTTGTTGTATTTAGTCAGACAGCGATATTCAAATTCAAATTCCTCGCGATCGCCCTTCATCAAGGCAGCAAACAAATCTTGGAGTTCTTCGCGGTCTTCTGGGGCATACACGCAATTGGTGAAGGGGGCGTTTAAACTCTCTTGAACCGGATATTCCGTGATTTTCGTCCACGCTGGACTCAAAAAGCGCCAGCACCCTTCCCTATCCATTTGAAAGATCACTTCTTCGACGCTGTTCACGACTTTACGATACAGCCGTTCGCTTTGAATCAGTTGGTCAGTGCCTTGTTTGAGTTGTCGTTCGAGTTCGATGTTGAGTTGTTGAATTTTGATCTCGTTTTGTTGGCGATGGGTAATATCGCGCATTGCGACTACTGCACCGAGAATTTTACCCTGCTCGGAGCGAATGGGGTCGCCATTGACCAACACCGTGCGGGCTTGACCTTCCTTGGGCAAAATTTGCATTTCTAAGTTACGGACTGATTCCCCTTTTAAAGCTCGCCACAAGGGAATTTCTTCGGTTTCTAGGAGAGTTTTACCATCCGGGCGGTACAAGCTGTAGTGTTCTGCCCATTGTTCGGAGGGAATGGGGGCTTGGGGTAGGTTATGAAATTGCAGGGCAGCTTGATTGAAAAGGCTGATGATGCCATGCTCATTGCAGGCGATAACGGCATCTGAGAAGGTATCGAGTAAGGTGTCGAGGAATGATTGTTTGCGATCGAGTTCTTGTTCGATGCGATCGAGTTTTTTGGCTTCGGTATAAGTGACAATCCAGCCTTCGATCGGGTCTTGTTGGTGGCGGATGGGTTCGCTGCGGAAAATGAAGCGACGATAACAACCGTCATGGCGACGCAGGCGGAATTCGCTGGTGTATTGGTTTTGCCACTGGATAGCCGCTCGCCACTCTCGGTAAAAGCGATCGCGGTCTTCTGGGTGAATTGTTTCTAAGAAGTCCCAACCGAGCGATCGCGACTCTGACAATCCAGTGTAGTCGTGCCAACGGGCATTGAATTGTTGCATCCGACCTTGAATATCCGCAAGACCTGTGATGTGAGGTAGGTAATCCAGAAGATTGAGAGAGTTTGAAAAAGAGAACATCTGGCTATCTTGGCCTTGACCTTGAAAACAAGGATTCGTTTTGGTTCTGTGGGATTGGCGACGACAATCGAGGGGATAAAGATTGTCTGAAAGCTTAGTCCCATTTTTAGATATGTTTGCTACCCAACTGGCGTTGGCTCGATGGCAGCCCATTGTTTCCTAAAATTTACTTAACTAAAATCTAATCGAGAGGGGTTTTGAGTTAAATTTGACACAGCCGATCCCGAACTTTGGGGTCGCGACTTAATAGTCAGTTCGACTTTCCCTAAAAGTTGCAGTATCAAACACTGTGGGTGAGGCAAGATGCAACTCCTTAAGACATTAAGCGGATCGCGTCTTTCACAATCTTGAAGTTAAGAACTTCTAGCGCGAAAGGTTAAAATCAGGGCGATCGCGGCTCTTAGTCTTGAGTAACTTTATGATTTTTGAGTTAAGTTACTCGATTTATAGTAAAACTCAAAAATTGTCAAATTGCATCTATCTTAGGAGAGTTGTAAAGCCAACAAAGCATAGTAATATCAAAAAGTAATCGAGGAGAAGCAAGAGTGCGGCCGCCCAACTTACCCACCACTGCTACGACATGACGCGATTGTACGCAATCGAGATAAAGCGTGAGTCATTTGCGATAAAATCGAAACCACAACTCTCAAACTCATTTCCCCGCTCCTGCTATATCCTTTTTTGGCCTGTTTCCCGAAATATGAGTAAAATCCGCGTCGTTTTAATTGAAGATCATCACCTAAGTCGAGTCGGTTTGGTTGCAGCAATGCAACAAGCTGAGAATATTGAAGTGGTTGGCGATGCTGCAACAGCCGAAGCTGGCTTGCAGGCGATCGCGAGAACCAAACCCGATGTCGCTGTCGTTGACATCGGTTTACCCGATATGGATGGCATCGAAGTCACCCAAAGGATTAAAGACTCTCAACGCAATTCTGGTTTTACCCAAACCAAAATTTTAATCCTGACCATGCACAACAATGACGATACTGTTTTAGCCGCTTTCGCCGCAGGAGCAGATTCTTATAGCCTGAAGGATGTGAGTCTTGATAATCTCGTGCAAGCCATCGAATTAACCAATGAAGGTAATGCTTGGATCGATCCCACCATTGCCCGCATTGTTCTCAAACAAGCTCGTTCGGGAAAAGAACTCGAAACCGCAGAAGAAGAAACCAACACTCGTACTATCGAAGCTGTCGAACCCGAATATCAACAAATGTTGGAAGCTTATCCATTGACTGAACGAGAGTTAGATGTACTAGAACTGATTGTGGCAGGCTGTAGCAATGCAGCGATTTCTGAAAAGCTCAATATTACCGTCGGGACAGTCAAAACTCACGTTCGCAACATTCTCAGCAAACTTTGTGCGGATGACCGTACCCAAGCCGCAGTACGAGCTTTGCGTTCGGGTTTGGTGGAGTGATCGCTCGCTAAAGTTATAGTAAAGTTCAATACGGTTTTCTTGAGGCAGTCTTTCTTTGGGGAGATTGCTTTTTTGCGTATTTCGATCGATTATTCAGACCCTAGCATGATGGTTTTTGGAAATATTTAAGTTTTAATAAGTCAAGTTAGAGACAAGGATACTCTAGCAGAATATAAAGTTTTTTTTAAAAAAAGACCTGTTTATTGAGATCGTCAACAAAATGAGTGTGAGCCAAGCAATTTCAAGATGCAATGTTGGATGTTCTTACCGCAAATGCGGTTTTCCAAGAATCCCCGCAATGTCTCTTGCAATTCACGCTTTGCTACTAAAAAAGCAATTTAATCCCAATTATCAATTTTTAAAACGGCTTTTTGACGAATTCCCGATTTAAAAACCTAGAATCAATAACAAGGAGGTTAAACCGTTGTGGAAAGAGGGAAGGCACTGTTAGAAAAAACGATAATATCAAAAGATAATAATCTAGCAAGTGACCGTATTTACATAAAAAATTTAATCTTAGACTATAAAAATAACCAATTATTGGGATTTTTAGTGAATACCGCCGATAATCCCGATGAGAGCGATATATTACCATTTGAACAAGTCGAAAATATTTCTCCCCAAGGTATTGTGGTTGGGTCTGAGCCAGTTGTTCTCGCTATGACTCAGACAGAGCATATTCAACAAGCGTTAGCAGAGCAGATTGTTTTAGAAGGTCGCCCGGTTGTCACGCCAGAAGGGGACTATTTGGGGAGATTACAGGATTTGTATCTCAATCCTCGTACAGGGAAGATTGAAGGCTACGATGTTAAGACTCAAGACCAAGACGAGAATATTTTTGTGCAAGCGGTTAGAGTCGATGACGGTGAGGCAAATTCTATCGCTTTGATTCAACAAACATCGGCGAAGAGTCGGCTTGTGGGCGTAAGTGCGGGTAAATCTGAGGCTATTTTCAAAAGTTTAGAAAACGCCAAATCTTTGACTTGTCAGCCGTCTTCGACCAGCGAACTCCTTAATCCTGCTTCCTGGCAGATTAAGCCGTTTGTGAATCGCTCTCTCGAACGAACCAAAGGTCGTCGAATTCGTCAGCGATTGTGCGATCGCCAAGGCAATACGATCGCCCTTCCCGGTCAAATCGTGACGAAGCGTTTGTTGGCAAAAGCGAAAAGCCAAAATTTAGGTAAGCAGTTGTGTGCGGCGGTGGGACTTGAAGGTTTTACGGCAACTGAGGGCGCGTCTGAGACTTCTGAATCGTTTTCGTCAGAAAGTCAGGATGACCGCGTTAAGAAGGCTCTAGGGCATCCTGTAACGCGACACATCCAAGATGGTCAAGGCAATACGATCCTTAACGTTGGGGATTTGATTACCTATCAAGCGGTTGAGAGATGCCGACAAGGGGATGTGTTATATCTCATGCTGGACTCGGTCTATGTATCTCCTAAAAGATCGTCGCGATCGCGGCGGCGGCGATCGCAATCTTGAATTAGGTAAAAACGCGATGCTGTAAAGACGGCATTTGCTGGCGGATTTGTTTGAGTCGGGAAGCACTAATTTCTGCGATCGCGACTCCCGGCTGCGTTCCAGCATCGGCTAAAATCGCGCCCCAAGGATCGACAATCGCCGCATGACCGTGAGTTTGTCTGAGGGCGTAGTGATTCCCCGTTTGCGCGGGAGCAATCACATAGCAGGTGTTTTCAATGGCTCTAGCTTGAATCAAAACTTGCCAGTGATCTTTGCCCGTATAAGCAGTAAAGGCAGCCGGAACGAACAAAATATCAGCCCCTTGCTGGGAAAGATGGCGGTACAATTCCGGGAAGCGCACATCATAGCATACAGACAAGCCAATATTACCCAAACGCTCATTATGGTGCAAATGGGGGAGTTGTGTCCCAGCCATCACCGTGTTGGATTCGCGATAGGGAATGCCGTCAGGCAGGTTGACATCAAAAAGATGAACTTTTTGATAGCGAGCGATTTCTTGACCGTTGGCATCAATCAGGAGGGCGGTATTATAAGCTTTATTACCTGCTACGGGAACGGGAAAACCGCCACCGAGGAGGGTAATTTGAAAGCGTTGCGCCATTTTTTTAAGGAATTTTTCGCTTTTTTGGGCGATTTCTTCCGATCTTTGCAATTTTTCTTCTTCTGTTCCTAAGAAAGAAAAGTTTTCGGGTAGACCTACTAATTCTGCCCCTTGGCGCACGGCGAGGTCAATTAATTCTTCCGCCTCGACAAGATTTTTGTCTACGTCGGGGGTACTGGTCATTTGGACAGCAGCAGCGAGATAAGAGTTCATCAGTTCTGAATCGGTTGGGAAAAAGGCGCGATCCTTAAGAGGGATTCGCGTAGCGGCACGCGCTTCTTTCTGGATTTAATCACAATCGCGATCCCCGACTCAAGTTGTCGGCAATTCTAATAAGGATGAAGACGGGGAATGAAGCAAGTGGCAATAAATCAGAGTATTAAGTTATAGATTACCGGATTTTGCTTATTTTCCAATGGCTATCATCTGGAATAATTGTTTCTGTCGCTTGGGGCGATTGAGCGCGAAATCGCAGTAAATAAAAACCATCTTGGGAGATGGGTTGAGTTTGATAAGTTGCTGTTGAGAGGGTTGTCCAAAAAGTCGGAAAACTGGAACGATTATACAGGGTTAGATAGATTTTGTAATGTTTCTGCAACTCTGGGGAGAATTCAAAGCTCAGTATTTCTCCTGTTTCGCAGTAGCCATAACCGAAGTAATTATCGCGATCGCCCACGGGTAAAAATTCCTGTTTTACCCAACTTTCCGGTAGGCGATCGCGCCACTTCAGCAAGACAAATATATAATAGTGCAGTCCTCGATAAAAAACATTTTTAATCTGGGACAAATCCGCTAGAAAAGCATTAATATTGGGGTCTAATGGTTGGGCTGCTAAAAATTCGCGATCGTCGGTTTTTAGGGTTGGTAATTGCACTGTTTCGCCCCATTCATAATAACGCAATACTACGGCGTATTTTCCCGGTTGAAGCTTTACGGTTGCCCAATCCTCTCTGGCTTTAGAAGATAAAGACCCTAAATTTGCGATCGTTTTATAATCGGGATAACGATAAACCACCACTGTCCAAGATTCAGCAGCAGCTTCGGCAATCTTAACAGCTACTGACAAAGAAGATTGAACTTTAATAGGAGCTAAAGAGGCGACAATCGCATGGGTATTCCAGCGCGGCCCTTTGGTCATGATTACGGGGAGTCCAAGGGGATTTTTCAAGGTTTGCTCCGACAGTACCCGCCATCGAGGGCTTTTGCGACTGCTAATAGCCAAGTAAATTGCGTAAATTTGGCTGATAATTAGTTTACTAATTTTGTAAAATCCCAAAGATAAAATAGCTAGGGGAATTTGCCAGAATTGAGTCATTTATAATTAGCACCTCAGAAAAAGATTGCTGCTAGAATGAACTGGATTTTGTAGAAATTAGTCTTAATCTTCAAGATTGAAAAACCCCAGTTTTTCAGAGTTAAATTGCAAACTGAGGTTCTAAAATAGGGATTGTCTACAAGATTTTTTCCAGTCCATAAACCAAATTTTTCAGTTCGGTTACTTTCCGAATTGCCAGCAATACTCCTGGCATATAAGCAGCGCGATCGGTGTTATCGTGACGTAGGGTATAAATTTGCCCTGGTGCGCCAAAAATGATTTCTTGGTGGGCAATTAAGCCCGGTAAACGGACGCTGTGGATGCGGATGTTTTCGTCTCCTGTGCTACCTCTAGCCCCAGGAAGCTTTTCGCTTTCTTCGACAACCGACTGATTGTAAGTTTTGCCCATTTCTGCGAGCATTTGGGCGGTTTTGATAGCAGTACCGCTTGGTGCATCGGCTTTTTGGTTGTGATGCAGTTCTATGATTTCGACGTGATCGAAATATTGAGAAGCTTGTAAAGCCGCTTTCTGCATTAAAATCACGCCAATGCAAAAATTTGGGACGATGAGCGCGCCCGTGCTGGCTTTTTCCGAGAATTCGCTTAATTCTCGCAGTTGGCTGGGGCTGATTCCTGTTGTTCCTACCACAGGACGAACTCCATAGGCGATCGCGGTGCGGGTATTTTCGTATACGCTATCGGGGTGGGTAAAATCGACCATAACCCCTTGGATTTTTTCTTGAGTCGCGACGACGAGAATACTTTGTAAGTCGTTGAGGATGGGGACTTCCAAAGAGCCACAGCCCACGATTTCTCCAACATCTTGACCGAGGTATTCGGGGTTGAGGTCTACTGCGCCGATTAGCATCATATCATCAGCTTGAGACACGGCTTTGATGACTTCGCGCCCCATTTTACCTAATGCACCGTTGACGACGACAGGAATACGCTCGTTTGCCATAGTTGTAAAAGTTCTCCACAAAAGCTACCTAAAACACTGATGACTGATGACTGATGACTGATAACTGAAAAACCCTACTGCCCAATTGTAGGAACGGTTTGCCAAGGTAGTTGTTTATATTTAAAGTACGATCCTAAGATAACCAAAAGAGCGATCGCGATTGTTCCCCAAGCGAGATAACTTGGAACCCAGTACACCGCTTCGATGTGATTGATTTCACCGGGTTTGAGTTGCCAAATTAATTGGTTTCCGACTTTTTGGGCTGGAGGGTAAACGCCGCGAGGCATATTGGCAATGATACTGCGAGATCCCCAAGGGGTTGTGAGGCGAAATTCGATATTCACGAGGGATTCTGGGCTGAGAATCAGGGTTTCCTGATTGGCAAGAACTCCCAAACCCCGAAGATCGATACTGAGGTTAAGGCGATCGCGATCGGCCAATAAAAAGTTACGCTGTTTGAGGGTCATCTTTGAGGAAAGATTGGCTAAACCGGGATCGTTGATGGCGGTATTGCTGGGTTGAGCGGTATTAAAAAATTGGTTGAATTTTTCTACCATTTCTGCCCCATTGCCAAAAGGAATTGTGACCAGAACTTCGCTTTCTGAGAGGTGTTCGGTTTTCCCTTGTAGAGTTTTAGCGCGATCTTCAAAGGTTTTCAACCAATTTTTGGCTTCGACGGGGCTAAGGCTGGTAATTTGGTCGCCGAGGGTAATATGTTGGGTAATCTTACCCTTGAATTGTCGCTGCACATCAACACCCACGTCATAACGCACGCAACCCGATAGCAGTAGTGTCGCAACCAAAACCACGCCTAGCAAAACTGTCCGCACAGAGGAAAATCGCAAACTCATAAAACTCAATTGATTTGTGGCAACATCCTTATTGTGCCTTGTTGTGGGCGAATTTAGGATCGCAAATGAGGCAGGAAAGTTGAGAGATGCTCCTTGACTGACAATTCTTTACTGCTTCGCGGCGATTTTGTCAAGTAAAGCATAAAATGGGTCCCAGTTGTCGGCTTGGGAGATGGGTTCCCAAACGGACTCAATCACGGGACGGAGTAGGGCAGTTTTGGGGTTACGTTCTTCGAGGCGATCGCCCATAGCAAACATCTCCTCAATTTCGACTTGATTCAGTAATTGATGATACAATTCTCGCCATTTGTCCCACTCTGTCAGGGAAAAGGGGGCATCACAGAGGATTGTACTGGCATCGTTGCGCCAATGCAGATTTAAACCCTTGGCAAGTTCGGCAAAAAATTCGTGATAGCCGATTTGGGTCTTTTTGAGCATTTCTGTAGTTAAACTGACTAATTCTTGGGCTACTTCTGGCGCTAACTGCTCGAATCCAAGTTTTTCAGTCATTAGCTGCCGATAAGTAGAGAAATAAGCCTCGTCAAATAACTCAAGTCCGGCTTCTAAGTCGCTTTTCTCCATCACCAATCCCAGAGGCTTTTGCAGCATTTCTAGATTCAGGTGACAAATTCCCGGTTGATTGCCATAGCAATATCGCTGTCCGTAATCAAAGTAAGCCGCCGTAAATTTGAGGTCGTAGGTGGGAACAAAAGCATAAGGGCCGTAATCAAAACTTTCCCCCGTAATTGACATATTATCGGTATTTAAAACCCCATGACAGAATCCTGCGGCCATCCACTGGGCGGCTAACTGACCAGTGCGTTGTACCAACTGGGTGTAAAATTGGGCATAACGATCTTCGCTCTGGGCATCAATTTTGGGGTAATATAGGGCGATCGCGTGGTCGATGAGTTTTGCAATCAAATCCGGTCTTTGCAGGTAGTGGAGGCGCTCAAAAGTACCGAAGCGCAAATGCGAGCGACTAAACCGTACCATAACACAAGCCCGCGTCGGCGAAGGTTCATCCATGCGCCACAAAGACTCCCCAGTTTCAACCAAACTCAAACAGCGAGAAGTCCGCACTCCCAACTGATGCAAGGCTTCTGCGGCTAAAACCTCTCGCACTCCCCCCTTAAGCGTCAAACGACCATCTGCGGTGCGAGAATAGGGTGTACGTCCCGACCCTTTCGTGCCAAAATCGTACAATTCCCCGTCTACTCCGCGCACTTGTCCGTAGAGAAAACCGCGGCCATCACCAAGTTGGGGGTTATACTGCCCGAACTGATAGCCATGATAGCGCAAAGCCAGCAACGGGCGCTGAGAATGGAAGTAGCCAAATGCCTCGATAAAATCATCCTCTGTGACTTGTTCTGGGTCGAGGTCAATTTGGCGTAAGATGTCATCATTGCGATAGCGCAGGATATGCTGGGGAAATTCTGCGGCTGCAACGATGTCGTAATAATCATCGCCCAAATCTTCTAAGGCGGTTTCGTATTTGAGGTTTAATAAAGGATTAGCCATAAGAAAATAAAAGGAGGGCGATCGCGTTTAATATTACAGTGTAAAAGCATAAATTACATTACTTCTAAAATTCAACGCGATTATGGCAGATTCTATCATGTATCAAGAGGATGCTTATGTTGTCCTCGAACCCAATCAACCGGAAGTTTTTTTAACCGCAGAGGAGTTGTTAGAAAAGCTCAAAAATATCCTCCAAACTCAAGAAGTTTTACCCAGAGAGTTACAGAAGTTTGATTCTCTTGATACCCAAGCAAAACATCTCATGGAAACTTCTTGCGAGTTTGACGTTGCCCCTGGACAATACATTCAATGGTATGTGGTGCGCCTCGAAAAGTGAATTTTTTCGTAGTCAGGGATGAGTGTCCTTATTTCGCTTCTCGGTAAAACTAAGAAATGAAATCACGAATTTTTGTCTTAACTCTAATATTTCAGATAGAAATGGAAATTGGAAATTTGGATATCATTCAAGCTGTGGAGAAGCAAGATATTAAAATCCTAAAAAACCTCATGGACAAAGATATTAACATTCACTCATTATATTATGTAGAAACTGACGAAGATATTTTTTTTGAATCGATTAGAACGGGGAGAGATAGAGTACTAAGACTTTTATTGGAATCCGGTATAGACCCTAATACATTGGATTCTAGAGAATACAGTTCCTTGATGTGTGCTGCTGAAAAAGGGACTGTTAAAACTTTTAAAATTTTACTAGAGTATGGAGCAGATTCTTCCTATTCTTACAATGGTGAAACTGCTGTAATGGTTGCTGCAAATGCCGGAAATAGAGAAATTGTTGAGTACTTGTGTGAATCAAGTATTTCTCGTGAGTGTAGGTATGCAAAACAAATTTTACCATCTGGAATACGCCGCAAACAAAGGGAATCTGATGAACTAACAAGCAGGTTCATTGAGTATATTCAAATTTCAGAGATTAATTCCATTGAAACACTAATCTCTGAAGGAATTGATGTTAATGTGTTGTCTCCAGATGGATACCCTGCCCTTCATATTGCTATTGACAAGGCTGACCTACGAGTCATTGATATTCTTTTAAGCTCCAATGCCAAATGCGACATCCGAGATGAGTCTAATAATTGGACAGCTTTAATGAAAGCTAGTATTGAAAATAAAGACTGTATTGTCCAGAAACTAATTTCAAAAGGAGCGACTATCAATGCCTTACAGGGGAATCGCCAATTAACCATTTTAATGATTGTTATATCAAGGTTAGAAAATGTAGAGGGCGTTTTAAATGATTATCAACTCACTGGTCAAGTAATGAAGGTTTTATCTTTACTCATTAAAGCTGGAATCGATATCGATAAGAAAGATGAGTTCGGTAATTCTGCATTGATGATAGCAAAAATCAAAGGGCTAGATTCCATTGTAAATCTTTTTGAAAATTCTGGGGCTGTTGGTCTTGATGATATTGATAATCTTAGAATCTCTTGGTTTAGAGCAGTGGAAGAAGGGAATATTGAGCAATTATCTGTATGTCTAGAAGATGGAATTACTGTTGACACTGTAGACTACCTTGGTAGAACATCTCTATGTATAGCCTCTGAGAGAGGTTATTTAAACATTGTTAATTTTTTATTAGAGGAAGGAGCGGATGTAAACTTCAATAATTCATCTCCCCTCTTTTCTGCCTGTAGAAATGGACATTTCGAGATAGTAAAATCTTTAGTTCATGCAGGTTCTAATATTACGACAGAAGAATCTGTAACATTAATGTATCCCATAGAGTATGCCCAGAATCTTTACCCAGACATTGTTACATTTCTCAAATCTCGAACATAGCCAAGAGAATTGATGAGTCAAATTAAGGTCTAAAAAGTCAACTGTATATCTTTGTTAATTATTTGTAACGTCAGTCGGGAAAACTCTTCACTAACATAAATTATGAGTCAATATTTCTCGCAACTTGCTCCCTACTTACAAGAATATATCTATCAGCAAGGGTGGACGGAATTACGCCCGATTCAACAAGAAGCCTGTCGCGTTATTCTGGAAACAAATCAACATCTTTTACTCGCAGCAGGAACAGCATCAGGGAAAACTGAAGCCGCCTTTTTACCAATTTTAACAACCCTGGAAAAATCTCCGGCTCAAAGTGTCGGCGTATTATATATTAGCCCAATTAAAGCTTTAATTAATAACCAGTTTGAGCGTCTGAGTGAATTGTTGAAACAAGCCGATTTAACCGTATGGGCTTGGCATGGAGATATTAGTTCTCAACGCAAGAAAAAGCTGCTGAGTGAACCCCAAGGAATCTTACAAATTACGCCGGAATCTCTGGAAAGCCTATTAATTAATCATGCCGCAGAATTAGATAATTTATTTGGCAATTTGCGGTTTATTATTATCGATGAAATGCACGCTTTTATGGAGTCGCAAAGAGGTAGTCAGATTTTATGTCAACTAAGCCGACTTTCTCAATATTTTAAGTTACCTGTGCGGCGGATTGGCTTGTCGGCAACTCTGGGAGATTATGGACAAGCTCAAACTTGGTTGAAAGCGGGGACAGATGTAGATGTAATTGTGCCAGAGGTGGCGGATTCCGGGCGAAATGTCCGGTTAGCTGTGGCTTGTTTTGAGCAAGGGGAAACAGAGCGCGATCGCTATATTTTCGAGCTAACAAAAAATCAGAAGTGCTTGATTTTTGCGAATAATAGAAGCGAGACAGAAACGATTATTAGTAGTCTCAGACAACAAGCCAAGTTTGAGAATCTACCGGATATTTATCACGTTCATCATGGTAGTATTTCAGCCCTTTTAAGGGAAGATGCAGAAGCGGCGATGCAAAGAGATAATCCGGCGGTGATTGCGGCGACAGTTACTTTAGAAATGGGGATTGATATCGGGCAATTAGAAAGAGTGATTCAGATGAATGCACCGCTTTCAGTTGCGAGTTTCTTACAGCGATTGGGACGTACAGGAAGGCGAGGCAATCCGGCAGATATGCGCTTTGTTTGTACGGAAAGAGGGGCAGAAAATGATGATAATTTAATTCAGCGTTTTCCCTGGGAGTTATTACAATCGATTGCAATTATTCAGTTATATTTAGAAGACCGTTGGATCGAACCTGTAGAATCGCTTTCTTATCCTTTTAGTTTGCTGTATCAACAGACGTTGAGTCTTTTAACAGCAGCAGGCGAATTGAGTCCGTCGCAGTTGGCAAAACGGGTGTTGAGTTTACCACCTTTTGGCAATATAACCCAGGAAGATTATCGCCAGTTATTGCATTACTGGTTGAGTTTAGAACATTTACAACAAACCCCTCAAGGTAATTTGATAATTGGTGTCAAAGGGGAAAAGATTGTGCGTAACTTCCGCTTTTATGCCGTGTTTCCCGACCAAAAAGAGTATCAAGTCAAAGGGGAAACCGGGGAAATTGGTCGCATTTCGGTAGTGCCACAACTCGCCCAACAATTGTCTTTAGCGGGGCGGACTTGGCGGGTTGAGGAAATCGATGAAAAACGGCGAATTGCTTGGGTAAAGCCTGTTGAGGGGATAGGAGATGTATCTTGGCGAGGGACGAGTGGGGTTAAAATTCATCAGAAAATATTACAGCGTATGAGATTGGTTTTGCAAGAAAAAATAGAGTATCCTTATTTACTAGAAGGAGCGCGATCGCGTCTCCAAGCAGCCCGCAATTTAGCGCAACGAGAAGGATTAGCCACCTCGCAGTTTTTTGGCATGGAAGCAGACAGTTTTTACTGGTTTCCTGAGTTGGGGACAACCGCCTTTTTTACCCTGGAAAAAGTCTTAAATCTCTGGCTGAAAGGCAATCTAGATATTCGTAAAATTAAAGCGCGATCGCCTTATTATTTCTGGATACAATTAGGTCAAGACGAAACTCTAGATAACTTTAAATTACAATTGGCAAATATTCTGGAAAAAGACTTGACAATTGACGACTTAGTAGCTCTGAATGAAGCGCCTAAAATCCAAAAATACGACGAATTTATTCCCCAAGATTTGCGACAAAAAGCCTGGGGGCAGGATTATCTAGACCTAAAAACCTTACAAACTCAACCCTGGTTAACTTGCTTGCGATCCAGCAACCAATAAGTTTGCATTTTACCTTTACCCTTAACCGAAATGGCCTCTCTTTTCTCAAAATGATAAAGACAATCTAACCGCTCATAAGTCGCCTCTGTCACTTGAATTTTGCCCGGAATACCTTGAGATTCCATGCGCGAAGCCACATTCACCGCATCCCCCCAAAGGTCATAAATAAACTTCTTAATCCCAATCGTTCCCGCTACCACAGAACCCGTATTAATCCCAATCCGAATTTCAATTTCTTCTTGGACTTCGGTGCGAAAATGTGCGATCGCGCTTTGCATTTCCAACGCCATTTCTGCGATCGCCTCGGCGTGATTTGCCGCCGGAACAGGCAAGCCTCCCACTACCATATAAGCATCCCCAATTGTCTTAATTTTCTCCAAATCATAGCGATCGGCAATACGGTCAAATTCTGAAAAAACCTGATTGAGTAAATTAACCAATTCAATCGGCTGTAACCGCCCAGAAAGGGGTGTAAAACCGACAATATCCGCAAAAAGGATCGTCACCTCATCAAACTGCTCCGCGATCGTTCCTGAAGAATGTTTGAGGCGATCGGCAATGGGTTTTGGTAAGATATTAAGCAGCAACTTTTCCGACTTTTCCTGTTCGAGACGTAGCGCCGCTTCAGCCAATTTGCGATCGCTAATATCCCGCGCTACCAAAATCGCCGTTTCAGCCGTGAGGGGGGAAATCGTCTCCGCAATCCACAGCGATCGCCCCGGTAACGGAATACAATACTCAATCGTCTCCGTCTGCTGCTGCGACACCGTGCGCTGAATTGTCTGTAAAATCAAATCTGCCGTCTCTGAAGGTAACGTCTCATGGAGAGTTTGCCCGATCGCCAAATTTAACTCCCGATCCCAAAACTGAGCATTCGTCGGTACAATATTCAAACAACGCCCCGACACATCCCGCACCGTCAATAAATCCGTCATTGCCCCAAACAACGCCTTCATCGCCGCAAACGCCCGTTTTTGTTGTAATACCGCCCCAATTTGAGCCGCTACCCCACTCACCAAACCTCGCATTCGCTCGTCTTCTAAATGCGATCGCGTAAAAAAGACCAAAACCGCCAAAACCAATGCTGGACGACCAATTGCTGACGTTCGATCGGCTAAAATCGGGACGCTAAACCCAGCATTCAAGCCCGACTGTTCCGCCAACTCCAAACGCATAAACACATCCCCCTCCGAGGTAGAAAGATTATCCACCCACTGAGATTGCTGAGTTTCCCAAGCTCGTCCCGGTAAACCCTCCCCCGGTAAAAACGTCAACGCCTCGCTGTAGTGACGAAATTCCTGCAAGCGATCGCGATAATCCTCATTTGCGTACCAACAAGGACTGCATTCAAGGGCTGATTCATCCTCCCCCGGAATCCAAGCCTCCCCGTAAACCCACCCTGTAGTCTCACAAACCAAACGTAACGCCACCGCCAAAGCCTCATTAAAATCGGGGGCTGCACTAATCGCTTGACTCAGGGTGAGCAACAACTGAATCTCTTGCTGGGCTACCACGCGATCGCTAATATCCTCTAATACCCCCAAAACCCCTACCACTTCCCCTTGGGCATCACGAATGGGAATTTTGTTCACATCCAGCCAAATTTTGCGGTTTTCCGAAGTTTGCTTTTGGTCAATTGTAATCTCGTGCAGTTGCGCTTCCCCAGACTGAATTACTGCCCAATCATTACCTCGAAACTCCTCCGCTATTTCAGGATTCGGTAACAAATCAAAATCCGTCTTGCCAATCGCCTCCTCTGGACTTGCCAAACCCGCCGCAGTTGCCCAATTCTTATTACAGCCTTGGAAAACCAAATGAGTATCTTTCCAAAACACCTGCTGGGGGATATTATCGAGAATTAAGCGTAGATAAGCCTCCCGATCCTGTAAAGCTTGTTCTGCGGCAACGCGATCGCTAATATCCCTGGCAACCCAAACCACCCAATCCGACGAAATTGGCGTAATATTCGCTGCAAACCAAGTTGAGCGCTCTTGCCAGGTTACCTCGTACTCCACATTCACCGTCTCACCCCGATCCAAAGCCTGCTGAATGTAGCCCACAAAGCGATCTGCTTGCTCTTGCGGGAGAATATCGTGTTCTCGCTGTCCTCGTAACCACTGCATCGACGACTTCTTCAGTAAATGAGAACCACTAGAAACTACCTTGAGATAACGCCCTTGACGGTCTTTAATAAAAATCAACTCCGTCATCGCTTCAAACAAGCCCCGCAACTCCGCTTCAGCCGCAGCTAGAGAAGCCGTGCGCTCTTGTACCTGCTGTTCGAGTTGCTCGTTCATCTTCTCTAACGCACTAAACGAGCGATTGAGTTGGTGCGCCATTTGACCAAACGAATCCGATAACACCGTCAACTCGCTAATCTCCACGGGTTTACCACCGTAAGGTTGTACATCGCGATCCAAATCTCCTCGTGCCAGATCGCGGCTCACTTTACCTAAAATGAGAATCGGTTTAGCAATCCAGTGAGAAGTCTGAATTCCGACTCCTATGGCGACAAGAAAGGCGATCGCGCACAGTACCAGTGTTATGCGGGTATTCTGTTGAATCTGCCCCATAAAATCCTGTTCGGGAACAACCACCACAATGAGCCAATCCAAGCCATACTCGTCTTGATAAGGTGTAACCTGGACTAACTGGCGATCGCCTGCGATTTTAAACACCAGTTGTTGCGAAGTTTGAATATCCTTAAAACTACCAAACTTTTGACTGAGATGATAAGCCGTCTGACGAATTAAGGCGTTATTTACCTCAGTTGTCTGCATTCGCAAGGTTTGTTCGTCTGCATTCACAAAGGGTAACTGAGTAGTCGAAGAAGCAACCAACTCCCCATCCCGTTCCATAATAAAGGTTTCGCCATTTTGACCGACGGAGAGCGTTTGTAAAAACTGACTAATATCTAAAAGAGATAAATCGACCGCAAAAACCCCTTGAAATTCATCTTTATTATCGTAATAAGGGAGAACTGCGGGTAAAGCAATGTTTGGATAAGGCGCTGACCACACATAAATATCTCCCCAAATTGGTTTTTGAGCTTTAATCGCTGCTCGATACCAAGGACGACTCAGCATTTCGTAATCGCTGGTTTGCACATCATCCGGGAGGCGATCGCCACGGCGATTGGTACGATAAGTATAAAAAAGCCGATCCTGAGATTTCCCCGACCAATACGCCACATTAAACGTATCATCTCTAGCATCGGGGGATTCATTTTCCACTCTTTCTGACCCAATAAAAATCTCCCCCTGTCCCCCAAAATAAATATAACTGGTAGATTCAAATAACTGAATTTGTTGCCAAAAATGACGCTCTAATTGCTGGAAATTTTGTAAATTAAGCTTATCAATTTTGACATCATTAGCATTAATTTGATTGATTAAATGAGGCGTTTTTAAATAATCATTTAAACGATCTTCAATGCGCTGCGTTACCTCATGGCGCAGTTGTTGAGCTAAATCGTTGACTGCTCTTTGACCATTCCGAAATGACAAATACCCCACCAAGCCCACCGCGATCGCCACCTGCACCACAAAGGGTACAACTAACAAAAGTCGCAATGGCATTTTAGGACTAAAGGGGGGTTTTTCAGTCATTATTTGGTCGCTTTTTAAAGGAATGTTTCCCTGATTAGTTATTGGTTGTTGGTTATTAGTTGTTGGTTGTTGGTTGTTGGTTGTTGGTTGTTGGTTGTTGGTCACAATTCTAATTACTTCCCCCTCTTCCC
>JAWQFT010000064.1:0-29181 GCA_035968055.1 Jaaginema sp. PMC 1080.18 | reverse complement strand
CCTCTCCCCCGATTACCGATTACCGATTGCCCAATTCCCTCCCCCACTTTCCCTAATGCCTACTGCCTAATTACTCGCTCAACAACGCTTCCACAAACTCGTAACTCGAAAAAGGCCGTAAATCCTCAATCCCCTCTCCTGCGCCGATAAAACGGATGGGGAGGTTGAGTTGACGGGCAACAGCGAGGGCGACACCGCCTTTTGCCGTACCGTCGAGTTTGGTGAGAACCACGCCACTGAGTTGGGCGGCTTCGGCGAAAACTTCGGCTTGTCGCAGCCCATTTTGACCGAGAGTTGCGTCGAGTACCAGTAAGGATTCAATCTTCGCATTTGGGGCTTTTTTCCCGATAACCCGGCGAATTTTGGCGAGTTCTGCCATGAGGTTCTTTTTGTTTTGCAAGCGTCCGGCGGTGTCTACGAGGAGTAACTCGGTGTTGCGAGATTGGGCTGCGGCGATCGCATCATAAACCACTGCCGCCGGATCGGTGTTTTTACCGGGATTAGCAATCACATCGGTTTGCGATCGCGTCCCCCAAACCTTCACTTGTTCCACTGCTGCCGCTCGGAAGGTATCCGCCGCCGCAATCAAAGCCGTGTAGCCGGACTTCTTAGCTAGATGGGCTAACTTGCCGATGGTTGTGGTCTTACCCGCCCCATTTACCCCCGCCAACAGCCAAACATTGAGGGTGTCGTGTTCGGGAACAAAAAGCTGGTCTTCCGTGCCTTCTAGGGGAGCGTCGAGCAAGTCGCGCAGGATTTTCTTAAGGTACGCGATCGCCTGTTCGGGAGGTAGGGCTTCTTCCCGTAACTTCTCCTGCAAGGTTTCGATAATATAATCCGTGGCTTCAATCCCCACATCCGCTTGCAACAACAACGCCTCAATCGTCATCACCGCGTCTTCGTTGAGCGGCCCTTGACCCACCACAGACTTCAGTTGATTGATCAAGCCCCGTCGCGTTTTACCCAAGCCCTGACGCAAGCGTTTGAGCCAGCTAATTTCTTCAACTGATACCTCATCCGGCCGTCGTCCTTGATCTGCCAGGACTTGAGCCGACCAGACAAATTCCTCGTCAAACTCGATGTAGGGCTTGGGTTTGGCTTGCGGTTCGCTCTTGGGTACTTCTTCGGGTTCTGGGGTTTCGATTGCGGTTTCTTTCAACCGTTCGAGCGCGTCAGATTTCTGCATCCAAGCGGGAGTCGGAGTGGCAGGTTCTTCCGGTTCGGTTGCTGTTTCCTCAACCTTTGCTACAGGTTCGGGTTCCGGTTCCGGTTCTGCTACAGGCTCAGGTTGTGGTTCTGTGTCTGCAACGGTTTTGGGTTCTGCTACAGGTTCGGGTTGTGGTTCTGTGTCTGCAACGGTTTCGGGTTCTGCAACGGTTTCAACTTCTGCAACAGGTTCGGTTTCGGGTTCAACTTCTGCAACAGATTCGGGTTCCGGTTCAGAGGTTTGACGTTGCTGGATGTTTTGATAAGCCGCTTTTGCCCATTTTAGGCGATCTTCTTGGTCTGAAGTCGCTGGTGTTGCGACGGGTTCGGGTTCATCTGGGGTTTCCTCCTGGGGTGCAGGAGTTTGTTCTTTTTGTGCGTCTTTATTTTGTTTATCGCGATCGCCAAACTTCCGACGAAACCAATCAAACACAGCGTTTCTCTCCGACGGCCATAACAGTACAATAGCGTCCTTTCACTATACCGAAAAAATGGTGCAGCCAGAACCCAAGCTTACAACGGGGCTTCGGCTTTGAGTTTTTCGCTGACTCGCCGCAACACGCCGTTAATCAAACGATAACCTTCTGCTTCTGAGTAGCGTTTGGCTAACTCAACGGCTTCGTTAATCGCAAATTTGACGTTGATTGTGAATTGAGTATCGAGGCCGAGTAGCCACATTTCCGCTACCGCAATCCGTAAGATATCTTGGTCAATTTTGGGCAAACGACTTAATTGCCAGTTGACAATTGTGCCATTAATCATGTCGTCAATCTCAATCTGACGGCGACTGACGGTATCAATCAGTTCGATGGCATATTCGCGGACTTCGTGTTGATTGGCAAGTTGTACAAATTCCGGTAACTCTACGGCATCTCCGAGACGGTTAATGGCGGTTTGAGTGAGTTCTAGGGCTTCTTGCACCATCGCCTTCGCACTGCGAACATCATTGGCTCTAGTTTCGCTGGTCAGGAGGCGATCGCCCCCCCGACGAACTTCAGCCGCAGCCGCTTCTAAAGCGTCCTGTAGCTCGGTGGTTAGGGTGCGAATGGCAGCCAAGACCAAATCATTCAATTTTTGCTGAGACAGGCTTTCTGAGTCTTCTGTTTTAATTTGGCTCAGGCTTAACAAAGCCAGTTCGCGGGCAATCCGACGGGGTTGTTTACGAGGAGGCATAGTTTTTAGGCAGTAGGTCTTGGGCAGTGGGCAGCTTTTTCAGTTAACAGTCATCAGTCAACAGTTTTTTTAGGCAGTAGGTCTTGGGCAGTGGGCAGTAGTTTTGGGCAGTCGGCAATCGGGGGATTTTCAGTTACCAGTTACCAGTTACCAGTGACGAACAACCAATAACCCAATCAATTATCATCTTCAACTGGGACGACTTGATGACTTTCTTCAGGGATTTCGAGAGTCAGGGCTTGCTTGTTCTTGGGGTAAGTTTTGGGAAGAGTCACGGGTTGGGCGGTTTCGGGGCTGACAATACCGCCGGAAATTAAGACTTTAAAGGCATCTTCGATGGACATGGAGATATTGAGTACATCTTCTTCGGGAACCATCGCGTACCAGCCCGAAGTGGGGTTGGGGGTTGTCGGGATGAATACACTCAGCATTCGATGGGAAACTCGCGATTGAAACTGACCATTTGCCGTTCCGGTAACAAAGCCAATCGTCCACACGCCGCGCCGGGGGTATTCTACCATCACCACTCGTCGGAATTTACTGCTGGAGTCTTTGAGGAGGGTTTCGAGGATTTGCTTGAGGGTTTTGTAGACAGAACCCGCGAGGGGAATCGCTTGTAAGATACGCTCTCCCACATCGAGTAACCAGCGTCCGGCGATGTTACGCGCCATTAAACCCGCAAATAAGATGAATGCCAAAGGTACGGCGAATCCTATTGCTAAGTTGAGACAATAGGTCAGAATGGGGTCTAAGCCTTGGAAGGGGTTGATTTGTTTGGGAATTTCCGTGAGAAAGTCGATCGCCCAACGCGCGATCGTGTAACTTAGCCAAATGGTGGTTGCTAAAGGAATAACCACCAGTAATCCGGCAATTAGGTCATTTTTCAGGTTTTGCTTCAAGCGTTGCAGCACAGATTTTGCTGACTCTCCTTGGTGTATCAATAACAGTTAATTTACGATGGCTTTCTTAAGAATTGGCGATCGCGCTCTCGTTTGGTAAGCTGATGGCGATCTGAATTCTGGACTCCTTAACATTATTAAAAATTGTCAAGAATTGCTGCAAATTTTCAGAACCCAAAGAGCGAAACCGAGGGAACTGGCCCCGTGATTGATGGCCTGTTCTCCCGTTACGCTTTGCTACCGTCGAGATAATGTAACTTGCTTGACATTTTAACATCGAGGCTGCTGCTATTCTTCTGTTCTACCGAATCGATCGCGGTAGAGATTACTTTACAGGTGGTGGAGTATGGGGTTCTGGGGAATGTTTCAACTCCCAAACTTTGAGGGTAATCATGTACTCGTAAAAGGTTTGTAGAGTACACCAAGTAAAACCGGGACTGCC
Source organism: Jaaginema sp. PMC 1080.18 (assembly GCA_035968055.1). Lineage (GTDB taxonomy): Bacteria > Cyanobacteriota > Cyanobacteriia > Cyanobacteriales > Spirulinaceae > Jaaginema. Next base: position 25,461 of record JAWQFT010000064.1, on the reverse strand, counting down.
ATCAAGCCACCCCCCCAAGAAAAAGTACATATAGAGAAAACGGACTAAGGGACGAAAGGGGATTCGCAGGGATAAGTCTTTGAGGGCCCGTCGGCGTTCGACTTCGGTTTTCCCGAAGATAATTTGCGACCAACGGACTTGGCCTTTTGCGAGTTGGTGGATGGTTTCTTGGGCTTCGTCGGTGGAGTAGCGGTTGTGTTTGTCGAACCAGCGAGCAAAGCCTTTACCGGAGGTATAGTGGGGGTAGGTTTCTTGGATGAAGCTTGTGGGGCCGTCACAAACTTCGCGTTCGGTGTGACCGTAGTCGTCAAACCAAACTTTACCTTTACGAAAAAGGCGCATTTGGTAGCGGGGATACTGGGTGCAGTGACGAATCCAGTGGTTCATAAACATGACCCGCTCGGCGACATAATAGCCGATGTACGCCTCGGATTGGGTGGCTTGGACGCATTCCGCAAAAAGTTCTGGGGTCATCCGTTCGTCGGCTTCGAGGATGTACACCCAGTCGTGTTTTGTGGGAACTTCTTTCAGCATCCAAGTGCGCTGACGACCGTGACTTTCAAAGGCGTGTTGGACGACGCGAACGTTGTATTGTTGGGCAATTTCGACGGTGCGATCGCCACTGAAAGAGTCAACGACCACAAGATCATCACAGAGATCGCGGGCTGATTCGATACAAGCCGCGATCTCAATTTCTTCGTTGTAAGTGAGGATGTAGATAGAGAACATCTCAAACGCTGAATTTAGAGGTGAGGAGCATTAAAAAGAGTTTATTTGGCAGAAACGCGACGACGACCGCCACTACCCGTTCCTAAGCCTTTGAAGCCTGTCCAACCGATGGCAATGTAACCGATAGCGAGCAGAAAGCTACTAATCCCGATGCGAATACCGTTTTTAAAGGCTTCGGTTTTGGCTTGGCTTTCGAGTTCGGTGCGTTGAGTCGCGAGTTCGGTTTTGCGCTTATCGATTTCAGTTTGAAGTTCAGTTTGTAGGGCTTCGGGATTCTCGCGGGCTGTGAGGAGTTGTTGGCGTAAGGCTTCGGCTTGCTGGATTTGTTCGGGAGAAAGTTCTTGACCTTGGACTGCTCCAGACTCAATGATTGTGTCTAGTTGCTTCAATTGTTGGTCGAGTTGGGCTTGGTCGTTGAGGGTATTCTTGAGACGTTCTTCTTCTAGACTGATTCGTTCTTCTAGGGTACTGGCTTCTTGGTCGATTGCGGTTAGTCGGTCGGCGCTAAGATTGCTGAGATTGCTGATGTGTAGGGGAACGAGAAGCAAGAACAGTAAACCCAGAATACTAGCGAGGAGAAAAGCCCAAAAGCGTAAATCCGCAAACATCGAACCTCCCCCAATCGGTTCGACAGTATTGCTAATCCAATAGCCAATGAGCAGAAAAACAATCCCGACCATAGGGATAATACCGCGATCGACGATGGCGTTGGTAAAACCGACTTGCCACTCGGTTACGGTGGGATTGAAGGGGATTAAAAGGGTGATGTAATCCACGAGGGATGACAAAATTAGAATTACGGCAACTACTTTAAGGGCGATCGCCGTAAAAGAAGCGAAAGCGGGATTACTATTCATAATTTTCGGTGTTGAAAGTTGGTTTTGGTGTTAAAACATGGCGGCAGTGGTCATGGGGTGAAAAGTGCGATCGCCTTACAGTCGGTCTGTGGACGATTACTTTAACCCCAATCATCACAACTCCGGGTCAATCTTAACCTAGCCCATTGCGAGTTGTGGGCTTCTCTCTTAACTTTCACGAAAAGTCTGGGGATTTTATGCAAAGTTTACATTTTGTTATTGGTTGTTGGTTGTTAGTTGTTGGTTGTTCGTCACAATTCTAATTACTTCCCACTCCTCCCACTCCTCCCACTCCCTACGACCCAATCCCCTTAAAACGTTCTTTCGCTTGGGTAAAAGCTTCTGACATCACTTGTTGAATTTGCTGGGGATCGGGCTTTTTGCCCCCTAGAAGGTCGCCAAAATAAACGCAAGCGCCTTCTCCTAGCGCCCAGGTGTAAGCCGCAGCCCAGGATGCCGCGATCGCGCTACCCAATCCTGGGATAAACTTGACTAATTCGCGACCCACAGCCTGAGCGAGAAATCCTCCCGCGATCGCGCTGATCAGTCCTCCGGCTTGGGAAAGAGAAATTTTCTGTTTGTAGAGATTGCCTAAAACCCCCACCATAGAGGCTTGTAGGGCAGTTAAAACGGGCATGGTGGTAAAGGGGAGGGGAACGGCAGCTAGGGTGGCCGCAGCGATGGAAAATGCCAAAATGTAACGTCGTCCGATGTCGCGATACATATTACCGAGTTGCTGTCCGGCTTCTTCATCCAGCAGTTGATAAATGGCGCGAGATTCGGCTTCGGGGAGTAATTCGGCTAAAGTGTCTCGCAGGGCTTCAAGACCGTAAAATGTGGGGTTATAGCCGTCTTCTTCGAGGGTAAAGTCTACGAGAATGGCGCGATCGCACAAGTCTTTAAAGTCGTTTTGCAAAGCGGTAAATGCTCGTTGAACGGCTTCGTATTGGGGGGGATAAAGGGGGTGATCTGCGGCTAGGGAGGGGTAAGCTTCGTGCAAACAGGTAACAGCCAGCAAACAAGGGATATTGGCATAGGTTTCTCGCAGTTGTGCGGCGACTTGACGCAAAGTATCGGTGGCGAAGTCGTTGATTTTGACAGTAAGGATTAAAATACGGGCGTGACGATTGTTTTTGGCGAGATCGTTACTTAATTCGTCGATAATTTCTTGGGTTTCTTGGTTAATATCGCCTAAACCGACGGTATCGGTAAAAATAAGCAGGGGTAGGTCTTCGTTGGGATAGGCGTAGCGTTCGGTATGCTGTGTATGAGGGCGGAATCCTTGACCGATGATGTCGGCAGAAACTCCGGTTAATGCCCGTGCAATGGAGCTTTTGCCTGCTTGGGGTTTGCCGATGAGGAGGGCTTCGGTGGTGGGAAGTTCGCTTTTGACGGTTTGGAGAATTTGGGCAATTTCGGCTTCATCGACGTTAAACCATTTGAAGGCGGTTTGGGCGGCACGATCGAAGGGGAGCAGTTGAGTTAGTTTTTCGGTAGCATAGTTGAGGCGATCGCCCGCACTTTGCCAAACTCCGGTGATGCGGTCTTGCCAGGAGGTGCTATTATTGTCTTCGCGATCGGGAATTTTGGCGCTGTCCTGTTGCTCGGTCATACTGCTACAGAAGGGTTGACTTGCCGTTATTTTAGCGGAAGTTTAAAGAGGGAATAGATCGGCGATCGCGGCTTTGTTGGGTGTATTATCTCTAAGCATAGAGATTATTTTGGCCGGTTTTGCAACTTTGTAAATTGAAGAGGGGATGCTAGTTCTGGGAATTTGCAAGCCGTTTTTATCGCTTTTTGGTTCAATCTCGTTGATTTTGCGTTACTTCGAGATAAATATGTTCTAAGTTGACTTTTTGCCGGGAAATGGAGTCGAGGGCAATACCGTCAAAGTTGGTAATAATTTGCTGTAATTCTAGGGCTTCGGGCAGCCAAAAGGTTAAGTCTGGGCCATAATAGCGATAAGGATAACCGAGTTCGGTGGCGCGGGCGATCGCGGCTTTTTCGTCGGGAGTTTGAATCGCGACGATTTCTTGAGCTTTGACCCACTGACGCAATTGGGTAAGGGTTCCCTCGGCTGCAATTTGACCGTTTTTGAGGATACCAATGCGATCGCACAAACGTTCGGCTTCGTCGAGGAGGTGCGTAGTGAGTAAAATGGTAATGCCTTGGGCTTTGAGGTGACGAATCAAGTCCCAAATTTCGTAACGGGCTTCGATGTCGAGTCCCGTGGTGGGTTCGTCGAGAATGACCAGTTTGGGTTGATGGACGATGGCTACAGCGATATTGAGACGACGCTGCATACCCCCACTCAGGGTTTCGACAACACTGCCAGCGCGATCGGCTAGATTAACGGCGGCTAAACTCGCAATAACCTGTTTTTGCTTCAATTTCCCGGTTAAGCCGTACAAACGGGCAAAAAAGTCCAGGTTTTCGGCGCAGGATAAGCTTTTGTAGAGTAAGTTTTCTTGAGGGGCAACGCCGAGGAGGGGTTTAGTTCGGTCGGATAATCGTTGACCGTCTAGATAAATTGTACCGCGATCGGCCTGCAAAAGATTACAAATAATGTTAATGGTTGTGGTTTTTCCTGCCCCATTGGGGCCGAGTAATCCGTAAATTTCTCCAGCTTTGATGTGTAGATTTAAGCCTCGCAAAACTTGCCGTTTTCCATAAGTTTTTTGCAGGTTTTGAACGGACAACATGGACATGAAATTAGTTTTGGGTATCTAAATGACGATAAGCTTCTTGTTGGCGTTTTTCTATTTCAGTCATAGGCAAAAGCAAGGTGTCTTCTACATCTTGACGTACCTGGTGACTGACTTGATTCGTATCATTTAAGCATTCTACTAGAATTTTATTGGCATAATAATATTTTCTCAGTAAGTTTTTTTGGTTATCGCTAAATTGCCATTCGTAGCCGATATTGCGGTGCTGGATAATCGCCATCCGTAGATTTTGCATCCAGATTTTACCGTTGGTTTGCAGCCATTTTTGATATTTTTTGTCATCTTTGTCTGCACTGGGCAGTTGATTTTTAAATCTTTTGAGAGACTGTTGGAGTTCTGGGTCGAGGTCAAAGTCGCGATCGCTACTATAAGTTAAAAATAGGTTGAGATCGTAAGCATAAGTCACTAATAAACAATCTAAAATCAAGTCAACTGCTAAGTCATAATCGAGCTTATGAATCGCATTATTGCTAAAATCTGAGTCGAGATTGCGATCCAGTTGATAAGCTAAAGAGCGATCGTGGAGATCGGACTTGAGAGCGCGATCGACTGCGTGAGAAAAGTCTAGGGGACGGCTTAGTTTTGGCTCAAAAAGGCGGTCTAAAGCTTGAGAAAAATAGAAAGCGCGAGCGGCTGAAGGTTTGTAAGAAACTTGAATTAAAATTGCTTTTTGAGTTACCCACTCTAGAAAAATTTGAAGTTTGCGATCTTCAACTAAAATTTTATCAATTTTTTGTTTGAGTTGAAGCACAAAGTCATCAGGATTAACCAGCTTTTGCAAAGTAAATCCTAAAAATTCCTGCCAATTTTTAGTAATAAATTGACTAAATGGTAAATCGGTTTGTAAAAGATGAAATTTGTCAAGGATTGCATAACCAACAAAAAATTCATGGCATTTCTGAGACGCAAAAGCATAGATTTCATGACTGCGTTTGACAATAAAACTGTGCTGATTTTCAATGGCTTCTAAAACAGCTTCGCTATCCGCTAAAATTTGGTCGTAATCTGTTTTAGGTGGCAAACTTTTGGCAAGATAACGAGCAATTAAAGCTTTAATTTGGCGTTTACTAAATAAACACAAACCTCGTTCAAAGGTAACCGTCGCTAAAAAACAAAACAAGTCAATTTTTTGAGCTACTGACATATTTTTGTAGATAGAGCTTTGACTTTGAGGAAGGTCATCTTTCCAAATTTCTAAAACTAAACGAAAGCCTTGGTTGTAAAGTTCAAAAGGAGAACAAGGAAACTCATCACCACTGATATAAATCCAGCAGGCTAAACTGAGATCGATGGAGTTGACTACCATGTCTTGAATTTTGCGGTGTTCGGGCAGATTCAGCTTGGTTAAAAATTGTTTAGTTAAAGCTTCACTTTTAACCGGATTTTTGACTAACGCGGTAAACCAAGTTTTAGCAAATTTTTGAACTTGTTTGCGATTAAATTCAGCAATTTCAAAATATTCAAAAGTCGTATAATTACATTCCGTAATTTGGTTTTGACTGGTTAGTAAAAACTGATTTTTGTAGTAGCGCTGGCAAAAATTCCGAATAATATATTGAACATTGCGGCGGTAAGAATCGGGGATTTCATCTAAACCATCTAACAAAATTAGAACTTTACCACTACATAAAATTTGTTCGGTGAGCGCAATTCGATCTAAAGCAAACTCGCGATGTAGATATTCCGTCAAAAAGGAAGTATGAGTGGCTTCTACAGGAGGGCAATTTTTGAGTTCAATTAGCACTGGAATACAGTCACTTTTGTATTTCTCTAGACAGCAAGCGATCGCGAGATGGCGTAGAAAGGTACTTTTTCCCGATCCGCATTTACCCAAAATAATAATTCGTTGATAACGGTTCGCAATGTCTAAACCCGAACTGCGTTGACGGCGTTCTCCTAAACCAAAGCGATCGCTATCATCTAGATTTTGACCTTGTTCGAGAAGGTCTCTTGTCGAAAAATAAGCTTCTCGCGGTAGGGCTTCGAGATGATACAAATCTACCCAAAAACGATCGACCCTAGCTTTCTGAAGATTTAATAGTTGTGTATAGGAATAACGGCTAAAAACAAGATCGCAACAATGTTGGCGAATTTCGTGAATGAGGACTTCTAAATTAACACTTTGAATCGGTTCTCGTTTTTGAGAATCAACCACAACATCTCCCTCCTCCCAGTGTAAATTAAGTGCAGCATAAATTGTTTCGAGGCTCAATCGATCGATGGATTCTTCCCATAAAAAACGCATAATTGTTTGTGGACTCAAACCCGTAATATCTTCCAGAAGTTTTTGGCGCAAACGTTCCTGTAAAAGTGCATTTTTGACTTTACGAATCGCTTGGAGAGACGGACGGATTTGGCAATCAGCCATAACTCTAGATGCAATAAGGGATTGCGGTCGTTAAGCTTAACTCTTAAAACTATAAAGCAGCCCTGCGATCGCGTGAATGCTCAAATCATATCTGAATTTAGTAGCAACACAAATTATCCTGACTATTGAGAGGTTTTTTGCACAGCCAGGGATGTTGTCAAGAATCCCATTCTTATATTTTAGAGCGTTAGCAAAAAAAAAGAAGGATCAAGCCTGCTTTGGTAATAATTCTGTTGCTTCTGGGTCTAGAAAAAGGAGGCCGAAAGCCAATCCCCAACAGCTTTACAAGGTCGGAAGAGAGATTTTGCCCCCATTGCCTATGCCATTGGCGATCGCCTGCGTTACAATGAAGCTCTCAAAATTTTAGGAAAAACCCGGTATTCAAGCTTTTACCCATTACTGAAATACGCCTTGGGGAAGCCATCGCAACTTATCTAGAAATTTGGCTACAAATGCCTGTTATTGTCCTCGAACATCTGGGTTTTATTATTAGATATAAAAAATGATTGCAGTGGTAGGAAATCATAAAGTTGTGTATGATTCAGAAAATACTGCAAAAATCGAATAAGCGATCGCGAATTATCCTCTCCTCGCAACTGCAATGAACTCCCAAACTCCCTCTCGCTTTTCCCTCAGTGGGCTATCCATTCGCCGTCATATTGCCGTATTAATGTTAACAATTGCCACCATTGTGGTCGGTATTTTCTGCATTTTTCGGCTACAAGTAGACCTCCTTCCAGCTATTACTTATCCTCGCATTGGTTTGCGCGCTGATGCACCAGGAGTCTCCCCAGAAGTCGCTGTTGAAGAAATTACCAAACCCCTTGAAGAAGTTATGAGTGCTACCGATGGAGTTGCTCAGGTGTTCTCAGAAACGCGGGAGGGACGCATCAGCATCAACCTTTTCTTTGCACCAGGGGAAGACATCGATCGCGCTTTGAGTGAAGCCACAGCAACCCTTAATCGTGCTAGAGATCGTCTCCCCGATGTCGTCGAAGAACCCCGCTTGTTCAAGTACGAACCCTCTCAACTGCCTATCTACGAGTTTGCTCTCGATTCAGACAACTTAGACCCCGTAGAACTCAGGGTTTTTGCGGATGAGGAGATTGAGCGAGAACTCGGTATTATTCCGGGGGTTGCGTCGGTAAATGTGACTGGGGGATTGCGCGAAGAAGTCACGGTAGAACTGGATTTGCGGCGCTTGCAAACTTTGGGGATCGAAGTGCAAGACGTTCTTGATAGTCTACGCGATCGCAACCAAGATATTGCGGGGGGTCGTTTGCAAGGAGAAGCTGGAGAACCTCTAACCCGCGCGGTGGGGCGCTTTCAGAATGCTGAGGAAGTTCGTAATTTGTCCTTGACATTACCGGGAAACAGCGAAATTGGCAGCCAGCGACGTATTAAACTACAAGATATTGCCACTATTGTTGATGGTACAGAAGAGCAGCGACTTTTTGTACTTTTGAATGGCAAACCTGCCGTCAAAGTTAGCGTTCAAAAACAACCCGACGCGAATACAATTACAGTTATTAATGCCGTTAAACAACGAATTCAGTTTTTGCGAGATGCTCAGATTATTCCTGAAGCCATGAATTTAGTAGAAACCCTAGATGAATCTCGTTTTGTTAAAGCTTCCATTACGAATGTTGTGACTGCGGGTTTAACGGGAACAATTTTGGCCGCGATCGCCGTTTTTATTTTTCTGGGTTCTCTGCGTCAAACCTTTATCATTGTTGCGGCTATTCCCCTGGCAACCCTCGCGGCAGTTATTTTAATGAAACTGTTTGGTTTGTCATTAAATGTGTTTAGTTTAGGAGGCTTGGCATTAGGAGTTGGAATTGTTGTAGATAACTCCATTGTCATGTTAGAAAACATTGCCGTAGGGATAGAAAGTAGCCCAGATCGCACCCTGGAAAAGGCTATTAATAGCGGTCAAGAAGTTGAATCTGCTTTGGTTGCATCTACAGCGACTAACTTAGTTGCTGTTTTACCTTTTCTGTTGATTGGGGGCTTTGTTTCTCTACTCTTTAGCGAATTAATTTTAACGATTAGTTTTGCCGTCGCCGCTTCCTTAGCCGTAGCTTTAACTGTCGTTCCCATGCTGGCTTCGCGGTTACTACGCTTGCGCCATTCTAGCGGTATTGCTAATTTTGGCTTGATTCGCGGCTTTAATCAACGGTTTATTACGGTAACTCGCCGTTACAAAAATGTGCTGGATTGGGTACTACGTTTTCGCATTCTATTTATTATTTTAGTTATTGCAATTTTAAGTAGTAGTAGTATCTGGATGAACCAACGCCTTCCTCAAGAACTACTCCCCCAAATTAACACCGACCAAGCTAACTTAAGAGCGCAGTTTCCCCCCGGAACAACCCTCGAAACCAATCAAAAAGTAATGCAAGCCGTAGACGAAATTTTACTCAGTCAACCGGAAACTCAGTATACATTTACCACGATTGGGGGAGCATTATTTGCTGATATCACGGTGAACAACATTTTACGCGGTTCGAGTACCATTACTCTCAAGCCCGGAACGGATGTTCAAGCTTTTAGCGATCGCGTTACTCAAGAACTCGAAAAACTCAACTTAGTTAATGTGCGTTTGCGCCTTTCCCCCGGACAAGTAAGGGGTATTATTCTGAGTAACTCCCCCGTGCGAGCCGATATTGATGTTATGCTACAAGGGGCGGATAAAGAAGTCTTAGAAGCCGCAGGTCGTCAAGTTCTAGAAGTCCTCGATCGCGATGTGACAAATGCTCGTTTTCGTCCCGATGCCGATCGCCCTCAACCTGAAGTGCAAATTCTCCCCGATTGGGAACGTTTGGCTGAATTGGGACTGACTACCACTGACATTGGCGAACCCCTGCAAACCGCCCTCCTGGGGTCTGTTCCGACGCAATTGCAAAGGGGCGATCGCCTCGTGGATATTCGCGTCCGCTTAGACTCGGAATCCCGTCAGCGCCTCGATCAACTTGCCCAATTGCCCCTATTTAGCCTGAACAATCGTCCCATTGCTTTGCGGGAAGTGGCTACTTTGCAAAAAGGCCAAGCCCCTGGAGATATTCAACGCATCAATCAACGGCAAGTTTTTATTATCTCTGGGGATTTAGCCGAAGAAGCCAGTCTCAGCGAAGCCCTAGCGGAAACCCAAGCCGCGATCGCGTCCCTAAACCTCCCAGAAGGCGTGGTTATACTCCCCAGTACCACTGCCGAGTCTAATCAAGAATTACAGCGTTCTCTGGGCATCCTGGGTGGGTTAGCGGCGTTTCTCGTCTTTGTCGTGATGGCAGTTCAGTATAATTCCCTGGTCGATCCCCTCGTAATTATACTGACTGTTCCCCTCGCCTTAGCCGGAGGAATTTTCGGTTTATACTTAACTCAAACGCCAGTCGGGGCAACAGTGTTGGTTGGGGCAGTTTTGTTAGTCGGGATTGTGGTTAATAACGCGATCGTCATGGTAGAGTTGGCTAACCAACTGCGAGCCAAACACCGCTACAGTCACGCGATCGCGATGCTCAATGCTGCCCCTCAACGCCTGCGTCCTATCCTCATGACCACCATTACAACGGTACTGGGCTTATTTCCCCTAGCTTTGGGGCTTGGTGAAGGGTCAGAATTTCTGCAACCATTGGGGGTTGTGGTGTTTTCAGGATTATCCCTCGCCACTTTTTTAACCCTCTTTATGATTCCCTGTTTTTATGTTTTGTTGCACGATATTTTCGGAGGGAAATATCTACCTCAATTTCGCCGTTATTAACATTTCCCATCGATTAAAAATTGGGGGTTAACATGGCGAAGTCCGCTTTCACAACCTCAAAAATTAGTGGGTTTTGAAATTAAAATTAGAGTAAATCGTCTAATAGTTTTTGCCAATCTTCCACCGTTGCAGACGAAGAAAGTTCTGTTACTTCTGCTTCGTTAATAAAGAAAGTCGGAGTAGACCAAACTCCTCGACTGAAAGCAATTCGCATCGGGATTTTTGTGGCTTCATAAATTGCTTCGCTTTTGAGGGTTTGAATGAAATTTTCAGGTTGCCGATCGCCACAATCGGCAGCAAATTCAGCTAAAAGCTCGTATAAATCAACTTGTGTCCGTTTTTCAAAAACGCTATTTTGTAGTTGGTTTTGATGATTATATAAGTAATCGTAAAATTGGATAAACTCCTCAGTATTATCGTGAGAAAAAGCAACGGCAGCTTTAGTTGCATCCCAGCTTTGACGATGATTGGGAAGGGTCATCGGATAGAAGGTAAAATAAGCTTTATCTTGGTAAAGTTTTACAATTTTCAAGATAGTTGGCCAGGCTTTTCGAGAAAAAGGACACTGAATATCGAGAAAAATATCAATGTGCAAAGAAGCGTTAATATTACCTTGGGAAAAACCCGCAGGATGGGCAGGAATGGGAATAGGCATAATAACTTTTGAGTTTTAGTAGATAGTAGGCAATTGTGGTACTCTTTTCCAGAATAAGCAACAATATGCCCAAAAATCGTCTATCAAGAGAAAGAATTATCCACTCACTTGAATTAAGCCAGACTTCTGTAATTTGCTAGTCTAGAATTACCGATTTTAATGGGTTTTCGGTAACAATAGATACAGCCAATCGGTGCAATCCTTCGTAAGAATGAAACCACTTTTGGGTCTATCTATCTGACGAGCGACGCGATCGCGCCCTTCAGCTTTTTAACCTAAACTCAATCTTATCTTCAGAGGAAAACTCCCAAATTATGGCTTCAGTGCAATCCGAAACTTGCCCAGTATGCGGTGTCAAAATTCAAGGCGATCTCGTTAATTTTTCCTTTGGTCCGCCAGGAACGCGATCGCGATTATGGCAAAGAGTTTGTAAATTTGTCCAGAAACCCGGCTGCATTAATACTGAAGAAGAAGCCACCGCAGCCACCCGACCTGGCGATCGTTTTGGCTAACCCACCCTGTCTCGTTCCCAACCTGCCTGAGATGCCCCTCTAGCAGCTTCGTCGGGCTGAGAGGTTGTCCTCACCATCTAAGGCAAATTGTAGCGATTCCCAGGCAAAATTAGCAAGTTGGGTGCGCTTTCAAAGCTTTTTGGCATACTTGCAGATTTCGCTTTTTAGTTCTTTTTCAAGTTCTAAAAATTCGGTAAAAAGCCGCACTACATTTAAGCAAAATATTTCCTACATCATAGTGTTGAAAAAAGAGACGACAGCGCGGGCAATTGCTTCTGTTCCATTGGCATCGAGAGACTCAGATTGGAAAGGAGGATGTAAAGGTTGCCGTAAAAACTCCCAATTTCCCTGAAAAAACTCCGCCACCGTTACAATGCGGTGATGAGCGTAATTTTTAATACCTTCAAGCAAAAAAGGTGACTCAGCAAATCCTGCTCGCGTCAATGAAATAATCGGTATATTAAGACGCAAAGCTTCAGCAAAGGTACTGTATCCAGGTTTAGAAACAACTCGACCCACCACAGGCATAAAATCAACCGGACGGTATTGTAAATCAGTGACTTTGAGGAGATTAGGAAAATCCGGCGCGTGACCATCAAATGTAATAAATTGCCAGTCAGAAAAGTCTTTAATATTGTTGTAGGGAATTTGTTGCAAACCGAGTCCCCCAAATGTCAATAAAGCTGTCTTTTCCTGGGGAATTTGCAGATTAAATTGAGAACGCAATTGCTCGACACTAAATCGAGGCGTTCCCCCGGTTAAGCCGACATCAGTAATTATAGGAAAAGCGCTCATTGATTCGTGTAAGGGTAAACGAAAAAGGCGATCGCATTGACTGTACTGTTGACTCATCCAATCGGCAATTTCGTTAAATTCTCCACCCCAATCGCGATAAATAAAATCCCACCCAAAGTTACTCATCATCCAACAAGGAACTCCTGCTTTTTTCGCGATCGCAGCCGCTATGGGGGGAATATCAGCTAATACTAAACCGACGCGATTAGTTTGAATATAATCGGCTTCGGCTTGAATTAAGCGACTTTGCTGGTAACGAATTTCTTGCAATCTCGCTAAAGTTTTTTCTTTATCCATCGTCAAACTGTCCCCTTGAATTACCCCCACATCTAATGCTCTTGTGCGGTAAATAAAATGACCAGAAATATAAGATTCTAGTAACCAATGAGGAGCAGTTGTTACCAAAATCAATAAAATTTCAGGATTGATTTTTTGAATTTGCGACGCTACAGTACAAGCCCGTACTGCGTGACCAAAACCGTGGGCTGTAATGGCAATATAAATAGTAGGTCTAGACATAAATATTCAAAATAAAAGTAATCTTGACTCTTGATTTGAAAGGGATAAATCTCCAGTTTTTTCCTTCAAGACTTCCAGAATTTCTCATCAATTCTTTAAATAAGTAACCTCACAATTAGTATTTTTCTGAAGAATCTGCCCTAAGCTAGACGAGTATCATCGAAGTTTAGTAGTACCTTAAGAATAAGCCGCCAGACTTAAATCAAGACCCTAAACAACATGATCGAACCTATTGGTATTGAACGCAACTCCGTTGTGACCTCCCTTGGTACAATGGTTTACTATACGCCCACTCAAGCCCCTTGGAAAGACTTTATTAACCGCGACAAATCCAGCTTGGTTTTTCTGCACGGCTTCGGGGGTGGGTCTTCGGCTTACGAATGGTCAAAGGTTTATCCGGCCTTCATTCCAGATTATCGCGTGATTGCCCCAGATTTAATCGGGTGGGGACGTTCCGACCATCCCGAACGCAACTATAAGCCCCAGGACTACATTCAGACGATTATTGAGTTTATCGAGCAAACGGCTGATAGTCCAACCCCAGTGGTGGCTTCTTCCCTGACGGCTGCATTAGTAATTCGGGCTGCGATTGAACGACCGGATTTGTTCAAATGTCTTATCCTCACAACTCCTGCGGGATTGTCAGATTTTGGTCAAGATTACAGTCGTAGCTTTTTTGCTCAGTTGGTAACAACACCAGTTTTAGACCGCTTTATTTACAATGCGGGAGTAGCAACAGAAGGGGGAATTCGTAACTTTTTAGAAAACCGCCAGTTTGCTCGTTCCGAACGAGTTTATCCGGAAATTATTCGCGCTTATTTGCAATCTGCTAAACAAAAGAATGCTGAATATAGTGCTTTGTCTTTTGTACGGGGAGATTTATGTTTTGATTTGTCGCTGTATGTGACGCAATTGACGATTCCGACAGCGATTATTTGGGGGCAGAAATCCCAATTTACCGGGCCGGAAATTGGGCGGCGTTTAGCAGCATTAAATTCCGATGCAATTCAATATTTTTTAGAGTTAGATAATGTGGGTTTAACGCCGCAGTTAGAAGTTCCCGAAATTACTATTGGGCTAATTCGTCAATATCTCGAAAAGCTGGAAACGGCGGACTTAGTGTCAGCAGAGTTTTAAGCAGAGTTGAGGCAAAAAGTTAACTCAACCGCCAACGGTTTTTGAAGTTTGGTTGAGGGCTTTGTACCACAGAAGATAGAGGTAAAACGCTGAGTTCTGCGATAAGTTAAAGATAACAGTAATCTTTAATTATTTTGTGATTGTTATGAATTATCTTATCGCAGTTTTGAGCGATCGCCCTCAAGCCGAAGCCGCTTATTCTTCCTTAAAAAATAATAACTTAGCAGTAGACGATATTACTTTGTTAGGAGAAGGGTATCAAAGTGCCGATGATTTCGGTTTGATTCATCCTAACACGGCGGCTCAAACGCGATCGCGCCTTTTATCCTATTGGTTGATTCCCTTTGGTTTTGCGGCTGGCTATCTCTTTAACACCCTCACAGAAATTCAAATTATTGCTGATACTAGCCCCATTTTTAATCATATTATTGGCGGTGTTTTTGGCGCGGTTGCAGGAGCTTTAGGCGCATTAATTATGGGTAGAGTTGTGGGTTGGACAGTCGGAAGTGGGGATGCTCTCGCTTATCGCAATCGCCTCAATGCGGGAAAATACCTCATTGTTGCTCAAGGTTCAAAAGCCGTTCTCGATAAAGCTACTAATATTTTAAAGCAATATAACCCCGAAAATATCCAAGGTTATACTGCCCCAACTGAGGCATAATTGTACTGCGGGGAATCTAGTTAATATTATTCGTTAAACCACACAAACCCGCGTAAGCAATCCCAATAGCATCCACCGCATCATCAATGGGAATTGTCTCCAAATTGAGTAATTGTTGTAGCATTTGGGCAACTTCGTCTTTCGTCGCACGACCATTGCCAAGATGTGCTTTCCAACTGGATTGATGCAGTTGGATGGGTTCGAGATGGGCTTGGCGATAACAGACTAAGTTGATAATGCCAACGGCTTGTAAAACGCCTCCTGCGGCTTTAATTTGACGGCTGAAGAAAGGCATTTCCAAAGCGGCGTAATTGGGCTGAAATTCATCAATCAAAGCGACTAAATCTTCTTCAATTTCGAGAAGTCGTTGAGCCGTCGAATATTTTTTGTGAGTTTCGATAGTTCCGCAATCAATAATTACCGCAGTATTAGCATCGCAGCTTTCTAAAATAGCCCAACCCACTGTCGCTAATCCCGGATCGATACCCAACCAAATTTGTTTATTTTCCATACAAAGCGATCGCGTCTTTTTTTCGACTTTTACCAGTTTTGTTGGCGTGATTTCTTGTCGTAATCTTGTTCAATGTTATCCCAATTACATACACTGGGGGCGAGGGTAATTAAATCTTCAATATTAGTTTGCATGGTCTGACACATAGCATCTAAAGGTAAGTCATTGGCATCATAACCAAAGGGGTTTTCAATTTCAAGACCAATGGCTTCAATACCAAATAAAGTGAAACTGACTACCCCCACAATTCCCCCCGTAAGCCAAACAAACTCGTTCACCATTTGGAAGGGTAATAGCAAACAATAAATCAGTAAAAGCTGTTTGAGATGTATCGCATAAGCTAAAGGAATCGGCGTTTTAAGAATCCTTTCGCAAGCACCCAAAGCATCTACTAAATTATCGAGGAGTTTGAACATTGCGGCTAATTGATAAGCATTTAAGCAATTTTGATTGTAGCGATCTTGTAAATAATCCCCTAGCCATAAAGCAATTTCCAAAGGAGGATTATTCATTTTTTGTAGTTTGAGATACAGCGATTCTGGCATAAAGGCTGATAACTCTTCATCGATCTTTTCGTAACGAAGATGGCGTTTGGTGGCGATGGCAAAGGCAATTAACAAGCGTAACATCCCAATTTTGCGGACGCGATCGCGCTCGCTGTTTTCCGCAATCGAAACCCACATTTGCCGGGCAAAGTTTCGTGAAGAATTAATCAAACTGCCCCACTGTTTTCGTCCTTCCCAAAATCGCTCGTAAGCAGTATTGGTACGAAAAACCAGTAATAAACTCAAGACTAAACTAGGAATAACACTGGTAGAAAGTGGTAAAGCAATCGGATAACCGCGTTCAAATAAAAAGGAAACGAAAATGCCAAACCCCGTACATAATAAAACCCTCGGAAAAATGGCTGGAATGACAGAGGAACGTAAAGTCAATGCCGTAGCCAGCCAGCTTTTTTCTGCTTCAGCTAAACCCAAATTTAAAGGAGTGGATTTCATGTTAATTTTGCTAAGGCAAGATTAGCTTACTAATGATTTGAGCGCGATCGCCCATATTAATCGTAAAATACGGTTTCTTGAAACTAAAAATTTTTCCCTGAGAATTTATAACCAACCCCAATCTAATCTCGCGCCCATTACCATAATTAATAGTGGCTTATCGCCAATGCCATTTTAACTCTTTAGTGGTCAATCTTTGAGAGCTTGCCGCATTTTAGTAGCATTATCGCAATCTTAACGCTTTATGGTCAATCAACTACATCGCAAACTAACTCACCTCCAATCTCTGTTTACCCCAATGGAACAAGCTTTGATTGCTTATTCTGGGGGGATTGATAGCACCTTAGTTGCCAAAATCGCCTATGATGTACTAGGCGATCGCGCTCTTGCTGTTACCGCCGTTTCTCCCTCTCTCCTGCCTGAAGAACTCGAAGACGCGCAAATCCAAGCAGCCCAGATTGGTATTCCTCACGAACTGGTACAGACGCAGGAAATGGACAATCCCAACTATACGTCTAACCCCGTCAATCGCTGCTATTTTTGTAAAAGCGAACTCCACGATACTCTAAAGCCCCTAGCCCTCGAACGAGGCTATCCCTTTGTGGTAGACGGTGTAAATGCTGACGATTTGCAAGATTATCGCCCTGGAATCCAAGCTGCCAAAGAAAGAGGCGCAATTTCCCCCCTCGCTGAAGCCGGAATCAGTAAAGTAGAAGTCCGTCAACTCAGCCAACAACTCAACCTCCCTTGGTGGGACAAACCCGCACAACCTTGTCTGAGTTCCCGTTTTCCTTACGGGGAAGAAATCACTGTGGCAAAATTGCAGCGTGTCGGACGGGCAGAAGTCCATCTGCGAAAATTAGGGTGGAGTCACCTGCGGGTGCGCTCAGAAGGCGATACAGCCCGCATTGAGCTACCCCCCGCGCAAATTAAGGAGTTTGTGGCAAAAACCGATCTAGAGAGCGTTGTAGGAGCATTTCAGGCGTTGGGCTTTGCCTTTGTCACCCTCGATCTCGAAGGCTATCAAAGCGGTAAACTCAACCGCGTTTTGGATGAAAAAACCTTGAGTCTGAGTCATTAAATATAATCTGAAATGAAATGAAAGAGAATGGGGTTTTCTTTCATTCTTCCTCAAGATTGCTAATCCTGAAAGCCGTTAATTATGCCAGCAAGATCGATATCTTTTTGGGTAATACCGCCAGCATCGTGAGTCGTGAGGTCAATCTTAACGGTGTTGTAGACATTAAACCATTCGGGGTGATGGTTCATTTTTTCTGCTGCGATCGCGACTTGGGTCATAAAACCAAAGGCTGCAATAAAATTTTGGAACTTAAAAGTTTTGTGCAGTTTTTCGTCCACAATAGACCAACCTTCTAAAGAGGCGATCGCGTTTTGGATTTCGGTTTGCGAGAGTTCGATCGCTGCCATAATTTCTTAAAATTTCAAACTGAGGTGTTGCATTCGATAACGCTCTAAACGATTGAGAACCCTAGCAATTAACTCTGGTGCGACAATCGGTTTTTGGATGTAGTCATCTGCCCCTGCCCAAAACACTTGTTGTACAATTTCTGTTTCCCGATGAGCTGAAAGCATCAAAATGGGCAGTTCGCCCCATTGTAGATCGTTGCGTACCACTTGACACAATTCGATCCCATTCACCTCTGGCATAAAAATATCGAGGATCAACAAATCCGGTTGGGCAGTTTCGAGGGTTTGCCAAAACTGCTGCGGATCGCTCAGTAACGTTACTTTGAAGCCCCAAGGTTGCAGAAGGGTACTGAGGTAATCGAGGAGTTGGGCATCGTCGTCTACAATCAGAAGGGTAGCCGTGGGGGTGTAGGTTTGATTGAGAATGCGGTCAATTGCCTCGATAGCCCTGGCGGGAGATACGGGTTTATGAAGAAAGCCACAACCTCCTAAGCGAGCCACTTTGACGCGATCGCGGAAGCTTTCTTTCGCCGTAAAGGCGATCGCGGGAATGGCAGGAGAATTTTGCTGAAGTTCGGTTAGCAACTCGAACCCCGTTTCCGCCGTCTCAGCAAAGGTCAAATCTAGCAAAACGACATCCGGGCGACAATGGGCGAGATAAGTCCGGGCTAAACTGGGATTGGCAGTAATATCGGCGGTGAATCCTGCTTTTTGAGCAGCTTGGGCGATCGCCTGGGCCAGAACTACGTCGTCATCGACAATTAAAATATGTCCCGAACGCGGTGTCGGTAAAGGTGTTGTCTCAGAAGTAACGGGTGGAGAAAGATTGGGAACAGTCAGAACTTGCCGGAGAATGTCCAGAGAAGGAGCGAGATCGTCGAGTTGAGGGCGATCGCGTTGGAGTTGAGTTTCGATGGTTCTGGCTTGGATAGAGGCATCGCTGAAGCCAAAACTACCCAAAGAACCCGCCAGGGTGTGAGCTTCTTGTTGGGCGGTGGCTTGCAGTTCGGGGGTAAGATGGTTGTGGGTCAGTGCGGCGATCGCCCTTTCGATGGCTGCGAGGCGATCGCGATATTTAGGGCGGTGTCGTTCCCAAATTGCCGCAATTGTCGGGTCGAGGACGGGTTGTTCGGGAGGGGCAGAATTTTCTTTGAGGCGATAACCCAAACCGTACACCGTTTCAATGATATCAGGTGCGCCCGCTTTTTTGAGTTTTCGACGCAAACTTTTGATTTGCGTGCGGACAGCCCCTTCTGAGGGGGGATCGTCAAAAGACCAAAGGCGATCGAGGAGGGTGCTTTGGCTAAAAATACGACTGGGATTGCGTAAAAATAACTCTAGTAATTCGTATTCTTTGGCGGTGAGTTTGAGGATTATTCCGCCATAAGTTACTTGACAATTTGCCGGATCGAGTTGCAATTGTCCCCAAGTCATGGTATCCCAAAGAGGGGTATTGCCGCGCCGCAATAAAGCCCGAATGCGAGCGAGTAATTCTTCAAGGGCAAAAGGTTTAACTAAAAAGTCATCAGCCCCCGCATCCAAACCTTTGACTTTGTGAGCGTTGGAGTCTTGGGCTGTCATCAAGAGAATGGGGGTAAAATCGCCCCGACGACGCAACTGACGACAAAACTCCAAGCCGTCGAGCTTTGGGAGTAGCCAATCGAGCAAAATAAGATCGTAGGGAAAGGCCTCAGCTAAATCCCACGCTGTTTGACCGTCACCAGCCCGTTCGATCAGATAGTGCTGTTGGGTCAAAGCGGTTTCGAGCCATGCGGCAAAGCCGTCGTCGTCTTCTACTAATAATATTCTCAAAGGCGATCGCGTCCCTCTGGGAAACTACTTCTCACACCAGGGCTGAGAATACCATATTTTCAAAGATTTGACAAAACTTACTTTCTGTGTACTCCTGCGCTCGCTGTTGAGCCGCATTTTGGTAAACTTGCAATTGAGCGCGATCGCCCTCCATCTCCCGCAGACAGCGACCGAGATCGTCAATATCCCCGCAAGCAAAGGCTTTCCCCGCCGGAGGAGTTGCCATCCAATCCGGGTAAGACCCCGTTCGGTTCGACAGCAGCAACGCCAACCCGGAAATCGCCCCATCCAGAATCGAATAAGGCCAGGGGTCAGCTTGCGACGGATGCAGCAACACATCAGCAGCTTGCAGAATCTTCGGAATTTCGCTTTGGTTGCGGAAGCCCCACCAATAAATCCTCTCAGACACCCCTAGCTGAGTCGCCAAGGCTTGTAATTCCCCTTCAAGTTCCCCCGACCCCAAAAACCACAAACGCAGGGGTAAATCGCGATATTGGGCGATCGCCTTAATTGCATCCGCCGGGCGTTTGCGGGGAATCAACTTACCCGAAACCACGAAAACCACCTCATTTTCGGCAACTTCGTGAGCTTGACGAAATTTAGCTTGTTCTCCCTCGCTCTCAAAAGCCTTGACGCGAAATACCTGCGAATCCGATACACAGGGAGTCCAAACTAATTGAGCCTCAGTAGCCCCATTTTCCCGCCAAAACTGCTGATTTTCCCGACCTTGATGGGTGACGCGATACGCATCCCCAGTAATCACACTCACCAATTTACGCCGAATCGCCGACTTCCAAGCCACCTTTTGAGTCAAAGTATCCCCATCGCAGCGTATCGCAAACGGGACATTATGAGTTTTTGCCCACCACCAGCCTTGAATTGAGATTGCGTGGGTGTAGCCATTGAGATAAATAAAATCCGGCTGAAACTCGTCTAATACTTTGCCCAATTCGTTGCTGCGACTGTTGAGAAACGGCCCGTAAGTGCGTTGGGCTGAATCGGAAAGCAGTTTCTCGGCAAACCCCGTTTGTTCGCGGTTATCCCAACTTATATTTAACCCGAAACCGCGATCGCGAAAAGACTGGGTTTCGTGAGCATATACCGCCAACACTGCCACATTTCCTCGCTGCTGCAATTCATCGAGGAGATTCACAAAGTATTGAATGCGGTGGGTAAGTAACCAAGCAACACGGGGGGTTTTACAGTCATCAGTCATCAGTTTTTTAGGCAGTGGGTCTTGGGCAGTAGGCAATCGGGAAAGAGGGGGAGGAGGGGGAAGAAATGACTAATAACCAATAACCAATAACCAACAACAAAAAACCAGTCAATTATCGGGTAAACGTGCCACTGAGTTACTATAATAAATTTGCCGACTCGTATAAACGGCGCAAAATTGCCAAAATCTTTTGACCGTATTGAGAATCCGCAGACCAACGACCCGATAACTGTTCGACCAGGGGGGCAATCCCGCGAGTCACAAAGCGGAAACGGGGATCGACCACTTCTTGGACTAAAGGCTCTAAACTGGCATAAGCCTTGAGGTGTTGAATCTGCGCTCGCACCCCGATTCTAGCACTGGGGAAGTTCGCCCCCGTGATACCACCGCCCACTGCACCCAGTCCCGCAAAGTTATTTTGAGAGGCTTTGACTGCACCATCAAAGCGGAGAAAATTGGTATCGAGACACATTTGACAAAAAGCGACATCGTAATCCACCCCTTCAACAGCCGCTTCTTCGCGATACAGTTTCGGCAAATCGGGAAAGTCTTTGAGGGCGTTTTCGTTGTTGTTTTTGAGGAACATCTGCATCTGTACCTCGGAGGTATTGCCGTGACCCATAATATTGTCGAATTGACCCGCACAAATTTGCAGATTGGTTTTTAAGACGACAGCCCGATTCGCATTGTCCCAGCCTATCGAGACGTTGTAATCGCGCAATTCCACGGCTTTTACATAAACGACCCCTTGATGGGAGAATAAGCGCACATCGGGGTCTTGGGTGAGGTCGATTCCCAAACGGTCTACAAGGTCAATGGGGATGTAAGAATTGCTGTTGACTAAAATGCCTTGTTCTGCGTAGGCTTGGTTATTGAGGCGAATATTAATTGCCTGATAACTGGGTTCAATGGGCGCGCTACCCGACACATCCCGCGACCAAGTAGCTAGACCATTGGCGATTCCCTGAGCCATGTCGCGACGGCGATTCAGCAGTAAAGCTCGGTCGTCGGGATTGGTTAAAAAGCCGACTTCGAGTAACAGGGAAGGTACGGTAATCTGACGACAAAAGCCTAGACTTCCTACCCCAGTTGACGTATCGGGTTTAGCACCGCGATTGGGCAGTTGGGGGAGTTGGCGCAGCAGAGCGAGTAAAATAATTTCGGCGTGTTTTTTGCGATCGCTATTCCCAGAAATATAATAAGCTGTAGCTCCTCTGGCACTAGGACTGGAGAAAGCATCGGCGTGAATTTCGAGCGCAACATCCCCCGGACGGTCTCTGGCGTTGATCCAATCAATGCTTTGTCGCAAACTTAGATCGTCGGGGACAGAGAGAACTTCAAAACCCCGCGATCGCAAATCAGGGATGATTTGATCCCGCAATAATATCATTTGTTGGGCTTCGGTTGTTCCCCCAGCAATTGCCCCTGGGTCTTGTCGTCCTCCCTCGAAACCACCGTGTCCGGCTGAAATGAAAATTCTACCCATGAAATCTCGTTTCCTTGCGACCTGGATCGTTGTTTTGGCACTATGCCCAGTCTAGAATAACTTATTGCTGAATCAGTGCAAATTAACGAGGGTCAGGAGAAAATGTGCCGTGGAAACTCAGAGGGACGGTTTGCGGTAATTCTAGGCGACACAGAGGATTTTCTGAGAGGGTCTCGCTATCGTAAATCCAAACTTCGCTACGATGAATGTTACTGTCGTATACCACGGTCAGCAACCAGCCGGATTCTGCTTCTTTGGCGACATAAATCGGTTCGCTACAATAGCGATTTTCCCCTGGATCGGCTACGGTTAGGGTAGTGGTTTCTCGGTCGAAGCGGGCGATCGCGCTCACGATTTCTCGACGAATATCGGCATTTTCTCGGTGGACGCAACAGTAAGTATAGCGCCAGGGTTGTCCGGTTAGGGATGAGGGAACTACGGGGAATTCGCAACTGCGATCGCATAATTGCTCCCTTGATATTACTTTACCCGTCTGCGGATTGAGAACCACGCGCCACAGAGTCCCTTTAGCATAAGTTTTCGTTTTCCCTCTTGCCACTTCTTTGAGATACTGATTGGTACTAAAATCGGGAAATGCCACCATTTCCACGACAATTTCTCCAGCTTCATTTTCGTAGCCATTAGCATAATGCCACTGATGCCACGCTTCTGCGGTTGAACGACTCACCAGGGCTAGGGTTTCTTTGTCAAAAACGAATATCTGCGTCCCCAATTCGGGTTTCCAATCCATCGCATCGCTGTAGGACTTCCTACCCAAAGCTGCGGCAATTAAATTGACCCGCATGGGGGAAACAAAAAAGACGAGATAACGTCCTGCGAGAGCAAAATCATGGATTAAAGTCAGTCCCGGCAATTTAAAAGCGCTTTTCTGCTTAACAGTACCATTTGCACCACTTTTATACAAATAAAGCTGGCTGGTAATTCCCACCCCGAAGTTAAAAATCTCCCCGGTTTGGGGATCGATTTTAGGATGAGCAGAATAGAATTGTCGCGATGCTAATCCCCCCAAATTATCTAAACCCAGAGTTTCTAATGTCTCTAAATCAAGGGTATAAGGATGTCCGCCTTCCCAAAGAGCTAAAAGTTTATCTTCTAGGGCTAGAACTGATGTATTTGCCACATTTTTGACCGGACGCAGCCAATTATTCCAAAAAAATCCGGGGGCTTTCATCCCATAGTTAGGAAAAAGAAATTTCCCGGCTTTTACCTCTGCTAAATAACCTTCGGTTTTGACTAACTGATAGGTCGCAGTTGCACCTTTTTCGCCAAACTTGACCGCCAAAATACCGCCATCACCATCAAACCAGTGACCCACCTGTTCGCCACCTCGCTGCAAGCATCCCGGCCCGTTACGATACAGCGTTCCGCGTAAGTTTTGAGGAATTTGACCTGAAAGGAGATTAAGGGGGGTTACAGGAAATTCTACGGCAGGATGCGCGATCGCACCAGCCCAGGCATAATGGTGAGTTTTTGGCGGTTGGGAGGTCTGCATCTCTACAATATAAATTCTGTCATAATTCTCAATTAATCTTAACCTTTTTCTCTGATTGCGATCAAATCGGCGGCTTGCAAGGCTTTCCATGTCCGAGTCGAAACGCGATCGCGTCTCAATTGTTTAATATTTAACCACTGAATGCCTTTTTCTCCTACTTCTTCAGCATCGGAACTTATTAACTGCAAAGGACGAGCAGCTAACGAACATAAATAAATAATATTAACGGTGTGAATTTGTCGATCGTTCATAAGATAAAACAGTTCTGTTACCGTCAATAATCGTTCAATTTTAAACTCAGTAATGCCCGTTTCTTCTTGTACTTCGCGTCTCAATCCTTCCTCTAAACTTTCCTCCGGTTCAATTCCTCCCCCTGGCAAATCCCAACAATCAATTTCTGGTAACGTCATCTGATGCAGTAGTAACACTTCTCCTGCATCCACAAACAGCGCCACCACACTAATCCGCAACCGAGTTTCGAGAGTCATAAGTACCTTATAAAGTTATCTATTCATTCGTTTTTGATGTATTTTTTGCTCAATAAAGGTTTCGCTTTTGCACAATCTATAGTTGTTTTGTCTATTACTTAAAATAAATCAAAAATTAATATTAATAGCAATCTAAACTTCATTCATATCATTAACTAATGATTCAAAAAAGCTTTTCACAATGTTTAAAGCTTCTGGTTCTTTATCTAGTAACAATTTTCTTACTGCTCGCTCATAGTCATCGCGGCTTTGAAAGCGTAATCCTTCACAGATTTTTTTAAGAACTTGTGATTCGCGGATTGGATATATAGAGATAATCTTCATCAAATCTTTATTTGCTATTGCTGTCCTTAATCGGTTGCATTCCTCCGTAAATAATTCTTCTACGTTAATATGCTTGTCAATATCAATGCGCTCTTTTGCTTGAATACTTTGTCTTGTCGGCAAATGATTAGAAACTTTTTTGAGAATCGCTTTTTCTGCTACTTTAGCTGCTAAGTATTCAATATTGCTTTCTCTAATTGAGTCTATGGCTTCATTTTTCGCTTTTTCTAGATAATCAGAAAAGTCCCCTCCTAATATATCTGCTTTTCGATTTGCAATTAGCTCTTGAATGTTGGGATGATAGTAAATTGACTCCACAGAATAAACAGAAAGAGCGTAAATTCCTTTTTCTCTCAGTTCATCAAGTTCTGTGTCAGATCGTTGATTACCATCTCCATCAATAATTCCAAAGGCACTAATCCAATGAAGAGCGTCAGATTTTTTGATGCTAGAAACAGTCTGAACTACATCTAGACAACTAGCTTTGGGAACAATAGAAATATTAGGAAAAATTAAACTATATAGTGTTTTATCAAGACTGCTTTCATTACCTTCAACAAACAAAATCTTTTTACGCGCACCCAATATATCTCTTTTAATATCATCGCTAATTGGGTTATCACTTTGAACAAGATCGGCTTCCCAATTTGCAATATTACTGCCATTATGAGTACAACCACGAATAAGTAGTGTATCAGAATCACGATTATCTAAAGGTAGTTCTACATCGTGCGTAGATATGATAAAGGCACAATCGTTTCGTTGCTTAAATAAATTTGATAAAAGAGGAGAACTTATTGAACGATGAAGATGATGCTCTGGTTCATCAATTATAATTAATGTACCTGGTTTGGCCGTAATAACATTTGCGCTTATCAACAAAGCATTTCGCTCTCCATCGGATAGTTCTTCAATACCATACTTTTCACTGTTACCTTTAGAAGCAACTATTTCAGAATTATTTATTAG
>JAWQFT010000063.1:0-29472 GCA_035968055.1 Jaaginema sp. PMC 1080.18 | reverse complement strand
TTGGGAGTTGCCGGGGTCGATTTTCTCTAAACTCCATGCTGCCTGCCAACGGGTAGATTCAGACTCAGCATTGGCGGCTAAATCGCATAAAGTCGCGATCGCTTGGGAGTTGCCGGGGTCGATTTTCTCTAAACTCCATGCTGCCTGCCAACGGGTAGATTCAGACTCAGCATTGGCGGCTAAATCGCATAAAGTCGCGATCGCTTCGGGGTTGCCGGGGTCGATTTTCTCTAAACTCTTTGCTGCCTCCATACGGGTAAATTCTGAACAGTGGGAGTTTTTGAGTAGATGACAAAGTTGCTCAATCGCCCGTTGACAATCTGTTTGAGTTAAAGTTTCTCTTGCCCCGTTGTTGATAGGTTCAAGAAATGTCCACCATTCTTGCTTTTCCTCGTTGAAATAGCCAAAGCCCCATGTCACAATGTTCAGTACAATTGCATCAGCCAGAGAACAGGTTTTAAACTCACTTATTCCCGCAGCAGCCAGAAAATAAGCCCGAAAACCATAAAAATCCTGACACCCATCCTCAAAATTCACCAACGCCTGAATAAACTCCTCCTTATCCTCATCCGCCACATCCCCACGCCCTAACCACAACAAAATCGCCTCTCGCCACCGCTTCTCAAAAATTCGATAAGGATGGGAAAAATCCAGGTTATTGGCATCATGATTTCGCGGTAAAAAATAATCCCAATAACCCTCCTTGTCATTAATCGCACAAGCAGCGAAATATTCTTGAAACGTCAGATGGAAAAAAGCATAAATTGGCTCATCCGTTCGCACATCGCGATAAACAAAATTCAACCAACCCAACCTTTCTGCTAACTCAAACTGGGCTTCCCCCAACACCTCATACACCAACGACTTCCGCAACGGCAAATTCTCATCAATTGCCCGTAACGCCAACTTTGCCAAGCCTGTGTTTAACTCCTGTTGCTCACTCCAACTCGTCGGAAACTCGTCTTGCTTCCAAAGATAAAAATCATCGCGAAACTGCTGATACAGCATCGCTTGCGTCGTCGGTAATTGGTTGGGATTGAGTTTCCAAGACTTACACAACAAAGACAACCGCAACGGATTTTTCACCAAATCCAATAACCGCATCTGTTCCGTTGCGGCTAACTGCTGCTGTAGCTGTGTCCCCAACTCCACCGCTTCTGCGGCTTCAAACCACTGTCGGATAAACTCATTCACCCCCTCAGCATCAAAACAAAGAGTGCGATAGGTGTCAAACTCCTGCAAAGCATTGGGGTTGGCTTCCCACACATTCAACCGACAACTGATGACCACTCTCGCTTGGTTTACCCATCCCCTCAGCGATTGCTGGATTTCCGAGAGGGGAGAGTTCACCGTTTTCATCTCGTCCACCCCATCCAACAACAGCCACACCTTGCCACTCTTGAACAATTCAGCCAAAGCTTGTTTTTGCGGCTTTGTCGGTTCTAATCCGTTATCCAAGGCATCTTTCAGCCATTTCTCCTGCAAATACTCCTCTAAGCTCAATCCTCCCAAGTTTGCCAGAGGAATCCAAATCGTAATACTGTCCGATTTACTCAAATAGCAAGCAATTTGCGTTAACCAAGTGGTTTTCCCCGCCCCCGGTTCGCCAATAATCGCCAAATTCTTGCCTTTTGTGCCGATAACTTCCTGTAAAAAGGCTTCGTGTTCGTAGCGTTTCTCAATTTCCGCTTTTTCCAGTTGATACTGCTGCATCCCCAAAGCTGCATCCTCTAGGTTTGCTGCTTCCCGTCGCGGTTGCTGCTTCGGCTTCACCAACCCCAACGGCACATAAATATTGACTTCATGGCCAATACCGTAGCCCGTGGCTTGTCGTCTCTGGGCTTCTTCATCCAAGAGATTTTGGCAGATTTGTCGCCAGTCGAGGGTTTGTGGCGGCGGTATTGGGGTGTCGGGTTCTGCCTCTGCCCCGAATTTAAGCTGCCATGCTTCCTCAATTACCTGTAAGTTGTCTTTTCCGGCATATTCGTTTTGCAGTTTGAGACAAAATTTCCAATAACGGCTGTTTGTTACCTGGCGTTTATCTTCAAACACGCCCAAATGTTTCAGACAGTCGAAAACATCTTGAACCGCATTTTTTCTCTGTTCGCCGTAATCTACCTTAGTTTTATCTTTAGGCTTGGGCAAATCCAAGCATTTCTCTAAACATTCTGCCAGCGTCCATAAGTCCTCCTTGGTGATTCCCTTATCAACGATTTTCGTCCGTTTTCCGCGTTTCTGCTGAACTGTCCCCGATACCTCGATTTGGTTTTCTGTTACCCACTTCACCTGTAAATTCACTTTCAGCTTGTCGGGGGGTATCGTCACTTCTTCCTCATCTGCAAGGGTAAGTAACACCTCAACCAGCTTGAGGACGTTGTTTTTGGTAGTGGCGTTTTTACCGTATTTCCGACCCATTTTTTCCCCTGCGTGACTCCCGACAAGCTGCGATTTTTCCTATTAAGGCAGAGTTGCCCACAGCCGCATCCTCGCCCACGCACCTAACGCTTATTATAGCTGGCTTACAGGTTTTGCTTGGGCAGTTTGTGTGGGCAAAAGCCCCGAAAAACAATTCACCTCAAAGGCTCAAAAACGAGGTGAATCGTGACCATTCCAAAAGACAAAATCAAACAACGAGAAGCATTAGAAAACGCCTACAGCAATTTTGTTGAACCCCACGTTATGCAACTACAACTGCTGGAGGTAGACGCAACCCCAAAGCCGCCTGTTACTGTTTCCACTTGGGGGTGTTATGTGACGTTGGGTTGGTTGCTGTTGGTGTTCATTTACTGTTTTCGGCAAGGCAAATCTTAACCTCAGAACCCAAACTCAGAACCCCGGTTTCTAGGGTCAAATTCTAACTGAATCGGGTTAGCCCATAGGAAACCGGGGTTCTTAATCCTCACGGTTACACCTATTCGTATTTACACACTGAAATCACGCGATCGCAAACCTGGCAAGGTTTTTCTAAGTTACAGGTTAATGCAGCCGCCCACGGATTAAAAATCCGGGGCTAGTTATAACAAAGTCCGCTGTCGCGGACTGGGGGTTTAATATTATTTTTTAGAATAAAACTAGGGTTAATTCTTGTTGATATTTTTGAGTTAAAGGGTGCTGTTTTCCGAGCAAGTCAAATAGAGTCAACATGGCTTTTCTTGCACCGTCTTCTCGGTAGGCGCGATCGCGTTCTACGATATCCAGAAACGTCTGTAATGCCCCTTCGTAGTTCTGCGCGAGGGCGGACTTAGCACCCCGGATAAACTGCTCGTCTAGCTCATTTTCCGGCTCGATTTTCGTAATTTCTTGCAGGGAAATTAACCCCTTCAGACCCTCAATTTGCTTAGTATAGGTGCGATCGCTCGTTGTGACGGTATCGAGCATTTGCGCCGCTAACTCAGGGCGATCGCATTGTAACAAAAACTGCGCCGCCGCGATCGCGATCTTGGGATTATTCGGATATTTCTCAAACAAACTATCAAACGTCTCTTTCGCAGACTTGGCATCACCAGACTTAACAAACATCTGTGCTTGCTCCAATTCTACTTCTAAAGTTGATTGCAAACCCAACTTTCCGAAAAACTCTCTCAAATCCCCCTCTGATTTCGCTCCTACAAAACCCTGATACATTTCCCCCTGCATGAAAATCCGCACATCGGGGACTCCCTCAATGCCATACTGACTGCCCAACTCAGGGTTTTTATCCGTGTCAATTTTCGCCAGAATAAAACCATATTCCGGCGCTAACTTCTCCAAAATTGGCTTGAGGAGTTGACAAGGGCCGCACCAAGTCGCATAAAAATCCGCCACCACCAAACGCTGAAAAGAAGCCTCAAGGACTTCTGTGGCAAAGTTATCTTGGGTTACATCTACTGAAAAGCTCATATTTGTTGTTGGTTGTTGGTTGTTAGTTATTTCTGGTGCGCGTTCCCTTGCGCCTGTCTTGCTGAGCGTTCCCTTGCGCCTTACGGCGACGCGGGGTCTCGGCGCTTTCGGCGACGCGGGGTCGCACCAGTTATTGGTTATTTGTGGCTGCTTAAACCTCAAACCCTCTGTCTCTGTAGCTTCCTCGCCCAATTTTATACTTATCCCTACAGTCCGCGAAGCCGGACTTTGTTGCATTAGCCCCGGATTTCAATCCGTGGGCGGGTTAGCAGGAAAGACTAAAAGCAAAAAAGCGCGCAAGGCTGAAATAAATACAGCATAAGCGAGCTTATCAAAGAAAAAACATATATCACTATGATTCTGGCTAGAAACATTACCAAATTAGCTTAGAGTAGGGATGGTCGGCATTGCCCACCCTACTGCTGCGACACACTTTAAACGGTGGGTTACGGCGGATTGCCCAATCGCAGTCATAGCTTAAGTTTTAACCGCCTAACCCACCCTACGATAAAGCCTCATTTTAGGTGTGTCACGGCACTACGCGGTGGTCAACACCTTAGACGGGGTAGCCGCCTCGCTGAGTTTCGCCAAAATCGCCGTAGTATTCTGCTTGGCATCTCCAAACAACATCATCGTGTTGTCTTTGTAGAATAAGGGATTGTCTACACCCGCATAACCACTAGATAAACTGCGCTTCAGGACAACCACATTTTCCGACTTCCAAACTTCCATCACGGGCATTCCGGCGATAGGGCTGTTGGGGTCGTCTAAAGCGCTGGAATTGACCGTATCATTTGCGCCAATCACCAAAACCACATCAGTTTCGGGGAAATCGTCGTTAATTTCGTCCATTTCCAACACAATGTCATAAGGCACATTCGCTTCGGCGAGTAACACATTCATGTGACCCGGTAAACGACCCGCGACAGGGTGAATGCCAAAGCGGACTTGTTTGCCTTTCTTGCGGAGGATTTTGGTGATATCGGAAATGGGATGCTGGGCTTGGGCGACTGCCATACCGTAACCGGGAACAATGATAATATTTTGAGCATTGTCCAACAATTCCACAGTTTCTTCGATAGTCGTGGGGGTAGCTGTCCCGGTAATTTCCGCCGCCGGACCTGTTGCGCCTTCGCCAAAACCGCCAGACATGACACTAATAAACGAGCGATTCATCGCCTTGCACATAAAGTAACTCAGAATCGCGCCGCTACTGCCCACTAACGCCCCAGTAACGATGAGGAGGTCATTGGATAGCATAAAGCCTGCTGCGGCTGCCGCCCAACCAGAGTAACTGTTGAGCATAGAAATGACCACGGGCATATCAGCGCCACCAATAGCGATAACTAAGTTTACGCCCAAAACCGCCGCGATCGCGCAGGAGATTCCTAGATAGGTCAATGCCATCTCACCCCCTTGCATATAGGGTACTAGCAAGACGGCGATCGCGACTAACATTCCCAAGTTAACAAAATGGCGACCCGGTAGCGCAATCGGCTTACTACTGACAATCCCTTGCAACTTCCCGCAAGCCACCAGCGACCCCGTAAACGTCACCGTCCCGATAAATACGCCGATGTAGATTTCGATATTCTGAATCGTGGTCTCCACCGCCGTCAGCGTAGTATCTCCTTGTAGAAAGCTACCAAAACCGACCAAAACCGACGCTAAACCGCCGAAACTATTTAAAATCCCCACCAATTGCGGCATCGAAGTCATCGCCACCCGCGCCGCTAACAACGCACCAATGGCAATCCCCGGTAAAAGGGTCGAAACTAACACACCATAACCCGTAACCTGGGCGCTGGCTGCCGTTGCCCCAAACGCAATCAACATCCCCAGAATGCCGAGGAAATTACCGCGTCGGGCGGTTTCTTGCTTGGACAAGCCCCCCAAGCTGAGGATAAACAAAGCACTCGCCGCAATATAGGCGACAGTAATCAAACTATTAGACATAATTAAAAAATTCGCTAGTTGTACGTCTTTTTCAGTTATCAGTTATCAGTAATCAGTTATCAGTCACTAATGCCTAAGCGTAGTAGGGTGGGCATTGCCCACCAGCTAAAACTTTGAAACCATCACGCTGACACCAAATCTCAGACTTAAGCGGCGGGTTGCGGCGGATTGCCAGATTGCAGTCAAAGTATAGTTTTTAACCGCCTAACCCACCCTACTGGCGCGACACACCTTAAGCGGTGGGTTACGGCGGATTGCCAGATTGCAGTCATAGCTTAGGTTTTAGCCGCCTAACCCACCCTACGGTAAAGCCTCATTTTAGCTGTGTCACGTCACTACGCACTGTTGACTGTTGACTGTTGACTGGTAACTGTCTTTCCTTACTTCTGAAACATATTGAGCATCCGTTGCGAGACGAGGAAACCCCCGGCAATATTAATCGTAGCAACCACGATCGCGATCGCGCCCAGAATAGTTGTTGCCGAAGTCAAAGACCCGGAAATCTGCAACATTCCGCCCAAAATCACAATGCCGCTAATCGCATTCGTCACACTCATCAACGGCGTATGTAAAGCCGGACTTACATTCCAAATGACTTGCCAGCCAATAAAGCAAGACAGCACAAACACCATAAAGTGGGACAAAAACGACGCAGGCGCACCCAAACCAATCCCTAACAAAGCCAGTCCGGCTAAACTCAGCCAAACCCATATCATTTTGCTCGGTTTTTGGTCTTCTTCTGCCTTTACAGGCTGCGGTGTCGGCGGTGTCGGCGCTTTTTGAGTGTTAGTCGTCGGGGCGGGTTTTTGCGGCGGTGGCCAAGTCACCTTGCCTTCTTTCAACACCAATGCCCCGCGAATCACCTCATCTTCCAAGTCAACCTTATAATCCTCTGCCCCGCCCATATCCTTGAGCAAATGACAGAGATTCGTGCCGTACAATTGACTCGATTGCGCCGCCATGCGACTCGGTAAATCCGTCAAGCCCACAATGGTTACGCCGTTGTATTGATAAATCTCGTGAGGGCGGGTAACTTCACAATTTCCCCCTTGTTCGGCGGCTAAATCTACCACTACCGAACCGGGTTTCATGTGTTCTACCATTTCCCGCGTAATCAGTAACGGGGCTTGCTTACCGGGAATCAGCGCTGTGGTGATGATAATATCGACATCTTTAGCTTGTTGAGCAAATAGCGCCATTTCTGCGGCGATAAACTCTTTACTCATGGTTTTGGCATAACCGCCCGAACCCGTACCATCTTCAGCGAATTCCAACTCTAGGAATTCTGCCCCCAAACTCTGGACTTGTTCTTTCACCACGGGACGGGTATCAAAAGCGCGAACCACTGCCCCTAAACTGCGGGCTGCCCCAATCGCGGCGAGTCCGGCGACTCCTGCCCCGATGACCATGACCTTGGCTGGGGGAACTTTCCCGGCGGCGGTAATTTGTCCGGTGAAAAAGCGCCCGAACTGATTCGCTGCCTCAATCACAGCGCGATATCCGGCAATATTCGCCATCGAACTCAGGGCATCGAGTTTTTGGGCGCGACTAATGCGAGGAACGGCATCCATCGCCAAAACTGTGGCTTGGCGTTCGGCGAGTTTTGCGAGTAATTCGCCATTTTGAGCCGGCCAAATAAAGCTAATCAGGGTTTTGTTTTCGGGAAGTCTCTCTGCTTCCTCCATCTGGGGCGGACGAACTTTAAGAATAATGTCTGCTTGTTCCCAAAGGGTCGCGGCATCTGGTACGATTTGACAACTTACGCTTTCATAAGCGCGATCGCTAAAATCAGCCGCTGCTCCTGCACCTTGTTCAACTAAAACGTCGAAGCCCTGTTTCTGTAAAACTTTGACTGTGCTAGGAGTGGCAGCAACACGACACTCACCCGGATAGATTTCTTTGGGAATGCCAATTTTCTTACGGACATTCGGGACAATGTTGTCTTTGCCTGTGTCTCGTTCAACTGCAATTGTCATAGAATCTCCTTTAGAACTTCAATGTAGTGAATTGCTAGGGTTGTGCCAACTCGCTAACGTCCCACAAACAATCTAGAGTCGCTTAAATTGACTAGCCGTTAAGATTCACTGTACGCATCCTAGGCCGATCCCCAAAATCTGGGGGTATTTTTAAACTTGTTTTATTAATTCGTTGCAATTTTAGAAAATTTTGACAAGCCTCGCGTCGCTACACCATTGAGAATCAGGCTGAAGTGTAGAGTTTTTTGAAATTATCCAGGAGCGCGATCGCCCTTAACATTCAGTAACATAAAATGAAATTATGACCCGTGTCGTCAAAGTTTGAGGAACATTCGCCCCCGATTAAAAGTCAAAATCTCCGCAATCTCGTCCTTTTTTTCGCCTTTGACGAAAGAGGGCGATCGCGCTTAAAGTTTAGTAACATATTCAAGTATTGCCTTAACATTAGACTTTCCCAAAAATAATGCTTATGCGGTTACATCAAGTTCGTGTATTAGCTTCAACCCTCATCGTCGCAGGCTGTGTCCTTGGTGCAACCCAATGGCGTGCCTTCGCCCAGAGTAATCCCGGTTTAACCATTTTTAGCGGGGTTCAACGCCAAAACGAACTCAACTATCACTTAGATTTTGGCGGCAATGCCAATGGAATTGACCGTTACCGCTTCCGCGTTCCCGCCAATAAAATGGAAACCGCCGTTAAAAAGCTGGCCATCAGCTACCCCGATTATTTCGATAAAACCAACGGCACTTTCGACGTAGACAAAATCGAAGTCCGCGTGGATGGCGAATCTTTACCCATCAGCGAAGTTGTTTGGAACAAAGAAGATAACGTCGTCCTCATCACGATGGAAGACTCCGTTCCCTCTGGTGAAGGCGCAGAAATCGTCTTTTCTAATGTCCGCAATCCCCGTTGGGGCGGCACATTTTACTTCAATCTCCTCGTCCAACCCCCCGGAGACGCACCGCAACCCCGCGCGTTAGGAACTTACATTATTTCAATTAATAATTAGGGTTTTCTGGTTATTAATTGTTGGCTTTCATTAGACATCTCCAAAAATAACCCTGTAACCTTTGATCTGCCGTATCAAATTCAGGGTTTCTGGAGATGTCTATATTATTGCGAGAGGTCTTGTTCCACAAAAAGAGAGTCAAAAACTTTGGTTTGAAGCGTAAATTCTAAAATGGCTTAACGCTTGAATATCTGGGTATTACAGCCCGGAAAAACGAATTTAAGTTGCTGAAGAGTCATCAGTGTTTTTGGCAGTGGGCAGTAGTTGGGAGAAAGGGAAGAAATAGCAATTGTGACGAGCAATAAACCACAAATGACCAATAACCAAAAATATTGGTATATTTCCATTATTGTAATAATTTTTGTTTGCTTTTTCGCCTTTATTTGGCAGTTAGGAAGTACGGGTTTAATTGATGAAACTGAACCCCTTTTCGCGGAAGCAGCCCGACAAATGACGGTGACGGGGGATTGGATTACGCCCTATTTCAACGGTGAGACTCGCTTCGATAAACCGCCGTTAATTTATTGGTTGATGGCGATCGCGTATAATATTTTAGGAGTTAATGCTTGGGCTGCCCGTTTGCCTTCTGCAATTTCCGCGATCGCGCTCACTGTAGGCATTTTCCTGATTCTGCGCTATTTTGGCTATACTACCCCCAAAGCCGCAAAATCCCCCACATTTCCCGTCAAACAATTGGGTTTAGCCGCCACAATTGGGGCAACGCTTAATGCTTTCAATTTTCAAACAATTGCTTGGGCGCGGACGGGAGTTTCTGATATGCTTTTGAGTGCTTGTATGGGGCTATCTCTCATTAGCTTTTTCTGGGGTTATGCGATCGCCGAAAAACGCAATTCTCCAGAAATTTTCAATCAAAAAGAACAGCCAAAACCGCCCGCAGATTGGCAAGCTGAGACTAATTCTATCAAGTCGGCAACAGCAGAATCGCAAGAGAAAGATAGACAAGCAAACAGTAATAAATATAGTTGGCTTTCTATTCCCAATAAAGGGTATTTAGGCTTTTATATTTTCGCCGGATTAGCCGTTTTAGCAAAAGGCCCTGTGGGAATTGTAATTCCGGGTTTAACATTAATTATTTTTAGTCTTTACTTCGGTAAATTCTGGGAATTATTGCGGGAAGTTGGGGTTATAATTGGCGGTGCAATCTTCTTCTTAATTACCATTCCTTGGTACGTTTTAGTAATTCTAGCTAACGGTCAAACTTATATCGATTCTTTCTTTGGCTATCACAACTTTGAACGTTTCACAGGAGTTGTGAATAATCACGCTGCACCCTGGTATTTTTACTTTTTGGTGGTTTTTGTCGGATTTCTGCCTTGGTCGGTGTATTTGCCCCTCGCGATCGCCCGTTTGCGTTTCTGGAAGCGTTCCCACTGGCAACAGCAACCCCGCCGCAGCCATCTGGGAATCTTTGCTTTAGCTTGGTTTGTAGCGATTTTCGGCTTTTTTACCGTTGCTGTCACCAAGTTACCCAGTTATACCTTGCCCTTACTGCCTGCTACGGCAATTCTCGTGGCTTTGTTCTGGAGTGATGAACTCACCCGCGATTTAGAAAAAAGCCCCTCTCACCTCGATTTTAAGCACAACTGGGGACGTTTAATGAGTGGGGGCTTGAACTTGATAATTGCGATCGCGATGACCATTGCCATTTTCATCAGTCCCCAACTTATCGGTTACGATCCCGTTGCGCCCAACTTTGGCGAACTCTTTGCCGCTACTGGGTTACAATGGCGTGGAGCAATGGTTTGGGGGCTTGCCAGTATCGCGATCGCCCTGTTACTCTGGCGTAAAAAGACCTGGCGTTGGCTACTTCCGGTTAACCTGATTGCCTTTACTTTGTTTCTCGCGATCGTCCTCACTCCTGCCCTCGATTTCATCGATCGCGTCCGTCAAGAACCCATCCGCGATTTAGCGACTATTATCCTCCAAGAACAGCAACCCAACGAACCCATCTTTATGATGGGGTTCAAAAAGCCCACCCTCGTCTTTTATA
This sequence comes from Jaaginema sp. PMC 1080.18, assembly GCA_035968055.1. Lineage (GTDB taxonomy): Bacteria > Cyanobacteriota > Cyanobacteriia > Cyanobacteriales > Spirulinaceae > Jaaginema. The sequence goes on along the minus strand of JAWQFT010000063.1, from coordinate 18,641 downwards.
CCCAAAAACCCGTCCGTTACGTCTATGCTCAAGACGACACCCAAGCCTCCCTCACCCAAAATCCTCCTAGCAGCGACACAGTTTTGATGGTAGGACAACCCACAGGCATTACCAACGCTTTCAACCTCCAACCGGATGAGTATCAAGATTTAGGGCAAAAAGGTGCATATCAATTGGTACGCATTGAGGTAGATCGCTTGTTGCAATAGATATGCTAAAAACAATTTTAGTCCGCGAAGTCGGACTTTGCTATATTAGCCCCAGATTTTAATCTGCGGGCGGGTTATCGGGATAGATTTAGTAATAAGAATAATCCCCAAAAAGGAGGATTAACAACATGGATAACTTGAGCGAATATCGTCACAAAATAAAAACACTATTATCGCAATATATTTCTGTAGAAAAGCCGCCAGAAAATTGGGAATCTCAGTTAATTTATGACGAGCAAGGAGAACATTATTTGTGGATGAAGGTGGGTTGGGAAGACTCAAAACGAATTTATTATTCTGTGATTCATTTAGATATTAAAGAGGGTAAAATTTGGCTACAGAAGAATGCTACAGACCTTAATCCTGCCGAAGATTTAATTGAGCTTGGTATACCCAGAGAAAATATTGTTTTAGGTTTACAACCACCATTTAAGCGTCCTTATACTAATTATGGTGTAGCTTAATTATCCCTATTTCGAGAAGTTGAGAGTAGCGTAGATTGTCGATAAAGGGATGTCCAGGTCAGGGTTTTCGAGGTGTAGAGTTGCGTCCAATCCCTCATAAGTTTGTAGCAGCCACAAATCGCTGTCCGTCCGTCGAAAAATCTCAACCAAATACTCCTGAGAACTGACTAAAATATAAGCCTGTAAACTCGAAATCGTGCGATATTCTTGAAACTTTTTACCGCGATCGTATGATTCGGTGGAGTCTGAAAGAACTTCAATAACAACTCTAGGAAAATCTACATAAGCCTGGGTTGGATCGTCCCTTTCATCACAAGTAATGACCACATCAGGATAAAAAAAGCTACGGCCTTCCCCTAACCTTACCTTCATATCCGCAAAATAGGTTTGACAAGGAGACTGTTGAAGGCGATCGCGCCATAAAATATACAGATTACCACTAATAATATTATGAGTCCCTCTCGCGCCTGCCATTGCATAAACTTGACCGTTGAAATATTCGTGTTTAGCCTCGCTTTGGCTTTCGAGTTTGAGGTATTCTTCGGGGGATATGGGTTGGTCAAAGGTTAGGGCTGTCATTGGTCGTTTTTGGATGAGTTTGGAATTAATATCTCTGTTTTAGAGAAACAACTTCCCGCTTACCAATTATGCGAAATTCACCCGAATCGGCGGAATTTGAATGATACGGTGAGCATTAACTGTTACTTCAATAATGCCAGAACCACCAGGTCTTGGATCGTCAACGTAATAACGAATACGCACCCCTGAATCTGAATGGGAGTTGGGGTAGCCTCGAAAACTGTCTCGTTCCCACGTTCTCCAATCCGACACATCAGCCCCTCCTGCGGTTCTGGGTAAAATCGCTGATTGGATTTGGGATAATGTTATACGCTCATTTTGTCGCAAATATTCTGAAGCGACTGCCATACCAATAGCAGCAGGACCAGAAAAAGATGACATATAAGGGCGATCGTACTCGATGCGCGGAAAAGCTAAACCCGCGTTATATCCCAACCGTTCGCGAGATTGAGCAGCAACGATCGCGGAATATTGGGGACTTCTGACTTCTGCGACGGTTACATCGGTGAACTGTCTGCGGATGAATTCTCGTTCCGCAAGCTGTACTTCAAGCCGTTTGTCCCACCACTGGCGATCGCGCTGTTGAAGGGAAGAAAAAGCCGAACGACCCAATTGCCCTAGAACAAAGCGAAGTATGGGGCTACGAAGCAAGAAAAACAGGAAAGCATCGACAGGCTGAGGGTTATGTAAACCCAGGTTCAGCACGAAAAAGCCCGTACCTAAGCTACTGTATTTAATAAAGCTACGTCGATTCATTGAGCATCTCTACTCTAAAATATCTTCAAAGAAATACATTTTTGGGCAAGTGACAGCACGCGGTGACGACCGTAAACAAGTTCCTTCAAGCCCTAGCGAGCGAGTACCCCTGACATCAATATTCCAGAGAAATTTTTGCCCACTTGTAATATCACGATATTCATAAAAGTTACCATCTTTGTAAATGCTTAATCGTACAGTAGAACCAGAGGAACGACTATCTTGATCTGATAAACCAAAAGATAGGGTTAGTGAGCGATAGGTAGCATTTTGTCCAGCAGCAGCTAAACGACAAGCAACTTTCACTGATTGATCACCTTCAATTCGATCAGGACCATTAGCAAGATAAGCAACTGCTCTAAAAACCTCAAACCCTATGGGAACATCTTCATTGCTTGCTTGATATCTTCCGTTAATTCTTTGACAAGACATCTCTGCCAACGAAGCAACACCGGGTGGACGGCGTTGAGCCTCGGCTACGTTGGCTGTTGCCATTACCGTTGTTGCCAACAATAAACCTGTGAGTATTTGTTTGAACTTCATCTTTTCCTCTTCTTAGTCAACTTAAAATGACTTATTGACCCGGATTGCTGAATCCTATGGGATAAAAAAGCGAAATATTGTACTGAGTCAAAATCATCACACTATCATACACCTAAAAAAAGAGAGTTGCTACTCATTCAGGTATCCTTTTTTCTGTAATCCTGAATTTGCATAATGCTACGACTCAAAAATAAGCCCATCTCCCGTGGGAGAGGGGTTTGGGGTGAGGGCAAAAAAATAAGAGGCATTACGCCTCTTTATCTATTGCGGATTTTCATACCTGGCTTACATTGGTAAGAAACCCAGAATAAAATTACTCACTGATGCCGTTAACTGGTGCGTCACGGGTAAGCTATCAACCACCATTCCTGCACAAAGCAACATCATGTAGAGAATGGAGTATTTAAACATTGATTTTGCCAGAGGTAAATCTTCCGGGTTGCGGCGTAACTCGATGGCTTTGGCGATGAAAATACCGCCCAGAATCGCGGCAATACAGCCGTACAATGCCCCAGAAACTCCCAAGGGATAAATCAAGAGAAAGCTTACCGGAACAACAATTAAGGTGTAAATGAGAATTTGTTTGGTGGTTTCTGTTGCCCCTGCAACTACGGGTAACATCGGCACATCCACTTGGGCGTAATCTTCGCGAATCATCAACGCCAATGCCCAGAAATGGGGAGGAGTCCAGAGGAAGATCAGGGCGAATAAAAGCCACGCCGACCAACTGAGATCGCCCGTTACTGCCGCCCAACCGACGAGGGGAGGGATTGACCCTGCCGCACCGCCAATGACGATATTTTGGGTGCTGTGGCGTTTGAGGGCATGGGTGTAAACCACCATGTAGAAAGCGATCCCCGCCATGGCCAGTAAGCCACTGAGGAGATTGACAAAGATGACGAATAAACTAAAGGATAAGATACCGAGAACCGTGGCGAAGATGAGGGCATGACGGGGTTGCACGCGACCCGAAGGAATGGGACGCTTGCGGGTGCGCTTCATGTCATAATCAATGTCTTGGTCGTAGATACAGTTGAGGGTTTGGGCAGAAGCGGCGGCTAATGTCCCCCCGGTGAGAGTTACCAAGACAAGTAGGGGATCGACCTGACCGCGAGAGGCAATCCACATGGCCGCGGCGGTGGTAATCAGTAATAAGGGAATAATGCGGGGTTTGGTGAGTTGGTAATAACTCTTGGCAACTTCGAGGAAGTTATCGTGTTTGCGCGAGATACTGGTTCCAACCATGAAATAGAAATCCTATCGAAATGTGCGTTTTTGTGAGGTGTGAGGAGTTAGTATGTTTGGAGACGGCGATCGCGCCAAGCTAAGGCAGTAAAGGCGACTAATGTACCCAATAATGCCGCACCCATCGCTTGGTGACTGACGGTGAGGGGTTCGACTTGGAGATGGAGTTTGAAGGTTGCGACTCCTAAGAGAATTTGTAAAACCACCAATACTCCTGCCCAGTGCGCCAGTTTACGCAGTATCGGGTTGAGGGCAGGAGTCCGCAACGCCCAAACGACTAGAATAACAGTGCTGAGGGTTGCCGGGACTACGCCGATAATGTGACTGTTCATCACCGCGCAGAGTTGCGATCCCGCGAAACATTGATGCAGCGCCCATTTAGAGGCGATTAAACCGCCGAGTAAGCTTTGCACATATACCAGCAGGGCGGCAATGCCTCCGACCCAAGGCAGGGGATTTTGTGCGCCTGTGGCTTGATAAGGCATGAGTAACGTCCCCATCACCAGGAGAGTACAGAAGAAGAATAAAGCGGTTCCCAGGTGGGCGGTGACAATATCAAATCGCAGTAATTCGGTGACGGTGAGGCCGCCGAGTACACCTTGGAAAACAATACAACCGAGGGCAAAGACCGCAGCCCAGGGTAGCCATTTGGGTAAGACCTGACGATGCCACCAAGTATCGATGACGAGGGCGATCGCGCTGAGGCCAATTAATGCCGCATCCAAGCGATGAAACCACTCCAGAAAGACTTGTAGGTTCATTTGTTGAGTGGGGATCAACTGACCGTAACACAACGGCCAATCGGGACAAGCTAACCCGGCATTCATTACGCGGGTGGCGCTACCCACCGCCATTAATAAGAAGGTAGCAAAGGCGATTTTCCAAACGAGACGACGAATTCTAGTAGTAGTTTTGACGGGATCGGGGGTAGTAGCAATTGGGCGATGTAGAAATGAATCTGCCATAAGATATGTTGCGTCGTGTAAATACTGTGTGAGTGTTTGCTATATTGTTCTCGCTTTGGGTTTACAGGTTCTTTTTGGCTCTCTACCTACTACTGTAATCAGGATATTTGATTTGGGTTCAGGCTTTAGAGATTCTTCAGATTGCATCTCAAGTGCTTTAGAAAAGTTAACAAAGAAGTCAGTAAGTTCTCACGCCCAGCCGGAGTCAAGGCGCTAGACATTGAAGATGAATTTAAGGAATAGCTCAACCGTTATTTAGGGCCTTCTGTAAGAATATAGCCTCAACTTTAGGAGATTAAATAATCAGTTGAGGCTATATTGTTAGAACAGTAAAAAACTATCTCAGATCAATCAATATCAAAGCGATCCAGCATCATTACCTTGTGCCAAGCTGCCACAAAATCTCGAATCATGCGATCGCCACCGTCATCCGCACCGTAGACTTCAGCAATCTGACGTAGTTCTGCATTCGAGCCAAAAATGAGATCGCAACGGGTTGCCGTAAACTTCGTTTCCCCCGTTTGGCGATCGCAAATCTCAAAAAGCATCTCGCGATCGCCCACAGGCTTCCACTCATAATCCATACTCGTTAACACGCGGAAAAAGTCGTTGGTCAAAACTCCCGGTCGGTCGGTGAAAACACCGTGCTGCGAACGATCCCAATTCTGATCGAGAGCGCGGAGTCCCCCCACCAAAGCCGTCCATTCCGGCGCAGTGAGGGTCAGAAGATGAGCGCGATCGAGGAAAATCCGCTCCGGCTTCACCTTATAACCCACCGCTTCATTGTGATAGTTGCGGAAACCATCGGAAACTGGCTTGAGCCATTGGAAATTTTCCACATCGGTTAACTCCTGAGTCGTATCCATCCGACCCGGAGTAAACGGCACAGTAACGGTAATACCCCCGGCTTGGGCTGCCTGCTCAATTGCCGCACAACCGCCCAAAACAATCAAATCTGCCATCGAAACCTTCTTATTACCCCCTTGAGCGCTGTTAAATTCCCCTTGAATTTGCTCTAGGGTTGATAGCACCTGGCTGAGTTCTTGGGGACGGTTAATCTCCCAATTTTTCTGCGGTTCTAAGCCAACTCGCGCCCCATTCGCACCGCCGCGCTTATCCGAGTCGCGATAGTTCGAGGCCGAAGCCCAAGCCGCCGAAACCAGGGCCGAAACCGACAGCCCACTCGCCAAAATCTTTTGCTTGAGGTTCGCAATATCAGCATCGTTTACGACCTCATGATCCAAGGCAGGAATTGGGTCTTGCCAAGATAAATCTGCCTCCGGTACTTCCGGCCCTAAATAGCGGCTTTTCGGCCCCATATCCCGGTGCATCAGCTTATACCAAGCCAGCGCAAACGCCTCGCTGAAATAATCGAAGTCATTGAGAAAGCGATCGCACACTTCGCGATAAGCTGGATCGACCTTTAACGCCACATCTGAAGTCATCATCATCAAAGGATGCTCCACCCCCGGTTTATGAGCATCGGGCGTTTTAGGCGCATCGGGATTGCTCGGCTTCCACTGAATAGCATCGGCTGGGCTTTTAGTTTTCTCCCACTCGTATTGGAAAAGATTTTCCAGATAGCTGTTGTCCCACTGAGTCGGATTCGGTGTCCAAGAACCTTCAATCCCATTCGTCATCGTATATTCAGCGAAACCCGTGCCTTCGGGATTCTGCCACCCCAAGCCCATCGCTTGAATCGGTGCGCCCTCGGGGGCTGGGCCAATCTTATCCGGCTCAACCATACCGTGACTCTTCCCGAAAGCGTGACCCCCCGCAATCAGCGCCACGGTTTCCTCGTCGTTCATCCCCATGCGGGCGAAGGTTTCGCGGATATCTCGTGCTGATGCCATCGGGTCGCCGTTACCTTCGGGCCCTTCAGGATCGACATAAATCAGGGCTTGATGAGAAGCGGCTAAGGGGTTCTCCAGGTCGTAATATTCATCATCCGGCTTGCCAACCCAGCGCAGGGTACGAGTGACCATTTCGTCGGGATGACCGGGGTTTTCTTGAATTTCACTAATGGGCTTACCGTTCCAGAACTCAGGCCCCCAGTAGGTGGCGCGGTCTGCTTCCCAAGCATCGATGCGACCACCGCCAAAGCCAAAGGTTTTGAAGCCCATCATTTCGAGGGCGCAGTTACCCGTCAAGGCGATGAGATCGGCCCAACTCAGGGCTGCACCGTATTTCTGCTTAATCGGCCACAGCAGTCGTCGCGATTTGTCAGTGTTGCCGTTGTCCCACCAGGAGTTGATGGGGGCAAAGCGTTGCATAGCTTGACCCGCGCCACCCCGACCGTCGGCAATGCGGTATGTCCCGGCGGAGTGCCAGGCCATGCGAACCATTTGCGGCCCGTAGTTACCATAGTCAGCAGGCCACCATTCCTTAGAATCGGTTAGCAGGGCTTTGATGTCGTTTTTTAGCTGCTCGAAGTCGATTTTCTCGAAGGCTTCTTTGTAGTTGAAGTCTCGTAGGGGGTTGGCTTGGGGCGATTGGCTGTGCAGCAGTTCTACGGGCAGTCGGTTGGGCCACCAGTCATCGGTTTGGGGCTTAGAACCCAGAGCGCCGCCAATACGAGTTCCTCGAAAGGGACATTGAGCGGGAGTGGATTGAGCCGGATTGTTATTCATAAAAAATGTTCGATCCTTAATGTCTTAGGTTTCGTCAAAGTAAGAGTCAGAAGACCGCTTTTGACGGAATGGCGAAGGGTGTGTATAGGAAATGCTTGTTTGATTGGTTAGTGTTCTGTTTGTGGCTGGTTGTAGAGCGGATGAGCGAAAATCCCACGGTGGAGAACGGCGGCATAATACTGGATTGGAAGTGTTAATTGGCTCTGGCACGACAAGAAAGGCAGTGTTGTGTTTCTAACGGTTGTCTCGTCTGGGGACGGGTAGAAAAAATCAAGAGTTCTTGCGGTTTATTCGGGTGGATTGCCAGGCGCACTTCATCCGGCAATATTGTATCAAGGTTTATCGATCGTAAAACTTAATAATTTCCTGGCATTTTTAGGGTGCTTTACAAGGGAGGGCTTTTTAATTAGTCCCACGGGTGTTGTCGAGCTTCATCGACTATCCCTTGCGCTTCTTCGAGGGAGATATCATAGCGATCGCTCAAAAGTTGGGGAAGGCGATGGCAGTCTCGATTAGGGTTCACAGGAGGTTGCTGGCCATAAGCAGGAAGAGCAACATTACACAAGAAAGGCGAGGGTTCGGCTTTTAGCTGAAACGGTTCGAGATTGAGAACTTCTCGCGAGTTGATAAAAAATAGCAAAGCACCACTGAGATTAGCATTGCTGAAGTTAGCATCGCTGAGTATGGCACAGTTGAAGTGGACGCGGCTGAGGTTGGCATATCTGAGGTCAGCGCCGCTCAGGTTAGCATATCGAAGATCGGCATCGCTGAGGTCAGCATATCTGAGGTCAGCACCGCTCAGGTTGCAGCCGTTGAGGTTGGCATATTTGAGGTCGGCATATTTGAGGTCAGCGCCTTTGAGGTCAGCCCCGCAGAAGTCAGCATCTTTGAGGTCAGCCCCGCAGAAGTCAGCATCTTTGAGGTCAGCCCCGCAGAAGTCAGCGCCTTTGAGGTCAGCCCTGTAGAAGTCAGCAGTCTCTGGATTGCGTTTGTTCAGGCGGAAATTAAATAATAGGAGGACTCCACCAGCCACCGCTAGTACCGTTCTCAGATCGCCGCTGCGGGTTTCGCGATGAGGGCGAATCTGGGTTACACTGGCGTTAGGGGATAGGCGATCGCCCTCTGGCTGGAGTTGGCGATGGGGAAAGAGCCAAAGCCACCCCGTTATCGAAAGAATGACGGGAGTCGCGATCGCCGCGATCGCCCACCAATTCTTACTTTTCATCTTGGGTTGCCAATCTTTGAATCGCTCTCGCATACTTGAGACTTCCTCCATGCTGAGTTAATTATCGCTCCTCAGACTGGGAAGCCCCCTAAATCTTTAGGCAGGCTTAAACATTCCATTCGTTTTTACGATCGAGTCGCGATCGCGCTAACAGCAATTTAGCTCGTAACTTTGCTGATTGCAGACAACTTGGTCAAACCGCCGTGGTAGTTGATTAATTTCGATTCGGCTTTACCAATTTTGGCTAACCGAAATTGCCATTCAGAAATGTCTTCATAACTGAGGTAATGGGTATCGCAACTCGGTGTCCAGAAACCGCCAATGATCGAAGGATCGTCGAAGCGCAGCAGCCCGGATTTCTGGATATTTTCTCCTTGGGGCGTACCTGGAATGGGGGAAATGGCATAAGCAGCCACCTGAAATTCTAGATTAGGGTTAATCTCTCTAAGTTGTTGATGAAGACTCAAAATGGCTTCCTCAAGCCGCATTAGACTTTCTAAGTTGTCATCGGGAAACCCAATAATCACCCCATAAACAATAACGGGAAGCCCTGCTCGGACAATTGTTTTCATCATAGTGCAATGTTGTTGCCAGGGCAGCAATTTGCTGTAGGATTCTCTACCCGTAACAGGACGTTCGGCAGGAATATACCCCAAAAATCCCCCAACCTTGCCATCCCATCCCCAGAGGGCTTCAACGAGTTCTTCATCGGGGGTCAAATCCGTACTTTCATAGTTTCGCCCGCGACCCAATGTGGCTTTTCTGAGTTCCAAGCCATTGGGCCACAACAAAGGCATTTCTATCTCGCGGGCTGCCTGGGTAATTGTTAGGATTTCTTCTTTACCACCGGGAAACAACACCCGCCCTAGGAATTGATCTGAACCCATAATCGTACATTTTGCCCCGGCTTCTTTCTGGCGGATTAGCCAATTAATCGTCGTTTCCGGGGACATTCGGCGATAACCGGAAGTGTAGGTGGGAGTCTGACAAAAATCACACTTGCGATCGCAGCCAATGTCGGGATAGACCGAACCAATGGGTACCAGTTCTTCGATAAAGGGTTCTTCTGAGTATTCTTGCCCCAAACATTGTCGAGCTAACTCCACGGAGGGTAGCGCCCATTCATCGGGACTCTTGGCTTTTATTCGAGTGGGATAATGACGGCCATCTGCCAAAATAACGCCGGTTAGGGATTCGCGGGGCGTTTTGCCCAGTACATAATCAAAAATCGGCCAATTCGCTGCCCCTGATTTGTCAATCACAATCGCTGCTGCGCCTGCATTCAGGTAGTGATGAGGTTCGGCAATAGCATCAGACCCACCCACAACCACAGGTCTACCCGTGCTAGATAAATGAGCAATGACTCGGCAGGCAATTTGTCGCTCCTGAGTAAAGTTAACCGTTATTCCCCAAGCATCATAGGCTTCAGGCTCTAGAGTGCTAATCCTCTGACCCACATACACTTTAGTGAGATTCATGCCTTTCCACGTTACTTCTCCGAAAGCTTCGCGATCGTCACAAGCTTTAAGGTTGACCAATCGAGCATCAAACCCCCCCGCTTGTAAATCTGCAATGAGAACTTGTTTGCTCAGTAGGGTATTTTTTCTGTAAAGCGCAGTCCAGTTGTTGCCATCTGGATCGTACAATCCTAGGGCGGGAACTTCAACAAGTCCAATGGTCGGTACTTTCGTGGATTTTGGCATGATAGACACACCTCATGAGTGTTATGAGGAACGAATTGGCGAAGAATCAACAAAAATGGCTCTAACTAGCAGCGATATTGAAGATTTAATCCAATAAACCAGATAATAGACGGATTCTTCCCTACAGCACCAGACATTTAGATTTTATTAAGAATTAATTAGGAACTGAAAATTTCGTTGCATAAATCACATTCGTGACGGCGTAAGTAGTTGCGGCTGTTTTCAACCCCCATTCTGCACGACAAATTGTAGTCTATAATGCTACGACATTTCGATTAAAGGGGGATTTGAGACCTAACTTGTCCTGACTAGGGCAGGTTTTTTATTGGGGAAATAAACGTAGTTTTCTCTTGCTAACTTAAACATCTGTTCGCTTCACAATAGTTCCCAAAAGGGGGATTACTTTTTTCTTCAATAACTCGACTAAAGCTGGCGACATATACTCGTACTTGTCGGGAATATCCAAACAAATCGTGCGCTTATTTTTTAGCCAAGGTTGAAATTTTTTGGAGAGTTTACTTCGATGAGACTTCTCCATCACAAAAATAATATCTGCCCACTCAATGGCTTCACAGGTCAAAGTCATTTCGGCGTTGCGGTCTAATCCGGCTGAATCGACTTCCAATCCTTCATAATCGGCAAATAGGGCTTCGGCGGTGGGGCTGCGTAAACGATTCTGACTGCAAACGAATAACAATTTCATTCTAATCTTAAGGTTTAAAGTTCTACTTCCATCTCGTCTAAGATGCAGAAAGTGGGACGAGCATTAGGGTGAAATTGTACCATGACATCGATATCGCTATCCGGGCGAAAATCATCCCGCAGCACAGAGCCAAATAAGGCAAATTCAGCGATTTGCCAACGTTGACAGAACTCGACTATTTTCTCGTAGTCAATCGGAACTTGTATTTTTACCTCTTGAATATTTGGCATTGCTAACGTCTCTGTATGGCGCGATCGCGGAATTTACAGTAGTAAGTGTACTCTACAAGATAGGCGATCGCGCTACTTCTCTTTTCCCGTTTGTCAACTCCTACACCTGAATCATTACGTTAATACTTATATTTCAATGTAAGCTGCTTTGCATTTAAACCGCCGATTTTACTTACTGAACCCTTGGGTGGGCTTGAATCGAGACAAAAATTTAAATGATTAACAGCTTAAACTGTCTCACTCATACCATGAATAATCTATAGTAAACTAAGTTTATCGGCTTAGTTTGTAAAAAACATGGAAACTGTAAATATCCATCAGGCTGAAACAAGCCTCTCTCGGCTATTATCTCGTGTTGAGCTTGGAGAAGAAATTATCATTTCTAACCAAGGCATTCCTATTGCTAAACTGGTTCCATTTCGGACATCTCTAGATCGTCGGTCTAGCTTGGGACAAGATCGGGGAAAATTTGTTGTACCGGATGATTTTAATGCTCCTCTGCCAGAAGATATTTTAGTAGCATTTGAGGGCGATGCGGAGTGAGACTTTTGTTAGATACTCAATGCTGGTTATGGTGGTTTTCTCAGCCCGAAAAACTGAATGAGAATGCGATCGCGAAAATTGCCGATGAAACGAATGAAATATGGTTCTCAGTTGCCAGTGTTTGGGAAATGGGAATTAAGGTTTCAATTGGGAAATTACCACTACCAGAAAATATCAATGATTATGTTTCTACCCGTATGACTCAACTGGCAGCGCGATCGCTAGAAATCAACGCTTCTCATGCTTTGCAGGTGACTACACTTCCTTTACATCATCGCGATCCTTTTGACCGAATGTTAGTCGCACAAGCTCAGATTGAGGATATGACACTTGTGAGTGCAGATTCGATATTTAATCAATATGAAGTCACTTTACTTTGGGCGGCTAATTAATAACAAAAGGTGTGTTTCTAATAATCTATTGGTGGGGTTGTGGTAGTTACAGTTAAGAATGTACTCTACAAGATAAGGCGATCGCACTTTATCAAATCATTACTGTGCAATAAGTGGTAACAGGCGCTGCAATTCTCCACAGGCTGATTGAAGAGAATTAGGAGCAGTATTTGGCAGGGTTTGGCTATTACATTGCTCAACTAATTGCTCCACATATGGTTTACAAGCTGATTCATTTTTTGTGTATTTAGGATACTCAGAATTTTCATCTACGCTTTCACCTTCTAGGTAATGTATCCAAGTTTCAATATTACGTTTGGGAATAAAGATAGCGATTGCTTCACCAGTCTGGCGCGATTTCTCGTCATTATTACCAAGTTCTTCTTCTAACTGATCGAGTCGTTCTTGTAACTCTCTATTGTCTGCATCAATAACTACGACAAGACCGATAGATACTCGATTTTTGTTTTTACGGTATGCTTGAACTTCTCTTGGATATTGATCTCGCACATATTGTTCTCCAGATTGCGAGCCTTTTGGACAAATATTGGCTCGGAATAAACCTTTAAACCCTCTGTTTTCGAGAAAATGACGCGCAAAGACTTCTTGTTGACGATCTTCACAAAGTATGACAAGTTGGACTCTACGCTGTCCCATATAACCATCCTCTCGCAATCAATTCTGAAATAGGTAGACCAGAATCTTCAGCAATTTGATCGCTAATACGCTTTACTCGGACAGGTGAATTGCTTTTCCGTTCAAACCAGTATCCAATTGGGGATGCCAAAAGATAATTGATTAATTCAGGATGATGGGAAATGAGTAAAGCTTGAAGTTTGTTACTACTGCAAAGATCGTAAAGCTGAGTTAGCCATGGTTGAATTTCTGGTAATGCTAAGAAATTTTCAGGCTCATCAATACACAAAGTGTAGTCTTCAGACTTTAGCCCATAAAGAAGTGTATATAGTACAATGAGTGTTTTCTGACCATCGGACAGCTCTTTGAATCTATACTCGGTTGGAGTAGCAAGATCAGATGTATCCGTAAAACGCAGCTTTAGAACTAGATTTTGCTCGCTAACTCGGTCAAACTTGAAGTACATAAAGCCGTCTAAAACTTCTTTTAAAATATTGTTCAACTCTGTCACTTTACCCTGATCTTCAGAAAGGTAACGATACCAAGAAACATAGTTTTCTGTGTTGGAAGTTAAGCGTATTGTTTCATGGTCACTTTCGTCAACCATGAGTGCAGGAATAATTTGGATAATAATAAACCTTTCTATTCTTTTTTTGAACCAAGTTAGTTTTGTATTGTCATTTCTTGGCATAAGATTAGGTAGAATAGACTGAGACCAATCGAAAGGATATAGTGGTCCTTCAGAATGATTATCTCGATATAACTGAACATCACCCATTTCAAATTTTAATAAAGGTTGTTCGTCAAACCATAATCTCTCATATTCGACTCGACATTTATCTTGATTATGTCCAATGCCTAATTCATACTTATAGATACCATTGTTACCAGATATCTCCAATTCAAATTGTTGAGTTGATGCAATTTGCCAGCGCGTACAATCTGTAGGCTTAAAAATTTCTCCTACTTTGCTGTCTCCACTCACAAAACTTTGAATTTTTCTCAATACTTCAAAAATAGTAGATTTTCCAGCTCCGTTTGACCCTAAAATTAAATTTATTGAATCAACAGTCATTTCAAAGTTTACTAAGCACCGAAAATTATTAATGTATATTCTTTGTAACATGAGAGAAATTGTTATACGGATTTCTAAGCAGTATAACTATGAATGAATTTTGGTAATTAGAATGATCGCACAAAATTCTATAAAAAAATCGGGATGACTGGATTCGAACCAGCGGCCCCTTCGTCCCGAACGAAGTGCGCTACCAAGCTGCGCTACATCCCGTTAAACCTTTGTCATTATATCACGGAACAGGGCGATCGCGCTACGGGGGAGCAAACTTGTTACCATAAACAAACCAGTTGTTTGCGTAGGAACGAACCCACTGTGACAGTAAAACCCGAATGGTTGCGCGTAAAAGCACCGCAATGGCAACGAGTTGGTAGCGTGAAGGAGATTTTGCGCGATTTAGGCTTGAATACGGTGTGTGAGGAGGCATCTTGCCCGAATATTGGCGAATGTTTTAATGCGGGGACGGCGACATTTTTGATTATGGGGCCTGCTTGTACGAGGGCTTGTCCTTATTGCGATATTGATTTTGAGAAGAAGCCCCAAGCCCTAGACCCCCTCGAACCTTTGAATCTAGCCGAAGCGGTACGACGGTTGAAGCTGAATCATGTGGTGATTACTTCGGTGAATCGGGATGATTTACCGGACGGTGGGGCAGTTCAGTTTCAGCGTTGCATTGAGGAAATTCGCAAGGTTGCGCCTGAGACGACGATTGAGGTATTAATTCCCGATTTGTGCGGCAATTGGGAGGCTTTACGGGTGATTTTGGCGGCCAAGCCGGAGGTTTTGAACCACAACACGGAGACAGTTCCCCGGTTATATCGTCGCACCCGGCCTCAAGGAGATTATACGCGATCGCTCTCCTTATTGCGCCAAACTCGCGAAATTGCCCCTTGGGTATATACCAAGTCGGGGATTATGGTGGGTTTGGGAGAAACGGATGAGGAGGTGCGTCAGGTAATGCGAGATTTACGCGGCGTTGATTGTGATATTCTCACGATTGGGCAATATCTGCAACCCTCCCAAAAACACCTGGGAGTCCAGGAGTTTGTCACTCCAGACCAATTCGCTGCTTGGAGGGAATACGGGGAGTCTCTGGGCTATTTACAGGTGGTTTCCTCTCCTTTGACTCGCAGTTCCTATCATGCCGAACAGGTGCGAGAATTAATGCAGCGTTACCCTCGTTCGGTGGGCGCGATCGCGTTATCTTAGAGTGGCGGTTGTTGAGGTAATGTTACTGTAACGGTTGTCCCTTTTTGGGGTTGAGAATCAATGGCAATCAAACCGCCGTGTTGATTGATTACTTGATAGCATACGGATAAGCCTAAACCCGTCCCTTTTCCGACGGGTTTTGTGGTGAAAAAGGGGTTAAATATTTTACTTTGGATATTTTCGGGAATACCTTTACCATTATCCGCGATCGCGATTCGTACTAAATTATTATTTATCATTTCGCTGGTAATGGTTAATTGGGGTGAGGAAGAGTTATTTTCACTGAAAGCATCAATGGCATTTTCAATAATATTAAGCCAAGCTTGATTGAGTTGCGAAGGATAACATTCAATGAGAGGTAAATCGCCGTAATTTTTGATGACAGTAATGCCTTTAATCAAGCGATGATTGAGAATCATTAAAGCCCCATCAATCCCGTCGTGGAGATTGACTTCTTTTAACTCGGCTTCGTCTAAACGAGCAAAGTTACGCAAAGATAAAACAATGGCGCGAATTCGGTCTGCACCACTTTTCATTGAAGCCAGCATTTTCGGTAAATCTCCGCGAATAAACTCTAAGTCTACTGCTTCTATTTCTTCGGTAATTGCTGCTGTCGGTTGAGGATATTCTGTTTGATAAAGTTGAATTAAGTTTAACAGATCGTTGGTGTAGCTATCAGCGTGCATTAAGTTACCGTAAATAAAGTTGGCGGGGTTATTAATTTCGTGAGCAATTCCGCCTACCAAGTCTCCCAGACTTGACATTTTTTCAGTATGGATTAATTGACTTTGAGTATGTTGCAGTTCTTGTAAGGTTTCGGCTAGTTCTTGATTTTTGTCTTTGAGTAAAACTTCAGATTGACGCAACGCTTGTTCGGTTTTTTCTTGTTCGTTAATAGTTTGATTGAGTTGGCGATTTTTTAGTTGTACTTTTTGATTAGTACGAGCATAATCAAAAATCAAACCAGCTAGAGGCACGACATAAGCAATAATTTTGAGAAAGTGGGCAATATTAAAATGATTATCAAATAAAGCGGATGATCCAAACGCCATGTGTAACTGAGTTATCGCGTTAGAAATTGTACTGATGATTAAGGCATGAGAAAACAAACTCGGATATTTTAAATAGAAACTGGGAAAGATAAAGAAACCAGCTAAGATATAAATTAATAAAGGCGCAACATCCCAAGGACGGGTAATCCAAGCTCCAGGAAACATGGTTGTGGGTAAGGTATAACTCACCGCGCAAATACGAATGATACTGTAAGCAATAACGACAAAAAAGATACTAATACTTACGATAAAAAAGCTGTTCTTATACCACTTTTGGGGCTTGAGAATTAAGAAAATACTCACCCCCATAACGGTTAATAAAGCATTGAGCAAACGGCATAAAGCCCAAGTAAAAGGAATCAAATTTTGATTGTCAGCTACAGCATCAATTAAACGGTCTGCGGCTAAAGTGTGAAAGGCATCCATAATTCCCGCACAAAGCAAAGCCACACCAATAACTGGAGTGGTGACATCCCCTTCAATTCGGAAATAAACGAAAGCTAAAATGGCTGTAAAAATCGCAGTGCAAAAAGCACTCCACTCCAAAATAGTGTGGGTGAAACTTCCCCGCAGAGAAAAATGTAAAGTGTCGCTGAGTTGAGAAGCTGGAACTTCAGAAATTTGCGACCAATTGGTGACAATTGTCCGAGTTCCAAAATCGATACCCAAGTGATTGAGGATAAAAGGTGCTATACAAATTAAGACAATGCCTAAAACAAAAAGAGGAGGAAGGCGCGTTTCCTTTGTATAAATGTGCCAATACTGTTTAGTGTAAGATAGGAGTCCGGGGAGCGAAACAAACCGAATTTTTATTTTAAACAAAATCAATTACTCCGTTGTTCTGAACTGCGAGTCGAAATCAACGTAAAATGTCAATTCGACTGAAGCAAATGTCCTCTTCACAAACTAGACTACTGATTGGCGATACTCCCTGGTAAAATTCTGTCATTCTGTGCGATCGCGCTCTAAAATGATTATAAGTTTTCCCCCCAAAATACCAAAATCAAGCAGCCTCTTTTTTTAATTTACCCCCAACCCAACTGTGTTTTCCCTAATCTTTACAGCCCTACTCGCTCAAACCCCCACTCCTCCTCCCGAAATCTTCGTCCAACCGGGAGAAGTTCGTTCCCTACCCGGAGAACTCGACAGCATCCCCGTTTTTAACAGCAATAGTCCCGAAGTTGTCCTCGAACCCGGTATCCTCCTCTCCACCTTTCCCCCAGAAGGCAAAGCTCACCCCAACGCCCACCTCAACTTCGGATTTAAGGGCAGATTCGATATTTTCGCCCATCATATCGCCAAAGCCACCGATCCCGCAGACCTCAGTACCCTATACCTCGGCATTCTCGTTCACAATCCCGGTAACAACCCCGTCACCCTCGACATTCTGCAAGCTGCCAGTTACCTCAGTCAACCCGACGCTCCTTTTATCCCACTTCCCCCCCAACTTGCCAACCCCGATGGTACAATCTACGCCGGGCCGGGAAGCCGCGTCATGAGTGACATTCTGCGAGGTCGTTCTTCCCACTCACTCCCCGACACCCTCACCATTCCCCCTGGAGAATCGCGCCTTATCCTCAACCTCCCCATCCCCGTCGCGACTCTCGAACCCCCCATCAATGGGCGTTCTACCCTCATGAAACTCGAAAGTAGCGAGACAGTGTATGTCGCCAGTTTAGCTCGGTTTGCGCCCCAGGATGAGAGGGGAAACGAACGTCCTCCCACCCTAGCCGAATGGGAAACCCTTTTAACTCAGAGTACACTAGCAGGCCCTCGCGATCGCGCTCCCACACCCCCCGATAGTAACAGCGATACCTTCCTCTACGGTCGCGTCGCTGGAGTCGCCCAAGGTTCAGCTTGGCGGGCTGTTCTACGGGATATTGACTCCCACCGCCATCTTACAATTCCCGACCCAGGAGAGTCCCTTTCCTATCCTCTCAGTAGCCTCGACCGGGGTACACTCGGTACAAATCAAATCCAAAGTGCGCCCATGTTAGTGCGTTATCCCGACACCGCTTACAAAGCCCACGGCAACTACGGCATTCGCTACAGCATTGTTGCCCCCCTCTACAACCCCAAACCCACGCCTCAAACCGTTACCCTGCGTTTGCAAACTCCCATCAAACAAAACGAAATTGAGGCAGGATTGAGCTTTTTTGACCCTCTCCCACCTCAAAACTTCTTTCGGGGAACAGTTCGCCTAGTTTATACCAACGACGCAGGCGAACCGACTACCGATTATTTTCATCTCGTACAACGTCGCGGTCAAATTGCCGAACCGTTGCTAGAACTTACCCTCCAACCCCAAGAAAATCGTCGGGTACAGTTTGACTTTCTTTATCCCCCCGATGCCAGTCCGCCTCAAGTTTTCACAATTACAACCCAAGATGAACTGACTCAGAAGTAATGCTGCGACACACTTTAAATGGTGGGTTACGGCGGATAGCTAGATTGCAGTCATAGCCGAAGTTTTAGCCGCCTA
>JAWQFT010000062.1:0-29636 GCA_035968055.1 Jaaginema sp. PMC 1080.18 | reverse complement strand
CTGGGGTGGTGATGGGGACGACGTTTTGGAGGGTAAGGGGGATTTTTAGGGCTTGGGCTTCTTCAAAAATGGCAATAGCGAAGTCGTACCAACTAGCAGCACCGCTATTGGTAAAGTGGTAGATGCCGTTTTCCCAATCGGGAGATGAGAGGAGTTGGGCGATCGCGTCGGCGATATCATAAGTCCAGGTGGGAGTCCCGATTTGGTCGGCGACGACTCGCAATTCTTCTCGTTGTGCGCCGAGGCGTAACATGGTTTTGACAAAGTTGCCTTTACCATAGTTACCGTAAACCCAAGCGGTACGGAGGATACAGTAGCGTAAATCTTGAGTTTGACCGACTTGGGCGATCGCGATTTCGCCGTCTCGTTTGCTTTTGCCGTAAACGCCAATAGGGTTGGTCGGGTCAGTTTCTTGGTAAGGAGTGCTTTGCTTGCCGTCAAAGACGTAATCGGTGGAAATATGGACAAAAGTTACGTTTTGGGTTGCGGCGGCTTCTGCAAGGATTTTCGGAGCAGTGGTGTTAGCGGCATAAGCGAGATCGGGTTCGCTTTCGGCTTTGTCTACGGCAGTGTAAGCACCAGCATTAATGAGGATATTGGGGTTGTGGTGGGCGATACTGTCTCGCACGGCTTGAGGATCGGCAATATCGAGGTTTTGGCGATCGAGGGCGACAATTTCGGCATTTTCAGCCGCAAAACGCCGTTGTAGGTCTTGGCCGAGTTGACCATTTGCTCCGGTAATCAGGATTTTCATGGGTTTTTGACTGAATAGGGCAAACTTTAGCTAAAAACTTCGGCTTCTTGGAAGGCAGACCCCGCTTCGTCTTTTGGCGATAGTTGGGGAGTTGCACCGTTGAGGGGCCAGGCGATCGCGAGGTCGGGGTCGTCCCAACGAATGCTACGCTCGTGTTGCGGGGCATAAAAATCGGTGGTTTTGTACAGCACTTCAGCCACGGGGGAGATTGTATAAAAGCCGTGGGCAAATCCTTGGGGAACCCAGATTTGGCGCTTATTGTCAGCACTGAGAATTTCTCCTACCCACTGACCAAAAGTGGGGGAGTTTTTGCGAATATCGACCGCTACATCGAAGATTTCTCCTAGCACAACCCGGACTAATTTGCCTTGGGTTTGTTGGATTTGGTAGTGCAGTCCTCGTAGAACGTGCTGTTGCGATCGCGAGTGGTTATCCTGGACGAAGCGCACATCAGTCCCAACTTTTTCACAAAACTGCTTTTCGTTATAACTTTCAAAGAAAAAACCGCGATCGTCTCCGAATATACGCGGTTCAATGGTTAATACATCGGGAATTTTGCTGGGGATGAGTTGCATAAATTCTTTTAAAGTCAAATGAATAATTGCAAAAGAATGGGTTTACTTTAACGATACTCTGTAATGGTCAGAAATCAACTTGGGGTCTACCACAATAAAAGGGTAGACCCGTTTAATTTTTAACGGTGGTGACGACGCAGACCCAAAAAGGTGACAATCCCTAAACTTAGTAAAGCCAAAGTTACGTTGGGTTCGGGAATAGAATCTGCTGCTGATTTCGTAGAAGCGATCGCTTGCAAGTGACTATTTCTAATGTTAGGGATTGATGCTTGGGTTTCGGGTAAGTTGCGATCGCTGTTTTCGGCTGGGACGAAACGATCGAAATCTTGTTGCTGTATGGTACGACTCAAAGGTTCGGGTTGAGGTGTAGTGAGGGCATAAAAATCGCGATCGCTGTCACTCGTTTTTTGGAGTTTTGTAGAAAATGATTGTAGCGGCTCGAAGTTAGGTTTTGATAGCTTGAAACTGGGTTGAAAAACATTACCCAAATTAGGAATTTGACTTAGATTGAAATCTTCACTAGGTTTTGATAGCTCGACACTGGGTTGAAAAATATTACCCAAATTAGAAATTTGACTCAGATCGAAATCTTCTAAATTCCACCCAGATTTTGGAAAATTGGGTTGGGTGAAATCTTTTAAAAAGGAAATTTGGCTGAAGTCGAAGTTTTCTAATTCTTGTAACGACGTTAATAAACTGAGTTGCGACAGATTGCTAGATATAAAATTAGGGTCTAGTTTAATCTTGTCGATATGGTCTAGTACAGATTCATCGAGAAACCCCTTTTCAACCCACAAAGATACAAGATTGTAGAGTGTATCCCAATCAAAATTGGCTAAGTCGGGGGAGTTTGGCGTTTCTTCTGAGTCAGGAGTTTGGCTTACCCCAGTTCCCGGACGACAACCATCCCACCAGCAAGGATTTTGGGCAATAAAATCCATCATCGCTCGCCATTTGGGATGGTCGGTGTCTTGCAAAGAGTCTTTGAATGCCCAAGGGCTATTAGTCCCTACACCCCCCCACATATTAATCAATTGTCCACCACTGTCTTGCCAAGTTTTAAACAATTTTAGGTACAAATCGTACATTTTTTCGTGTTGGGCAACCTCGGTTAAAAAGCGGTCAACTCGGTCATTTCCTGAAGAATTGAAATGCGTTCCACCTTCGTACCAAACAACATCTAGATTTTTATTTTTGGCTACATTTTGATAATATTCAAAACTTTCTTGAACAGCAGCCACACTGTCATTTTTGGGATTGGAATTGCTTTGGAGTTCGGCAACATCACCAAATTCGAGTTGCTGAAAAGCCTTTGCGATCGCGTAATTTGGGTCTTCGTTATCCAGCCAAGATAAAACCGTATTGACGTTATCTTTTTTGTTGAGATTGCCGCTAAAATAGCCTGTGACACCCAACGCATCGATATGTTGCCAACAGGGATCGTTACCCTCAGCAACGTATAAAGGACAGTCTAAAGCGGGTTCTTCTAAACCTTTCCAACCCGTTTGGAGTCCGAGAACGCAAACGACGCGATCGCTTCCTAGTTCTTGCTCCCAAGCTTCGCAAATTTGGGCTGTTTTCATGCCATGAAATTGCATCCAACCGTCGCTATAGTATTCGCCTTTTTCATTTTTGCCCCAGCGATCGCGGGCTTGTTGTAAAGCATATTGAGATTGAGGAAAACCCCAATTCCAAACTTCATTGGAATACTCAACATACACTTTCAAATTGGGATCGAGTTCGGCTTTGACTAATTTGGCAAATTCGCGGATATATTCGTCGTTGGCTTCATGGGGAATATTAAACCAAGGATAAGCTTGAACGCGGTTAGATAATTCCGTCATCACTTCAATGGGATAACCGCGTATTTTGCCTTTATCGGGGACGTAGTGATTGAGGTAAGATATTTGATCGGGTTTGGGGCGATCGCGCCATTCTTGTTCCTCCGAACTATTGGTGAGCATCCAATCCATAAATCTCAGAGATTTATAGTTCTCGATATGTTTTAAAAAGTCGGGGTTGAATGTTGTTTCTCCGGCTTCATATTCGTCTAAATGATCGGCGCGAATAATGCGAATATTGCGTAAATAATTCCCGGTATTTTGCGGATCGGTTTCTTTAATTCTGAGCGATCCGTAGCCGTCATCTTTGCTAATTTCAATCACATCTCGTCCGGGTTGCGAGAGTTCTTGGTTCTTTTTAACGGATAAGGCGTATTCGAGCGTACCTTCCCCTTCATAGAATACATAAAACCGCTTTTCGGGTAGGGGTTGTTCGGGGTCTAAGGACAAAAAGATTGTTTGTACGTTGGCAAAAGTAACATCCGGATTATCTTTTGCTTGTAGAGATGTTAGCCAACCTTGTTCGTCCATTTGCACTAAACTCAGTCCTTCATCTTTGGGTTTTTCTTGGTTGGGAAAGCAAGAATTATCGTACTGAGGACAGACTGGTATCCAGTTGCGTGAGTTTTTGAGCAAATCAATGAAGGGATATTCTTCTGACCAATCTCCTGGAAAGTCTAAATTGCCTCCCATCGGAGAGTTATAGTTGGGTAGAGTTTGACTGTTAGAAGGCGAAATACATCCCCAGCTAATTAATAAAGAACTGGTGAGTAAAAATAAAGCGATGTATTTTAAGAATTGACGTAGAGATACAGAATAAGCCATTTTTCTGATATTTGCTTGATTGAATGGTTATGATAGCTTAATGAATCAGTTCGGTCTGCTGATTTGGCGATTTGAAGGCGCGAGATTGATTCATACTGAGTTTAACCAACCAGATTCCTAAAATAGCAACAATAAATACACGAAATTGCAGGAGTAATTCGATTTCTAAAGGTCGTAGAAAGCGTTGGGGAAAGAACAAACCGAGTAAGAGGGCGATCGCGCCAATTATCGCGAGGGGACGGCGATGTAAGTGTACCCAAAATAAGGGAAGTAAGGGTACGAGAGTGACTAGATCGTAATCGTGAGCAAAGCCAAACAGTAAAGAAATGACGATTAATATTCCAAAAATATCGTCGCTAACAAATTTACGTTGATACCACCAAACTGCTGCTGTTAAACCGAGGGCAAGGGGCAGTAAACTGGGAGCGGGTAGTTCCATTATGGCTAAGGTATTTTGGATGCCAAACATATGTCGAAAGCCCAGCATATTATAGGGCTGACTTTTATAAATTGCGATCGCATCGAACCAATCAAACCAAACTTGAATAGGCCCGCTAATGAGAATTGGCACTAAACAGAAAATACTGCCAGCGATCGCGGCAATTCCTAATACTCGCCAACGACGACTAAGAATTAACCATAGTACAATTAAAATTGCAAGTTGGGGTTTAATTGTGGCAATAGCGATCGCAATTCCGCCTAGAATAGGGCGATCGCGACGCATTGCGTACCATCCTGCCATTAAGGTTGCTAAGGCAATTAAACTACTTTGACCCATCCAAACAATATGGGCTGTAAAGGGATTGCCAATAATTAAGCCGGGGATAAACCAACGGTAACCGGAACTTTTTAAGCGCCAATTGGCTGTTTCGGGTTGTTCGATCCAAAGCAGGCTTAAGATGATAATTGCGGTCAGGGATAGCAAATTTAAGCCGACCATTAGCCACCGGGCGATCGCAAAAGGAAATAAGGCTAAACCTAGGGATAAGGGGGCAATTTGCGGGGGATAAGCGAAATCATAACGTTCGACGGCGATCGCATTTTCACTGATACGACTGGCAATTTCGGGGTTGTAAGCATTTAATCCTTGTAGCCATGTTCGTCCGGCAAAATACATGAATTTCATGTCAGAACCACTTTGAAATAAGCCACCATCGCGACCAATTCCGACAATTCCGAAACTTAACAATGCTAAACAGGCAGCAATTACAAAAACAAGGCGAATTGCTCGATTTTGGGTAATGCGGTCAAGCCATTTCTGTATCATTATGAAACTTACATCTATTATTAGTATTTTTAATTGTGCGATCGCGCCTGCGCTCGACCCCTATTTAGTTGGATAATACAAAACAAGCTAAATCATAGCTAAAAATTTCTCAAATGCCTACAAAATTTGCTGTGGCCACGCTTTCCTGAAGAATCATGATTTCGCAAAATTAGACATTTTCTGGAACAATTTAGAAACAAATTACATCTTCGATCGTTGGGGCTGCGTGCTGATTCCCGTTATTTTTGACGATTCCTATTCATAGTCGTCAGCTTTCCTACTTTTGACAATTTTGTCCGGGCTGAAAATTGTCGAAATTGTTGCGTATATGGAGCATTTTTCCGATGTTTTTGCAAAATACTTTGACTTTGGTATTGATTTTGTCTGCGGCTACTGTAATTCCTGGGGTAACTTTGGCTCAATCTCCCGAACCCTCACCCACACCAAGTTCTACTCCCAGTACAGAAACTCCCATTGAGATTGATGAGGAGGACGCGATAACTCCGATTCCGACAGAATCGATTGTTGTGTTAGAAGAAGAAGGTGTTTTGAGTGATGGGGATATGATGCTTCCTGATGATGGGAGTTTGTATGATGTTTATTCTTTTGAAGGGGTTGAGGGCGATGTGGCTTATATCGCGGTTGAAAGCGAAGAATTTGATACTTATTTAGTATTAGTAGGGCCAGACCAAAAGATTGTGGCGGAAAACGACGATATTGCCCAAGAAAATACTAATTCTGAGTTATCAAATATTACTCTGACCAGTGATGGCACTTATCGGGTGGTGGTGAATGGTTACGATCGGGCCGATCGCGGTAACTATAAGATTACCATTCGGGTTGAAAGTTAGTTATGGTCTTAGTTTCTCAAGCGGCTTTGATTGCAGAGGCGATCGCGGGGGAGGTGGTGAGTTTTCCGACGGATACGGTTCCGGCTTTAGCGGTACGTCCTGGGAATGCGGATTTGATTTTTAGCCTCAAACAGCGATCGCTCGATAAGCCTTTGATTTTAATGGGGGCAAGTTGGCAACAAATTCTGCCTTATTTGGGCGGTACGAGCAACGAAATTGCCGTTTGGGAAAAAACTACTCAAAAATACTGGCCGGGGGCGTTGACGCTGGTTTTACGGACTTCTGAGGCTGTACCGAGAGCGATGAACCCCCGCGATCCGAGTACCCTAGGAGTTCGCATTCCCGACTGCGCGATCGCTTTGGCTATTTTACGGGAAACCGGACCTCTTGCGACGACTAGCGCGAATCGTTCGGGAGAACCACCTCTAGAGGATTTGGGGGCGATCGCGACGGCTTTTCCGACGGTTTTAGCCCTAGAAGGTATTGCTTCTCCTCCCGGTAGTGGTTTACCTTCTACGGTGGTGAGGTGGACGGGGAGGGGTTGGGAGGTGTTGCGACAGGGGAGTGTTTTGTTCAGTTAACAGTTATCAGTCATCAGTTATCAGTCGGGGAAGCAATTGAATTACCAATTACCAGTTACTAATGACCAATGAAGGGATTGTTGTACCGAACTCCACCAATAACCAATAACCAATAACTAACAACAAACAACCAACAACAAACACCCAATAACCATTAAAATTTGGAATGGACTGTATTACTCTGTCACGACTCAAACACCAGCATGACCGATTTTGATGAACTCCAACAACTACGACGAGATTATTACACGGCGTTGCAAACCAGTCAGTTTAAAGCGGGGTTTTTAGCCCGGACTTCCCACGAGTTGCGATCGCCTTTGAATAGTTTAATCGGTTTGCATCAGTTGATTTTGTCAGATTTGTGCGACAGTCCGGAAGAAGAACGAGAATTTATTGAACAAGCCCACCAAGCGTCCCTGAAGTTGATTAAACTGATGGATCGCATTATTGATGTGGCTAAAGTGGATTATGGTGCGAATCCGTTGGAGTTGCAGGCTGTTCCTCTGAGTAAAACGTTAGATCGCTTGGAGGATTTGACGTTTATGCAGGCTGCAAATCGCGGTTTTCCCCTTACGATTAATATGCCCGAACCGGAGGTGTACGCGATCGCCGATCCTCGCAAACTTTTGCAGATTTTGGTGGGTTTGCTGGATACTTCAATCGCGTATCTCGAAGAAGGTAGTATCGAGGTTTCGGTTCAACCGGATTTTGAGTCTGAACAAGTCGAGATTTGGCTGGATTTGCGATCGCCTTTTCAGATTTGGAGCGAAGCAATAGACTTGATGCAAAAGCAGGAAATTCCGACACCGGAAGCCCTGAAAGCTGAAAAAGAGGACAATCAAACGCAAAGCGGGCCTTCTCCAGGGATGAATCTCTGGTTGAGTCAGTCGTTGCTGGAGTTGATGCAGGGTGAGTTGCGGTTGGTTTCTGCGACGGAAGCGAATCAACCCGAACCTTTTACCCGACTAAGCTGCTTGCTTCCACTGACGACGGATGCAAATCTTGGCTAACCAGGCGATCGCGAGAGTTGTACAGTACCATCGTGGTAGTTTGGTTTTCCTCGAAGCCAATACGCTGATAAAAGCTTTGTTGATGAGTGGTCATGAGGTAAACTCGTTCGACGCGGTTGACGCGGGGATGGCTGATAATCGTTTCTACCAGTTTCGTCCCTAAACCCAGTCCGCGATAATCGGCGTGAACCACCACATCCCAAATTGTAGCGCGGTAAATGCCGTCGGAGGTGGCTCGTGCTGCCCCAATCAGGCGATCGCCATCCCATATTGTTACCACAGGTTCGCTGTTGGCGATCGCGATTTCCATGTCTTCTAGGGTACGTTCTTGCGCCCAAAATGCCCCAAGCTTGTATAAGTGTAGGAGTTGGTGCAGATCGACTTTGGCTTTATCGGTACAAAACTGAATATGACGACAGTCCATTGGTGATACTTCCCGATGTTTGCAGGTGGAAAAGAAGGGTGTGTCCTAAATCGATCCGTTGGTTTTCTTGCCTCCGCGATCGCGCTGTAACTTAACCCTGAGTCCAAGTTACGTTCTTTGTGAACTTTTGCGACACACTCAAGAATTGATTGTAGCGAGGTTTACCAATTACGCAATACTTTCAACCGTTTTTTTGTCAAGATATGCTTACAATTCTTCAGGATTATTACAGAAATGGGGTTTTTGCTGGGTATTTATTGTTGCTGAGAGGGATAATTTAATGCTCTGCGAAGTCCATTTTACAACTCCCCCAGGACAAGAAGTTGAAATTTCTTGGCATTTTCCGACTCAATTTGTCGCAGAGAATTTAGAAAATATCCTACCAGATTGGGATTCTCCTCATCTTCAAATTATCTTAGTGTTACAACAGTCTCGCTTTCCCCTCGACACAAGTAACGCGGAAATTGTAGCCGAAAAGGATTGTTTACGAGAGAGATTTTTAGACTTTGCCAAAGCGTCTATTTCTTTATTACAAAAAGCCGGGTTTTCGGGCGATTATATTGACCCCAAAACAGGTTATTCTGGACATTCTACCCCCGGATCGATGATTCACGACGATACGGCAGTTATCGCGGCTTTGCGGGGCTTTCGAGTGACTCGGAATGATTGTTTCGTATTACATCATCCGGTTTGGGATACTAATATTTATCCGAGTATTTTGATGATAGGGGCTGATGTTGAAAGTGCGATTCCTATTTTGGTAGAAGCAGCCTCAAAACAAGGTTGGACTTTGACCAATTGTTAAACGCTATCATTGAGGTAGCCTAATTTCTTTTATCTCTTAAAGTTTATGATTGCTGTACCCCATTTTATCTCTCCGCAAGAATATCTCACCCTGGAAGAACAGAATCCAATTCGTCACGAATATCGCCAGGGTTTAGTTTACGCAATGACAGGGGAAACAGATAATCACGATCGTATTGCTTTTAATTTTCTCAAGCTCATTGATAACCATTTTGGGGATAATTCTAAATGTCGTTTTTATAGTGGGGGTGTCAAGGTAAATTATCGAGATGAGTTTTATTATTATCCCGATGCTTTTGTCACTTGCGATGAGCGCGATCTCACTAATCGTTACGTCAAACGCTATCCTAAACTCATTATGGAAGTGCTTTCACCCAGTACCCAAGTTTTTGATTTGGGTGAGAAGTTCAGTGATTATCAACAGCTTGAATCTTTGGCAGAATATGTTTTAATTTCTCAGAATTCTCTGCGAGTTGAATGTCGTCGTCGCACTCAAAGTCAGGCTTGGGAAACGGTAATTTATGGAGAGGGAGAATTTGTTTTTCTCGAAAGCATTAATCTTGAGTTTGATATTGCCCAAATTTATCGTGGTTTAGACAATTAAGTTTGCGCTTGATATTTCGTCCCATCAGGCATAATTGCACCAGTCAATTTAGCACTTTCCCAGTTAATTCCACCAATATTAGCATTAGTGAAATTAGCATTTTCCAAGTCTGACCTTTCAAAATTTACTCCTCGAACATCAGCACTCGTAAAATTGGCAAGGCTGATTTTTGCATGACTGAAATTAGCACCACAAAGCTTAGATTCGCTGAAATCCACGCCGCTTAGATCGCACTGTAATGTCATACCAATCAAATCAACTTTTTTCATAATCGCACCATTGAATTTTGTTTGGCTAATCCTAGCTTCAATAAATATCGCTTTAGTCAAATCAGCCGCAGTCAAAATAGTACCACCCAAATCCGTATTGTGGAGAACTGCTTCGTTTAATTTAGCTGCGGTTAAATTAGTACCACACATTTTCGCTTTTTCTAACTTAGCTGCACCCAAATTTGCTTTGAGCAACTTCGCTTGACTTAGGTTTGCTTCAGTTAAATTTGCACCTAATAAACTTGCGCTTGTCAAATCAACTTGTTGTAAATCTGCTTGGGATAAATCCGCATAGTTTAAGTTTGAGTAAGGTGCAATCAAATACGCACCCGCTTCTTGAGGATTAAAACCTTCAGGAAAGATTGTTTTAGAATCGTACAAAGCAGACTTAAAATTAGCGCCTTCTAAGTTCGCACCTTCTAGATTAACACCGATTAAGTTAGCTTTCGTCAAATTGGCTTGTCTTAAATCCGTATTTGATAAGTCTGCATCTCGCAAATTAGCTTTCGTCAAATTGGCTTGTCTTAAATCTGTATTCGAGAAGTCTCCATCTCGTAGATTAGCTTTCGTTAAATTGACTTCTATCAATTGAGCATTTTTGAAATTAACTTGATAAGTTAATTCGGCTTTGGTTAAATTAGCGCCATTTAGGCAAGCATTACTCAAATTGACTCGCTGCATTTTAGCTTGAGAGAAATCAGCATAGCTTAAAATAGCACCGCTAAAGTTGGAATGACTTAAATCGGCTTTTATCCCGATAGCGTAGCTTAAATTGGCTTTTTTGAAGTTGACACTAGATGAAAGAAATTGTGAAAGATCGGCATTTCTTAGATATGCTGAACTTAAATCAATTATCCCAGATAATCTAGAATTAGTCAGCTTGGCTTTGATGAGATTAGCGCCGCTTAAATTAATTTGTTTAGCTTGGTTCAAAGTTTGATTACTTAAGTCAATCGCAAATAAATTAACTCCAGAAAAATCAGATTCGCCTTCTTGGTAACGCTCTAGAAAAGCCTCAGCAGATAGCCTATCAGTGTAAACGCGATCGCCTTGTATTTCAATTTCATCTGTATAGAAACCCGTTAACAACAAAAACCGTTCAACCCGAAACTCAAAATCGGTTAAATCCTTAACAGTTTCAGCTTCAGAAATAGCTATTTTGGGGGGAGAGGATGGCAGAATTTCGGGTGATGATGAAACAGTAGAAGTTGTCGTAATTTCCGGGGGTTTAGGCACTTCTGTATCTTCGGATTGCCCTGCCATTTCTATAACTAACTGCTCTAATTCTTGCCGGGTTTTCTTGCTGTATTTAGCCAATTGATTCAGCTTGGTTTCCAGTTGCTCAACTTTGACAAACAAAGCTACCAAATCGCGATCGCCCTCAGACATAAAACTAGCCCCAAATAAATATTGTTTATCTTATTTTAGAAGAAAATTCAATTGCCCAAATTTATCGTGGTTTAGACAATTAAGTTTGCGCTTGATATTTCGTCCCATCAGGCATAATTGCACCATCCAATTTAGCTTCATTCCACTGAATTCCAGCAATTTGAGCATTCGTGAAATTAGCATTTTCTAGGTTTACCCCTTTAGGAAAAACTGCACCGCGTAAATCAGCCCCAGTAAAGTTAGAACCACTCAACTCTTTAGCGTAAATGAATACACTGCACATTTGAGATCGCGTAAAATCAGCGTTTTTGAATGAACCATACAGTTGAAACCCAATTAAATTAACTTCTTGAAATTTTGCTCCGTCAAAATCTGTAGAGCCATTAGTTTTGATATCATAAAGTTGAGCATCATAGAAAGAAACTCCTCTCAAAATTGTACCTTCTATATTAGCTTTATTAAGATTACAGTTGTTTAGGTTAGAAGCCGTCAAAAAAGTATTCGTAAAAAACGCTTCTGCTAAATTAGAAGCACTGAGATCGACTTTAATTAATTGCGAACTGACTATAAGAGCTTTACTCAGATTGGCTTGATAAAGGCTGGCTGAATTTAAGGTAACATTTTGAAAATTTGCTGAAGTTAAGTTAGCTTGAGCTAAATCTGCACCTGTTAAATTAACATCTCTTAAATTAGTTTCAGATAAATCTGCACCGCGTAACTTGGAATGGGGTGCAATTAGATAAGCACCTACTTCTTTAGGATTAAAGCCTTCTGGAAAGATAGTATAAGAATCGTATAGAGTGTGTTTCAATATAGTATGTTCTAGATTCGCACCTTCTAAATTAGCTCCAAACAGATTAGCTTTTGTTAAGTCAGCATGGCGTAAATCGGCATAAGATAAATCTGCTTGCTGTAAATCTGCTTTTATCGCTTTAATTCGCTTTAAACTTGCATAGCTTAAGTTAGCTTGTTGTAAATTAGCTTGATTGAGACAAGCATTGTTTAAATTCGCATGACTGAAATTAGTTTTGTATAAATCTCCTTCACTCAAATTAGCAAACATTAAGTTCGCATAGCTGACATTAGAAGCCATCAGTTTAACTTCTTTTAGATCGGCTTTTATGAGTTTTGATTTATGTAACTGAACATTGACTAAATTAGCCTTTTTTAAACAAGCAAGGCATAAATCTACATTATTTAAATTTGCTGCTAATAAATATCGATCTATGCGGTCTGCAACCCTTCCTATATTAGCATAAATAAATCTATCCCAGGATGATTGTTCTAAGTTTGCTTTGCGTAAATTAGCACCACTTAAATTGAGTTCAGAATCCCGATTTAATGCTTGACTTTTTAAATCTGCTCCAGCCAAATTAACTCCAGAAAAATCGCGATCGCCTTCTTGGTAACGCTCTAGAAAAGCCTCAGCAGATAGCCTATCGGTGTAAACGCGATCGCCTTGTATTTCAACTTCATCTGTATAGAAACCCGTTAACAGCAAAAACCGTTCAACCCGAAACTCAAAATCGGTTAAATCCTCGATATTTTCAGCTTCAGAAATAGCTATTTCGGGGGGAGAGGATGGTAGAATTTCGGGTAATGATGAAACAGTAGAAGTTGTCTTAATTTCCGGGGGTTTAGGCACTTCTGTGTTTTCGGATTGCCCTACCATTTCTATAACCAACTGCTCTAATTCTTGCCGGGTTTTCTTGCTGTATTTAGCCAATTGATTCAGCTTGGTTTCCAGTTGCTCAACTTTTGCCGACAATGCAGCCAAATCGCGATCGCCCTCAGACATAAAACTAGCCCCAAATAACTATAGTTTATCTGAGTTTAGAGGAAAATTGGCGATCGCGCTTTTTTTAATGCCAGCGAATCGGTTGTTGAGGTTGACTGAGGTGGGATGTATCCCCTTTGAGCGTTAGTTTCCAGCCTTCAGAGGTGCGAATGAGTTGCGTCAGACAACACAGCGTCACTTGCAGCGATATTGGCGATCGCAATAGCCCCTGAGTCGCTCCTAACACCGAAGCCCCATGACCAATGAGTAGTATATTCTCAGGATACTCCTTGACCAATTGTTGCACGACTGTTGCCGTCCGCGCCAGCATCTGCGTCTCAGTTTCAGGATATTTGGGAACGACACAAGATTGATACTTGCGGTCAATACAGGGATATTTACTATATAGTGTCTCTTTTGTCAAGGTTTCGGGGTGATGAGTCATCCAATCAGGGTTTAACCACTCTCCCAAACCTGCTTCTATTTTTAGGGGTAAATTTAAGACTTTGGCCACTTCCCAAGCTGTTTGAATAGTTCGCAAAAAAGGCGATACAAAAATGTGGGCGATCGCTTCATTTTCAAGTCGTTTTGCAAGTTCTTGGGCTTGAATGATACCATCATCGGATAAGGGAGGATCGTAGGGCAAAATGGCATTACTAAACCACTCTGGATCGACAAAATCTAAGCGGTTACCATGACGTGCAATCCAGACTTGTTGGTTGCGATTTGGGGGGAGGGAAGTTGTGTTATTCATCTGGCGTAGTTTTCTTTATTTTCAGTATTGATGGTTTGGTAATTCTCTCTGTTGCTGAAAATGGGTAAACTATAAAGAGTTGGGTAAATACCGCAGAGGACAGGATGAAAGAGCCTCGTTTAATTACTTTAGCGCAACAGGGAAATGAAAAGGCGATCGCGACTCTCCTCAATCGCTTTCTGGCTCACAAACAGGTTACTGTCAGCGTGCGATCGCAGCTCGATTTTTTAGATATTAAAGTCCAATCAACTGGAAATTGCGATCGCGAAACAATCCTAATTTTGTGCGATCGCGCTCTTATGAAAATGCAGCTTTCTTATCCAGAAATACGTTTATCTGCTCCTGATTGGCAAGTTCTATTTTCTCCCGGTGATTATACTTATAAATCCTCCACTGTGACTCCAGCGAAAACTACTGTTAAGCCTTCTCAATCTTTTTTAAAGTTATCTCAAGTTTGTTTGGCTATTCCTCCTCGCGATCGTCAAGCTTATCAAATTTTAGTTGCGGGTTTGTTGGGAGCAATTTTATTGATGTCGTTCCCTCCAATCTATTTTATTTTGAGTTACTTACCCACAATTATTCACGAATTAGGTCACGCAGTTTTTGGCTGGCTTTTTGGCTATCCTTCGCTTCCCAGTTTTGACTTTGTGAATGGGGGTGGAATTACGTTACGCGGTAATCAGTCTTTTGTTATTATTCTTGGCGTTTATTTCGCGATCTCCTCTTTCCTCTATTTTTACCATCGCAATCGTTTAACTTTGAAAATTAGCCTAGTTATAACAGCAATTTATACAGTTTGTCTTTTAACTAATTGGCATACTATTTTAATCATTTTTATGGGTCACGGCTGCGAACTACTTTTTGCGAGTATCTTTGGTTATCGAGCGTTAAGTGGTGCAGCTTGTCGTCATCAACTGGAGCAATTTTTGTACGCGATACTGTCGTTTTTTATCTTTCTGACAAATCTAGAACTAGCTTGGTTGGTCATCTTTAATCCTCAGATGCGATCGCTTTACGAAATGGGAAAAGGAGGCATAGTTGATAGCGATTTTGTCCGGTTAGCAAGGGATTATTTGGGTATAAATCTCATCGTAATGATGGCGATCTTTGCCCTTTTTTGTTGCTTGTCGATGATAGCCACTTGGGGGGTTTATCGCTATCGTCACATTTGGCAATCTGGACTATGGCGGTTACTGGAGAGAGAGACTCGCTAATTTGGTGTAACTATTACCCTGTCAGCAATTCACAAAATACTTGACAACTCATATTACTGTATAGTAGATTAACGATATAAAGGAATATACCAACATACATATTTATGCTATTTCGTCAACTTTTTGACCAAGACACCTGTACCTATACCTATTTAATCGCAGACCCAGAAACTCAAGAAGCCGCTTTAGTCGATCCGGTAATCGAACAAGTCGAAAGAGACTGGAAACTGCTCCAAGAATTGGGCTTAAATTTGAAATATTGCCTAGAAACGCACATTCACGCCGATCATATCACCGGAACGGGCAAATTACGCGAGTTATCAGGCTGCCAGAGCATTGTACCCGAAAAAGCGACGGCTAACTGTGCCGATCGCAAGATAGGCGATCGCGAAACGGTACAAATTGGGAATATTACCATTGAGGCGATCGCAACTCCGGGTCACACCCCTTGTCACACGGCTTATCTGGTGAACGGAAATCGCCTGTTAACCGGGGATGCACTCTTTATTCGAGGTTGTGGACGCACAGACTTCCAAATGGGGGACGCAGGGGTATTGTACGACTCGATTACCCAACGACTATTCACCCTTCCCGATGATATTTTAGTTTATCCCGGTCACGATTATCGCGGTCATACGGTGTCTACTATTGCCGAAGAAAAGGCTTTAAATCCCCGTCTTTCGGGTCAAACGCGAGACGAATTTATTGAATTAATGAATAATTTAGACCTTCCCAATCCGAAGAAGATTATGGAAGCTGTTCCGGCGAATTCGGTTTGTGGTAATGTGTCTAAATCTAAGGCTGTTTCGGCTTCTTAAACTATTATTAAATTGAACAAATTACTAATTACTAAAAACATGACGACAACTCAACCCCAATCTCAAACTCATTTCGTCGATGCTCGCACTCTCAAAACGCTGCTGGATCGCAATAAAGTAGAAGTAGTTGATGTTAGAGAACCTGGAGAATATGCAGGAGAGCATATTCCTGGATCGAAGTCTTTTCCTTTATCAAAGTTTGACCCCCAAGCTGTCGCTAACTCTACCGATAAACAAGTTATTTTATATTGCCAAAGTGGTAATCGTTCTAACCAAGCGGCTCAAAAAATGTTAGCGGCAGGTTACTCGGAAGTTACCCAACTTCAAGGCGGGATTAACGCTTGGAAGACAGCAGATTTTGAAGTTAATGTCAATAAAAATGCGCCGATTAGTATTATGCGACAAGTCCAAATTGTTGCAGGTTCTTTGGTATTAATTGGGACGTTATTAGGGGCATTTGTTTCTCCCTGGTTTCTGATTCTAAGTGGCTTTGTTGGTGCGGGTTTGACTTTTGCGGGTATTTCTAATACTTGTTTAATGGCGCATTTACTCGCGAAACTGCCTTATAATCAGCGCTTCTAGTTTTTTATCTAGGTACAGGATAAAAAATTAAGAGTAACCTGAAACTTTCGTGATGGAAGGAGGTTTTTTCTAGCTGGTTAAGTATTTCGGTGCGTTACGCTTTGCTAACGACACCCTACCACACCTCGCTTCTAGCCTTCTTGTCACCCCGTTAGTGCCAAGGCTCAAAAAAAGCTTCTCTAGGATTCGGCTTGCAAAACGAGCGTTCCTTGGGGAATGGGGGGATCGGCTTGTAACTCTTGGGTAACGAGCATTGTAGCAGCGATCGCGTCACAATCGGGCGGTAATTGCCACTGATTGAACCCCTCCCCACTCACCGGGTTAAATTCACCGCAGTAGGTGGGTTCATCGTTGACAACTCCCCAAAGTCGATACACGCGATCGCTCGGTAAAGGCGGTAAATTTTGAGTAACAATGGCTGCCGATCGCGTTTCGGGATTGATGGCTAAACGGGCGCTTGTATGGGGGTTTGCGTCAGCACCGGAGAGGAGATAAAAATAACTACTCGGTTGCTCAAAATTGGCAAGAATGGCTTGAGTTTGTTGTTGGGTTTGGCGCAGTTGTTGGTTTTCTTGCCAGAGACTGAACAAGGCGATCGCGGTAATTGCCCAACCTGTACTTAAAGCATAAACTAAACCCCGCGAAGCAACACGACGCGATCGCGCTCTCGTCGGAGCAGTAACAGCGTGTAAAACTCGTTGTTTGACTGCTTCGGGGGGGGCGATCGGGGGGAGATTTTCCGGTAAACTGTGCCAAGTTGCTTGTAGTTGAGCCAATTCTGCCACCACTTCAGGATAGCGAGACAGCCATCCTTCTACTAAAGCGGTTTCTTCAGGAGAAAGGGTATCGAGGACATAACCCGCGACGAGTTCTTGCCAATGAGGAGGTAGAGCCGGAGGTGTCATGAGTGATAAGAATAAGCTAAGAATGAAAATCCAGCAAATGACGCAGCCGCAATAAGCCTTGTCGCGAGCGAGATTTTACAGTACCGAGAGGAATCCCTAAACGAGTGGCAATTTGCGATTGACTGCATCCTTCAAAATAAGCAATTTCGAGGACTTCTCGTTCAGTTTGGGGTAAATCAGCCAGGGCAGTTTGAATATGTCGCGATCGCTCTTGCTCAGAAGCAGAATCGAGGGGTGTCTTCTCTTTGGGTTCGGGTCGATCCAGATGGCGAAATTGTCGCAAAATGCGGAAGCGATTACCCTGTACCCGCAACCGATCCAAAGCTCGCGATCGCGTGTAAGTCATCAGATAAGTTTTGAGGCTGCCGCGATTGGGGTTGTATTGTTGATTTTGCCACAAGTTCACAAAGACTTCTTGAGTCAAATCTTCGGCTTCTTGGGTGTTTTTGAGCATTTTGAGGGCCAAGGCGTACACCAAGCCTGCATACAGATTATAGATGCCTTCTAGGGCTTCTACGTCCCCGGCTTGGAGGCGTAAAGCCAAATCGCGATCGCCACTTGAGGATGATTGGGGTGGTTTAGACATCAAGAAAAGAACACTGACAAGCGCAAGTTTAACAAGCAGTTTGAAAATTTTTTGGTCAAAACGCAATCCAATCGAGGCATTGATTCGTATGAGTAATAGAACTTAATTTCAGTCATTTTTCAGGAGAATACTCATGCAATCTAACAAATTTTTGTCTCGTCGTCGGTTAATGATTGGAGGCGCGATCGCTGGATTTACAGGGAGTCTGGGGTTAGCCGCACTGACACCCCGTTTCGCTCGTGCAGGGGATCGTATGAGCGGTAATATGGACATGGATATGGATATGGCGATCGCCAACGATATCGAAATTCTCAATGGGGCGCTATACTACGAAAATCAAGCGATTTGGGCTTATCAAACCGCAGCCGGGGCGCTGAGTAAGACGGATGTAGGTCAAGCGGTGATGCAGATTGCGGTGGCGAATTTAGAAGATCACCAAGTACATCGCGATACCTTAGCCCAGGTAGTAGAAGATTTGGGCGGAATGCCGACGATGGCGCAGTCTGAGTACGATTTATCCAGTTATCTCGAAAAGGGCGAAGGCGGTTTGGATTCTGATGTTAATATTGCTAAACTAGCTCTTGCTTTAGAAACTGATGCCGCGATCGGTTATGGTATGGAAATTGCCAAACTCAAAACTCCTGAGTTAATTACTGCCGGAGCCGCGATCGCCGCCACAGAAGCTTCTCACGCCACCACAATTCGCGCTGCTTTTGTTTCTCTGGGTATGGATATTCCTTATGTTCCTGCTCCGTTTGTGAGTGCTGATACCCGCGAAGCTTGGGTCTTACAAGTTTAACTTTTGTGGGATCGAGAGTGAGGGCTATTAAATTTTTTGTGGCTCGAAAAACACTATACACATCCCAAATTCGCGAACCTACTGGCGTGACACAACTAAAGTGAGGCTTTGATGTAGTGCTGCGACACAGCCAAAATGAGGCTTTATCGTAGGGTGGGTTAGGCGGCTAAAACTTCCGCTATGACTGCAATCTAGCTATCCGCCGTAACCCACCGTTTAAAGTGTGTCACGGCAGTAGTGGCGTGACACAGCTAAAATGAGTCTTTGATGTAGGGTGGGTTAGGCAGCTAAAATCTAGGCTATAACTGCAATCTAGCTATCCGCCGTAACCCACCATTTAAAGTGTGTCACTGTTTGTTAAAGCAAAGTATGGTTAAACAAAACTCAAAACTATCTCGCTATATTCCGATATTACAGTGGGGCTTGAATTACCAAGCAGCCGATTTAGTTGGAGATATTACTGCCGGAATTATTGTCACGAGTTTGCTGATTCCGCAGAGTATGGCTTATGCGATGTTAGCAAATTTGCCGCCTCAGATGGGCTTATATGCGAGTATTTTGCCTTTACTGTTATACGGTATTTTTGGCAGTAGTAAGGGGTTAGCAGTTGGCCCTGCGGCTGTAGATTCTTTGATTGTGGGAGTGGGGTTACTTCAGTTTGGAACTCGCGATACACCAGAGTTTTTTCTCTTAGCAATCAGCTTGGCAATGCTAGTGGGTTTGCTGCAAATTTTGATGGGAGTATTGCGGCTGGGTTTTATTGTTAATTTTTTGAGTTATCCGGTGCTTTCGGGATTTCTGAATGCGGCGGCTTTGACCATTATTTTAAGTCAACTACAACATATCTTTGGCGTACAATTGCCTCGCAGCGAGAACTTTTTTATTGGAGTTTATGATTTACTACAACGTCTGAATCAAATTAATTTAGTCGCTTTACTATTGGGTTTAAGTAGCATAGGCTTGTTGCTAGGTTTTCAGAACAAACTGGCACACTTTTTACAGCGTCGTAGTCTCAATCCTGCGGTTATTCTGCCTATTACGAAAGCAGGGCCATTAGTCGTCGTTATCTTGGGAATATTCGTCGCTTGGTTATTCAAATTAGACCAAGTTGCCGGGATAAAAGTTGTGGGAGAAATTCCTCAAGGTTTACCCGATTTGGCACTACCCAGTTTCTCTGGAGAAATCGCCCGCGAGTTGTTACCTTTGGCTTTAATTTTGAGTTTGGTGGGCTTTGTGGAATGTATCGCAACAGCTAAATCTTTAGCGAGTCAGCAGGGTCAAGATGTAGACGCAAATCAAGAATTAATAGCTGTAGGAATGGCGAATTTAGGCTCGTCGCTAACGGGAGGATACCCAGTAGCAGGGGGTTTGAGTCGCTCGGTGGTTAATTTTTCGGCGGGGGCGAAAACTAATTTGTCTTCAATGATTACGGCGGTTTTGATTGCTATTACAATTATATTTCTCACACCATTATTGTATTATTTACCGCAAGCTTGTTTAGCGGGGATGATTATTGTGGCAGCTTCTCAGTTGGTAAAACCGCGAATTGTTCAGTCTTTATGGCAGTATTATAAACCGGACGCAATTTCCTTTTTTGTTACTTTTATTGTTGTGTTAGTTGCCGGAATTGAAAAAGGAATTTTAGCGGGTGTTATTGTCGCGATCGCGCTATACTTGTGGCAAACCAGTCAACCTCGTATCGTTGTGGTGGGTCGGATTGGAGAAAGCGAACATTTCCGCAGTGTTAAACGCTATGAAGTACAAACTTGTCCTCATGTTTTGGCGGTAAGGGTAGATGAGAGTTTGTATTTTGCCAATACGAAGGCATTAGAAACCTATTTAATTCAAGCTGTAGCCCAGAATCCAGAAATTGAGCATTTACTCTTAATTTGTAGCGGTATTAACTTTATTGATGGTAGTGCTTTAGTAACCTTAAAAAAACTGGTAACTGATTTAGCTCATCGCAATATCAAGTTTTATTTAGCAGAAGTAAAAGGCCCGGTGATGGATGGTTTACAACGAGGCGGATTTGTGGAATATTTAGGAAGCGATCGCGTCTTTTTATCAACAGATTGCGCCATGAAAGCTCTAGAATGTGTTTAATGCGTTTCCCCTTAACGATTACTCAACCGCAAATTCAACCCCAGGATTTAGCAGCAGTCAAGGCTTACAAACAATCCCTCTCCAAAGCAATTCAAAATGCAGCCCCCTTGCCTCAAGAAACTCTTGCCAGGGCGATCGCGTTGCGGCATAATTTGAGTAAAGCCCCTTTTATCTCTCCTCCCCTGCCTGAAGCCCAAAATCGCCTCATTTCCAGTCAGGCAGGTCAGATTAATCTCCACATCATCATCCCAGAAACCGTAAAGGGGATTTACCTCGATATCCACGGAGGAGGCTGGGTGGTAGGGAACGCAACCATCAGCGATCGCCTTAAACTAGAAATGGCACAAACTGCCCAAGTTGCCGTTGTTAGTATCGAATACCGTCTCGCGCCAGAATACCCCTATCCTACCCCGATTGATGATTGCGAGGCCGCTGCATTGTGGCTGCTGGACAACGCCTTGACCGAATTTGGCACAGAAAAGATTATTATAGGGGGAGAATCCGCCGGAGCGCATTTAGCCGTCATGACCTTATTGCGTCTGCGCGATCGCCATTTCGCTCTAGAGCAGATTCTCGGCGCTAACTTATTTTACGGCGTTTACGATTTATCCGGTAGTCCCAGTTGGCGACAGGGAAACGAAGAAGATAACTTCGACCTGACTCCAACTCAGATGGAATGGTATGTTTCAACCTTTCTTGCCGGAATCCCGCCCGAAAAGCGGCGCAAACCCACTTACTCTCCCCTTTACGCCGACTTACAGCAAATGCCTCCCGCTCTCTTTAGCGTCAGCAACACAGATATCTTACGAGATGATAGCCTATTTCTCGCCACTCGCTGGGCTGCTGCCGGAAGTCAAGCAGAATTAGTGATGTATCCAGAATTACCCCACGGTTTCACTTTACTGCCTTTAGCGATCGCCCATCAAGCCAATCAGCGATCGCGAGAATTTGTGCGTTGTTTGGTAGCAAAACCTTAATACCAAGCTGAAATTGCAACTTCCCCTGAGTCAAACACTTGAACAAGCTTCATACCTCAGATAGAAACGCGATCGCAAAAATTAGGGAAAAATTAAAGCGAATCTCACCAGATCGCAGCACAAATCGCTAAAATCTGGAGATAAAATCTAGTAAATTCAATAATCCAGTCTATCGCTTTCAAATAAAGGGTGAATTGTTCATCCTTTGTTTTCTTGAGAAATCCACCCGAAACTAACAACAAATCGCTCAAAATAAGGAAACTTCTATGTCTTACTTAATCGAGACAATTGTTAACTCTGACGAAAAAAACGACTTCCGCGAACTTGCCAGTCAACTGCGAGTCAGCGACCAACATTACCTCCTTCGCAACGACATTCTTAACGCCTTCAAAACCTTTTGCGATAACCACAAAAAAGACGAAAAATATAGTCAAACCTCGCGCCTCAGTAAACTCATTTACTACACCCAAGAAATCATCCTCGAAGAAGAAAGCCTTTGCCTGATTATCCGTCCCAGAATTGCCAAACAAGAAACCTATCGCGTCTTCCTCTCCGACTTCACCATCGAACCCCTCACCATAGAACAACTCTTAGACGTTCGCGATCGCTACGTCAACCACTTTCACCCCGAAGAAGGCGATGTCTTTGAAATGGACTTTCAACCCTTCTACGACTACTCCCCCAGCCTCCGCGACCCCAAAAACATCGGCAAAGGCGTACAATTCCTCAATCGCTTCCTCTCCAGCAAACTTTTCCAAGACCCCTCACGCTGGCAAGAAGCCCTCTACAACTTCCTCAGCCTCCACCACTACAACGGTGTCACCCTCCTCATCAACGGTCGCATCAAAGGTAGCCAGCAACTCTCCGACCAAGTAAAACTTGCCCTCAGTCGCGTCGATGAATTTCCCCCCGCAACCCCCTACGACGACTTCCGCTACGACCTCCAAGAACTCGGCTTTGAACCCGGTTGGGGCAACACCGCAGGTCGCATCAAAGAAAGCCTCGAAATCCTCGACGAACTCCTCGACTCCCCCAACGACGAAAGCTTAGAAGCCTTCCTCTCCCGCGTTCCCATGATTTTCCGTATCGTCCTCGTCTCCGTTCACGGCTGGTTTGGCCAAGAAGGAGTCCTCGGTCGTCCCGATACTGGGGGTCAAGTCGTCTACGTCCTCGACCAAGCCCGCAGCCTCGAAAAACAACTCGAAGAAGACATCAAACTCGCAGGTCTCGACGGCTTCAACGTCGAACCCAAAGTTATCATCCTCTCGCGACTCATCCCCAACAGCGAAGGAACGCGCTGCAACGAACGCCTCGAAAAAGTCCACGGCACGAAAAACGCCTGGATTCTCCGCGTCCCCTTCCGTAAATTCAACCCCAACCTCACCGACAATTGGATTTCTCGCTTCGAGATTTGGCCCTACCTCGAAACCTACGCCATCGATGCCGAAAAAGAACTCTACCGCGAATTTCAAGGAACTCCTGACCTCATCGTCGGTAACTACTCCGACGGTAACCTCGTCGCCTTCCTCCTCTCGCGACGCTTAAACGTCACCCAATTTAATGTCGCCCACGCCCTCGAAAAATCCAAATATCTATTCAGCAACCTCTATTGGCAAGACCTCGAACCCAACTACCACTTCTCCCTGCAATTCACCGCCGACCTCATCGCCATGAATGCAGCCCAATGTATCATCAGCAGTACCTACCAAGAAATCGTCGGTCGTCCCGATAGCGTCGGTCAGTACGAATCCTACGAAAGCTTCACCATGCCCGACTTATATCACGTTGTCACGGGCATCGATTTATTCTCCCCCAAATTCAACGTTGTTCCCCCCGGAGTCAACGAAAACGTCTATTTTCCCTACACTCGCCAAGACGACCGCAGCCCCGGTCAAAAAGAAAAACTCGAAGAACTCCTCTTTACCCTCGAAGACGACCAACAAGTCTTTGGCAAACTCGACGACCCCAGCAAGCGCCCCATCTTCTCCATGGCCCGTCTCGACCGCATCAAAAACCTTACCGGGTTAATGGAATGTTTTGGGCAATCCCCCGAATTACAAGAAAACTGCAACCTGATTCTCGTTGCGGGTAAAATCCACACCCACGAATCCACCGACAACGAGGAACGCGAAGAAATCGAAAAGATGTACCGCATCATCGAACAGTACAATCTCTACAGCAAAATTCGCTGGTTAGGAGTCCGCTTACCCAAAGACGAATCCGGGGAAATCTATCGCGTCATCGCCGACCGGAACGGTGTTTTCGTGCAACCCGCCCTATTTGAAGCCTTTGGTCTTACTATTCTAGAATCGATGATTTCCGGTTTGCCCACCTTCGGTACTTTATTCGGCGGACCTCTAGAAATTATCCAAGATGGGGTCAATGGCTTCTATATCAACCCCACAAACTTAGCAGAAACAGCCACCAAAATTCTGCAATTTGTCGAGAAATGCGATTCATCTCCTAATTACTGGAATGAAATTTCTAATAAAGGCATGGATCGAGTTTATAGTACCTATACCTGGAAAATTCATACCACTCGCTTACTCTCCCTCGCCCGGATTTACGGCTTCTGGAACTTTACTTCCAAGGAAGAACGAGAAGACTTATTTCGGTATATCGAATCCTTGTTTTATTTGATTTACAAACCAGGAGCAAAAGCTTTATTACAAGAACATCTTTCTCGTTAGTTTTTGTTAGTAAATGACCCCAGTTTTTCACCAGGAGATGAATGGTGGGCATTGCCCACCCTACTGTTTCTTTGGTGATTTTTTCTACGATTCTCTAGTATGGGTTTTGTGCGTTACGGCAGACGTAGGGTGGGCAATGCCCACCATCACTTAAAAACTTTTGATTTTAGCGCGGCACAACCAAACCTGCTCAGAAACCCAGTTGCTTGTCCATTAAAATCGGCAGAAAGCGTTTCGCCCATTCTTTTCTTTTGCCTAACATTGTTACCGCTCGACTCTGGGCAGTCCGCTTTAACCGGGTTGTTATAGCGCTACGTTCGTGGCTTGAGACATAACACAAAGGCTCAAACCTAAAGATGGTGGGCGATGCCCACCCTACGCAATGTCCTAATGCTGTGTCAAGGCAAAGCCATTCCCGAAATCTTCCAGGATTTACTCGGCGACATGGGTTTGACGATTTTCCCCGAAGTCCAGATGGTGCGTTTTGCTTGTCGCTGCTCTTTTAACAGAGTCCTCGGCGCACTGAAGTTACTCGGTGTAAATGAGTTACAAGACATGATCGAAAAAGACGAAGGCGCAGAAGCTACCTGCGATTTCTGCGGCGAAGTTTACCACGCCGATCGCGCCCAACTTTCTCAGCTAATCAACGATTTACAAGCTGAGTCTATGTAACTTAACGAAGCCTCATTTAATTGCCCCTCCCCCCCCAAACCCAAGTCAAAGTCAAAGTCCCTCTCCCGTGGGAGAGGGATTCGACTCATTCAGAAATTACAGAAGTGGCTTGATTATTAACCTCGTTCCTGGGTTTTACTCAGGGACGAAAAAATGAGGCTCTGCCTCGATTCTACAAGCAAATATTACTATCTTGAATCTAGACCAAGCGTTCTAATTTGATTGAGTTTATTTCGTAACTAAATTAACAGGGTTGAATTGATTTTAAGTGAGATAATGATAGAGACTTAGTTATTTGTTGACCTAGTAATCATGGAATCTTTCAGTAATTACACGGATTTTGTTACCGCTTTATGTAATTGTTCTGAAGTTGAAGGAATCAATTTGATTCAATTCAATGAACATCTGTTAGATCGTGAATTACTTCTTTTTATAGAAGACGTTAGAAATATTTTAAGCATCCAAGGAGATGAAGTTACAGCGTATCAGTTAAGTGTATGGGCTAATTTCATTGCTGGATTTCTTGACTATAAACAGCAATCTGTTGCAGAAAT
The DNA here is from genome assembly GCA_035968055.1 of Jaaginema sp. PMC 1080.18. Lineage (GTDB taxonomy): Bacteria > Cyanobacteriota > Cyanobacteriia > Cyanobacteriales > Spirulinaceae > Jaaginema. The sequence continues at coordinate 4,011 of JAWQFT010000062.1, read as the reverse complement.
TCCAAGTCATCCCGATTTAGAAGATGATGAATGGCAAGAGTATTTTCAATATTTAAATATAATTTTAGGGATAGTCCTAAAGCATCCCGACAATCCTGAATTGATTAGTTTAAGTATAGCAAGAGATAGCCCAAAGCTGAATCTTATATTTGCTCATCTCTTACCACAACTTCTTGACTTAATGGTAAGAATGGATTCTGAACGAACAACAGAAATTGTTAGTGCATTAACTAAAGTTCTGCCTTATCTTTTTTACTGTTCAGAAAGCGATAAAAATGCTAAACCAGAAATTGTAATGGCTGGTTGCAATTGGCTACATCAATATTTGCCAGAAATGACGTTAGATTGGGCATTTGTCAAATGTTGTTTAGGAATGTCTTACTTTGAGAGAACTCAAGGTGATATTGCCGAAAATTTTGAATCTGCTATTATTAGCTTTCAGTCAGCTTTAAAAGTTTATAAACGAAGTACTACACCTAGAGAATGGGCAGATGTTTTACATTGTTTAGGTTCATCTTATCATCGTCGGATCAAAGGCGATAAAAGTAAAAATTTAGAACAAGCTATCACTGCTTATCGTATGGCTTTGCAAGCTAGAGATCGTAATAATTATCCGGAAGACTGGGCTAAAACTCTGCATTTATTAGGATTAGTTTATTTCGAGCGTATTGAGGGAGATCGAGCAGAAAATATTGAGTTAGCAATATCCGCTTATCGAACAGTATTGGAATTTCGGACTTATGAAAACTTTCCCGAACAATGGGCAATCACTCTCCATAATTTAGGACTTGCATACTTTCAACGTGTTAAAGGAAATCGAGCGGAAAATATAGAGCAAGCTATTTCTGTTTTTAGAACTTCTTTAAAAGTTCATACTTACGAAGACTTTCCCGAACAATGGGCAAAAATACTATATTTACTAGGAGAATCTTACAGCGATCGCATCAAAGGAGATCGTTCTGAAAATATCGAACTGGCGATTTCTGCTTATCGAATGTCTTTGAAAGTTCGGACTTATGACAAGTTTCCCGAACAATGGGCAGAAATTTTAAATAAGTTAGGTATTCTTTATTGTCAGCGCGTTAAAGGACAGAAATCCGAAAATCTAGAGCAAGGCATTGCTGCATTTCGGATGGCTTTAAAAGTAAGAACTCGCGAACAATTTCCTCTAGATTGGGCAACAACGATTAATAATCTTGGCCATGCTTATACATTACGAATCAAGGGAAATAAAGCCCAAAATATAGAAAAAGCAATCCAATATTTACAAGCTGCTTTAAAAATCCGCATTCCAGAATTATTTCCTTTTGATTGGGCTTGGACGATAGCCAATTTAAGTACAGCTTACTTGTATCGTGAAATAGGCGATCGCACTCAGAATATAGAACAAGCGATTCAGTATACACAAGCTACTTTAACCGTTTATACTCGCGAAAATTTCCCTAATGAATACGCAGGAACGTTATTTACATTAGGGCAAATTTATCAAACAATCAATCAACCCCAACAAGCTTATTATGCCTTTGAGCAAGCGATTGATACAGTAGAAGAACTTTCTGCCAACAATGAAAATAAATCATTTTATCTAGAAACCTGGAGCCATCTTTATAACAAAATGATAGATGTTTGTCACGAACTTTCACTCCAGGAAAAAGCCTTTAGCTATATGGCTCGAAGCCAAGATTTTGGTCAAATTTTCCGTGATTTTTCATAAAAACTCGCACATTGTTCCCGTCCCTACTCTGTTAATATTCGTATCTGTCTCTGATTTGAAATTCCACAGAACCCCGGTTTCTGGCTTACAATTCTAACTTTATTGTATAAGCAGATAAGAAACCGGGGTTCTAAATCCTCACTATTACATCCCTAAATAAAACCAATAACAATGACAGCAAACAGCCAAAAAGAAATCCAACACCTGCGCGAACAACTCCAAAAAGCCGGTTATGCTTACTACGTCTTAGATAATCCTATCCTGCCCGATGCCGTGTATGACCAACTATATCGGCAACTGCAAGACCTCGAAAGTCAGCATCCCGAATTAATTACCCCCGACAGTCCTACCCAACGAGTCGGAGACAAACCCGCTTCTCAATTCACATCTATTCGTCATAATATTCCTCTTTATAGTCTCGAAAACGCCTTTAATAACGCAGAACTTCAAAAGTGGCAAGAACGTTGGCAAAGGCAAATTGGCACTACTGAGGAAGTGGAATATGTCTGCGAATTAAAAATCGACGGTTCGGCTTTGGCGTTAACTTACGAGGACGGAGTATTAACTCGTGGGGTGACGCGGGGAGATGGGATTACGGGGGAAGATATTACTCAAAATATTCGCACGATTCGCGCTATTCCCCTACGGTTAAATTTAGATAATCCTCCTGCTGTTATAGAAGTACGGGGAGAGGCTTTTTTACCCATTGATGAATTTGAACGAATCAATCAAGAAAGAGAAACAAAGGGAGAGTCTCTTTTTGCCAATCCTCGCAATGCAGCAGCCGGAACATTGCGACAGCTTGACCCTAAAATTGTAGACGAGAGAAAACTAGATTTTTTTGCTTATACTCTACATCTTCCTGACAATCCACCCCAGACGCAATGGCAAGCTTTAGAAGTTCTGCAAGAGATGGGTTTCCGGGTAAATCCCAATCGTCAACTTTGTGAATCTTTAGCCGCAGTCGCAGATTACTTTCAAGCTTGGGATAGTCAGCGTAAAACCCTTCCCTATTTAACTGATGGGGTGGTGGTAAAAATTAATGCTCGCGAATTACAGGAACAATTAGGCTTTACCCAAAAGTTTCCACGTTGGGCTATTGCACTCAAATATCCTGCCGAAGAAGCCCCAACTCAGGTATTAGAAATTAAAGTCAATGTGGGACGGACTGGGGCTGTTACGCCGATGGCAATTATGCAGCCTGTCTTACTCGCAGGAACGACGGTTCAACGAGCGACTCTGCACAATCAAGACCGCATTACTGAGTTAGATATTCGCGTGGGGGATACGGTGATTATTCGCAAAGCGGGGGAAATTATCCCCGAAGTTGTGCGGGTGTTACAGGACTTACGACCAGAGGGAACAGAACTTTATCAAATGCCGAGTTGTTGTCCTGAATGCGACTCAGAATTAATCCGTCCTACTGGGGAAGCGGTGACTCGTTGTGTTAATAGTTCTTGTCCGGCGATTCTGCGGGGTAGTTTGGTACATTGGGCTGCTCGCGATGCACTGGATATTAATGGTTTGGGGGAAAAGATTGTCGAGCAGGTTGTCGAGAAAAAGTTAGTGCAATCTGTAGCCGATTTATATGAAATCAGCGTGGAACAGTTGACGAGTTTGGAACGGATGGGGGAAAAATCGGCTCGGAAATTAGTAGAGGCAATTAGTCAATCGAAACAACAGCCTTTCTCGCGAGTTTTATATGGTTTAGGCATTCGCTATGTGGGTAAAGTTAATGCTGAGTTACTGACGGCTGCTTTCCCGACGATAGACCAATTAGCCGAAGCTTCTGTGGAGGAATTGGAAGCGGTTTATGGTATTGGTTTGGAAATTGCTCAATCAGTTTGGCAATGGTTTCGGGTAGAAGCTAATCAAACTTTGATGAGTCGCTTACAGACTCAAGGCTTACAATTTTCTCAAGCGGTTGCTGGCGATTCTACTTCAGAGGAAACAAAAGCTACCCAAGCCCTTGCGGGTAAAACCTTTGTGGTCACGGGTTCATTCCCTATTCTTGGTCGTAAGACAGTCGAAGCGTTGATTAAAAATGCCGGAGGGAAAGTCAGTAGTTCTGTAAGTAAGAAAACTGATTATGTGATTGCAGGGGAGGAAGCGGGTTCAAAGTTAAGGAAAGCCCAGGAGTTGGGGATTACCATTTTGAGTGAGGAGGAGTTTCAAGAGTTAGTTGGTCATTAGCGATTAAGGGGCAGTAGTTTTGGGCAGTAGTTTTGGGCAGTCGGCAATCGGCAGTCGGCAATCGGGGGGAGGGATTTTCAGTTATCAGTCGTCAGTCATCAGTC
>JAWQFT010000061.1:0-30147 GCA_035968055.1 Jaaginema sp. PMC 1080.18 | reverse complement strand
AACAACCAACAACCAACAACCAACAACCAACAACCAACAACCAACAACCAATAACCAACAACTAAATAATGGAATTGACAGAAATTAAACGAGAAATTGAAGTAATCAGCGATCGCCTGGGTAAAACTCAGGAGTATCTTTGACTTACCAACACTAAATGCTAAAATCCACGATTTAGAGCAGTTAGCGGCTCAACCGGAGTTTTGGGACGACCCCTCACAAGCTCAAGACACATTGCAAGAACTCAACGATCTCAAATCGACATTAGAGCAGTATCAGCAATGGCAAACGCAACTCGAAGACAGTAAGGCGATCGCGGAATTACTCGAACTGGATACGGATAAGTCTTTGCGCGAAGAAGCAGCGACGAACCTCCAGCAGTTACAGAAAGCCCTGGATAGCTTTGAGTTGCAACAACTATTATCCGAGCAATATGACAGCGAAGGAGCGGTATTAACCCTGAATGCGGGGGCTGGGGGGACAGATGCTCAGGATTGGGCTGAAATGTTGCTGCGAATGTACACTCGTTGGGGAGAGCAGCAGGGGTACAAAGTGCAGCTTAACGAGCTTTCTGAGGGCGACGAAGCGGGGATTAAGTCGGCAACCTTGGAAATTCTCGGTCGCTACGCTTACGGCTACCTCAAGGGGGAAAAAGGGACGCATCGCTTGGTCAGGATTTCGCCGTTTAATGCCAATGGTAAACGCCAGACGAGCTTTGCGGGGGTGGAGGTGATGCCAGCCCTGGATTATGACAAGATCGAGCTAGAAATCCCGGAAAAAGACCTAGATATTACCACTTCTCGCTCTGGGGGCAAGGGGGGTCAAAATGTGAATAAAGTGGAAACGGCGGTGCGGGTGGTTCACCTCCCCACGGGGATTGCTGTGCGCTGTACTCAGGAGCGATCGCAATCCCAGAATAAAGAAAAAGCTCTGGCATTATTAAAAGCCAAATTACTCATTATCGCCCAAGAACAACGAGCCGAGGCGATCGCAGAAATTCGCGGCGATATGGTCGAAGCCGCTTGGGGAAACCAAATCCGCAATTATGTCTTTCACCCCTACCAAATGGTGAAAGATGTCCGCACCAACGTCGAAACTACTGCCATTGACGATGTGATGGACGGCAACCTCGATGAATTTATCGAAGCCTATTTGCGATCGCAATCCCAATTAGTCGAATAATACCCCTTTACAAAAGTTCAAAAATACCCTCATCAGCAAAACTCAAGTCAAAATAAGGCTAGTTAGTGCTAACAACTTGCCATGACTTCTTCTTTACCCTCGATTCGCGATCGCTGCGTTCTCCCCGTAGCCAAATGCCCTACTGATTACCAAGCCTACCGCATTAGCCCCAGGGACAGTAACCGTCTCGCGATCGTCTTCGACCCCAACACCTCCGGTACATCCCTCACCTTCTGCGTCGAAATCTTCGATCCCGGCGGCAAAACACCCCCCAATCGTCACCAAGTCGCCGTCGAGATGTTTTTCGTCCTCAAAGGTCAAGGAATTGCCACCTGCGACGGTAAAAGCGTCGTCATTCAAGCCGGAGACAGCTTACTCGTTCCCCCTACAGGCATTCACGAAATCCGCAACACCGGAACGGGGCGCTTATATGCCCTCTGCATCATGGTTCCCAACGAAGACTTTGCGGAGTTAATTCGTAGCGGTACTCCTGTCCCTCTCGACGAAGAAGATTTAGCCGTATTGCGTCGCGGCGATTTCCTCAGTCGCGCTGTGGCTTAGTTTCCCAAAGCAAAACCCAACAACACAATTGCTGCTGAGTGTTTGAGTTAATTTCATGTCAGTTTGGGATAAGCTTGTAAGGCGAAATCAACAAAGCATCTTTGACGAAAGTTGCCCTAACCAGTAACAGTGCATTGCCTTGACCAGAAAACTCGATAACTCACTCTCAGCGCCCGTATTCGGGCAGGGATTATTCATCATGTAGAGAAAAACTATCATGGTAGCGATCGCGACGCTTTTGATTCGAGTTTCAGTCCCCTTGCGGGGATTTTGATGTTGGAAACCGACCCTACTACCGATACTGTTGATTGGACAACAGATATTGAGTTTCAGTCCCCTTGCGGGGATTTTGATGTTGGAAACATTGCATTTTACAACACAGTCTTTCCAGCGCGGCCCTTTGTTTCAGTCCCCTTGCGGGGATTTTGATGTTGGAAACTCTGTGCCGGGACTAAATCTCTTGATTTGACTCTCGTGTTTCAGTCCCCTTGCGGGGATTTTGATGTTGGAAACTCTCGGAAGACCCCACAGCCCCAATGATTTTGGGGTAGTTTCAGTCCCCTTGCGGGGATTTTGATGTTGGAAACTGAGAAGTTCTTGGGGGATGACAAAAGGCCAATTGTGTTTCAGTCCCCTTGCGGGGATTTTGATGTTGGAAACTCCTTAACGAATGTTCTAACTTCGGTATCACCTTTGGGTTTCAGTCCCCTTGCGGGGATTTTGATGTTGGAAACTCCGCCGTCTGAAACTGAGTGAGGGCTTGTATTCTGAAGCCATTTTTCACAAGGGTCAAAAACCGAAGTCAAAAACGCCTTAAAAACTCCTAACTCATCGGCAAAAATCCCGATATTGAAACGCCGAAACTATTAAATTATCTAGGTTCTGGGCTTTTTACACGAACCCCCCCGGTTTTTTGCCCCCGCTTGGGTTTGTGTAATTTTCGGACTTGCTGAATAGCTTATCAGGCATTGGGGCAAAAGAGCTAACCTTCTTTACGAAAGTTTAAGCTTTCGCGGTTATCTGCAAGGGGAGATTGAAAGTAATTTCCCACTGTAGATAGAGAAAAAAGGAAATGTATCTCTTCCTATTCATTGAGTTAGCTATTTTTGAGAAAAACAATTGCCCTACTTCTGAGAGAGGTACAAGGGATGCGATATCGTTAGGATTAAAGAGGAATTGTTAGGAAATACATCATAAAGCGCTACAATTTCATTGATTAAAATCATTTTTCTTTTAAGCTTTTTGGGTGTCCCAAGAAACTTTGTTGTAATATAAGTCCGGAAACATTTTTTATGAATAATAACTTACTCCAGAATACATTTCGTCGTACCAAGATGGGTGTAGTTGCCCTTGCCCTAACTACTTTACTGTTACCCGCTTGTACCACAGCCGAGGAGGAGGTATCTTCACCAACTGCTGAAGAAGAAAACGTCACCACCGAAGAACTTTCTGAAAACACTAACGATTATATCGGTCAAACCGTGAGCGTGCGTGGGGAAGTCAACGAATTAGTGGGGGATACGGCTTTCTTGATGGACGAAGACCAAATTTTTGGCGGTGAAGAAATCCTGGTTTTCAATGCTTCAGAAGAACGCCTTGTTTTACCCGAAGGAGAAGAAACCAAAGTACAAGTTACGGGTGAAGTTCAAGAGTTAGTCGCTGCCGATCTTGAAGAGGAATACGACCTTGAACCCGATTCTTTAGCGGAATATGACAAGCGACCTGTAATTATCGCTGAATCTGTTGCATTATCGCCCGATCCTGGCGACGTAACTGAAAAACCCGATCGCTACTATGGTCAGCGTATCGCAGTACAAGGGGAAGTTGAAGAAATTTTGGATACTGGTACGTTTACCCTTGATGAAGAAGAACTTTTTGGTGGCGAAGATTTGTTAGTTTTAGCAGAAGGTTTCACCCCCGAATTAGATGATGATGAATCGGTAACGGTAACGGGTACGCTGCGTCCTTATGTGAAGGCTGAGTTTGAAGAGGAATACAATCTTACTTGGGACTTGGATTTACAAAAACAAATTGAAGGAGAATACGAGAATAAGCCTGTTTTTGTAGCGGATGGTGTTTATCCTTCTGCTGAGTAAGCAAAGTTTAGGTTAGCCCCCCAAACCCCTTTCCTACGGGAGAGGGGCTTGTTTTTTATTTAATTTCGAGAATGACGGGGGTGTGATCGCTGGGTTTTTCCCAACTGCGGGGTTCTTTGTCGATGGTACAGGTTAGGGCGCGATCGCCCAAACTGGGAGTAACATAAAGATGATCGATCCGCCAACCGCGATCGCGCAGGAAACCCCCCTGACGATAATCCCACCAGCTAAAATGCCCCCCTTCCTGGGTAAAAAGGCGAAAACTATCTCGGAGTCCTAAAGCCAAAATAGAAGCTTGTAATGCCTCTCTCTCGGCGGCAGAAGCCATGATATGATTGGCTTTCTTAGGTTGATAAATATCCCGGTCTTCGAGGGCTACGTTAAAATCGCCACAGACGCATAATTCCTGGGGCGATCGCAACAAAGTTTCAAGGTATTGTTTTAATAAGGCGAACCAACCCAACTTATATTCGTACTTTTCGCTTCCGACAGAAGACCCATTGGGAACGTACAAGTTGACAATTCGCAAATCATTCACCACCACACTCAACACCCGTTTTTGTTCGTCCCAGTTTTGGGTTGGACTGTCCCCCAAAATGGCTGCAAACCCCAAATCGATCTGGGTTGCGGGAGTTTTGCTGAGTATCGCCACGCCATTGTAAGCTTTTTGCCCCCAGGTATAACAGTGATAGCCTAATGCCTCAAAAGCTGCGTAGGGAAAGGTTTTATCGACGGTTTTGGTTTCTTGCAGACACAGTACATCAACGGGATTGGTTTCTAACCAGGTGGTAACAATAGGCTGACGAGTGCGAATGGAGTTGACATTCCAAGTGGCAATTTTCATGGCAGTTTGGGGCTACGTTCCACAGGCAATATAGCAGCAATTTATAAAAACAAACAGCGACAAAAAGGACTCGCTTTTTGCCGCTATGGGGGGTTACACAAAGATCGATGTTTAAAGGGGTTTTGCCGTTAATTTGTTTTAGTCAATGGTTGTGAGTAAGCCGTGACGTACACCATAGAAAATACGATCGATTAAAATTCTTTCAGTTTCGAGTAATTCACCTTGTCTGAGTAACGCCGTCATACGCTGTTGTTCGTGACGGGAAATACGGCGAGAGGATAAAATTTGGGTGCTGAGTTGTAGTACATCTGATTGCATGGGTTTGATTACCAAATTATTTTATTAAATAGCTTCTATATTCAGAATGCCCGTTTTTGCGCCCACATCAAACGATCTCAAACAAATTTTGTTGAGATCGTAAAGGGGGGATGAAGGCGATCGCGGTCTCTTTATTTTGGCCAAAGTTGTGGTATAATTCCTCGACCCAAAGGCACAAATCCAATTCCTATAGGTTGCACAGAGTTGTCAAGTCAGGTATTTTTGGACGAGGGCGATCGCGTCTTTGGCAGTAAAAGGTTTATTCAAGAAATCCGTTGCTCCAGCTAAATTCGCCCGCACGCGATCGAGCAAACCTTTGCCATCTGATAATAAAATAACCGGCATTTTCTGTAAGTCTTCAATGCGGCGAATTTGCGTACACAACTCGTAACCATTCACAATGGGCATAGTTGAGTTTAAGAAAACCATATTCGGTTGATGCTCGGTTAATACAGCTAAGGCTTGGACGCTATCTTGCAATACCAAAAGTTGATATCCTTGAGGTTTAAAGATAGTTTGGATTAACCGACAAGAATCAACACAGTCGTCAATGTAAATTAGGCGCTGGGGTTGTCGATCTTCCTGACGACGAGAGGGTTGAGCCGCTAGCAATCGGCGATCGCCCTGATGTATAACATAACAAGTTGATAGATCGTCAACAGGTTGTAAGGCAATCAGATGGTGCATCAGATACCAACTCAACGAGCGACCTAGAAACATCACATTCTGGGCTGCGACGACGGCTAAATCTCGCAATGGACTGCGCCCCGTCACCAAGCCCGATAGTTTCTGATACAGTAATGCTGAGGTCGCTAAACGCAATTGCTGGGCATCCCGCACATAAGGCGCGTAATCGGGAGAATGATAAGCGAGTCCGGCTTTAACCCAACGCTGCCACTCGTTTTCAGCTTCAATTAAGGTTTCTTCGATCTCTAGAGTCCATTTACGCCGCAATATCCCTGTACTGGTACTCGAAGGACGCAAGCCAATTCGAGGTTGCAGAGTATAACCGTCAGAATCCGATTGAGTCGCGATCGCCTGCATCAAATCAAACAGAACTTCGCCAATTGTACCCCGGATTGCACTCATGACCTGTTGCGGTGTCAGCACTTTGCGCTCGGAAAGCAAAGTCAACCCGTGATAATCCCAACATTCGTACTCGTCAGTTTCTCGAAAAATAATCGGACGGGCATATTCTTTGTAACCGCAATATACCAGTTGTCTGCGCCAACGCCGCTTGGGGTGTAATCCTCCAGTTGCCCAAACCAAAGAACCCAAACTTAGGTATAAACACCACTGCCGTTGGTTCAATCGAATATCAAGTCGGCCTGTAAACTTTTGCTTTTCGTATTGCGCTAGTTGCGATCGCAAAGAACTAATACCAGTGGTGTGAGTCGCCAACGACATAACGATACAACCTGATGACCGGATGCCTCATTCTATCCCAAGTCCGAACAAGCGCATAGATAGGTCTGACCCCCTCTTTCAGTTATCAGCGATTAAGGGGCAGTCGGAAGAGGGGGAAGATTTTGGGCAATCGGGGAGAGGAAAATATTTCTGTTACAATCAATACAAAAATAAACCAAATGCGAAGTAAATACTTTTTAAATTTAAACTCTTGCGAATATATCCAAACAAATATTGCAAAAATGAGTGAGCGATCGAGGGATTTAGTATAAACAAAAGTGAGGATAACAAAATTAATTTGTTGACCTTTTCAACTGACATTAAAGGTGAGTGCTATGAATATTTCGATAATGCTCGATCGCGTCGGTCAATATTTACTAGAAGCCTTCTCCAGAATCTTTAGTCCTACGGATGATGCTTATCCTGCTGTAGGTTTTCAACCATTTTCGGGCGATCTCAAAGTTCGTAAAAGAATGGATTGGTAATTAAACTTTATGGCTTCTGGAGTCAGCGATCGCAACAAAGGAGATTTGGGCTTATTTTTGAAAGTGTAACAGGGGAGAAATGTCCTGAAACCGCCTCAATTGATTAAGCTTGAGCCATTGAGCAGAGTGGGACAAGGTGTTAACTTTGTCCCTTTTTTCCTAAGCTAAAATCATGACTTGCTTTTTGACATATCTCGATAGCTGTACACTTGGCCATCGTCCCACAAAGCTTGTACGCGAGTTCCCACCGCATTCAAAAAACCGAGACTGTAAAAAATACCCCGCATCAGAATTTTGAAAGGAGAACCGCTTTTATAACAAGGGGGATTGCCTAAAACATGACAATCAAATAACCGGGTAAACAAGCGCAACTGTTGACTCCAGGTGAGGTTTTTCAGCGCCATCAGGAAGTGATTGTGATAAAACGTGATTTGATATTGTAGCGATCGCGTGGCAATATCGTGACAGCCCCCCGTCATCTCTCCCAAGTGAACCAGATGGGCTTGGGGGTCGTACCAAATAATGTAACCCGTAGAGCGCGATCGCAAACAAAAATCCGACTCCTCCCGTACCGCACTTCCCCGAAAGCGCTCATCGAACCATAAACCGTGCTGGAAGAAGATATCGCGACGAAAGGACATATTACACCCCCTGGCTGAAATCACCTGCTGGGGCTTTACCGTATGGACTAAATCGATATAATACCAAGCGATACCGGGATCCATTGCTTGGGGAGGTAACTCGGTAATTTCGTAGGGTTGTCCGGCAGCTTTCGTACTTTGCAACACATCCGGTAACTGGGGATAGCCTTTTTGAGCGTCAGCCATCTTCATACGGTCAAACACCCGTCCGGCCACAATTCCCACCTCTGGACGTTCGTAGTTGCGAGCGTGAGCGGAGAGATAGCCTTCAGGAATCCTGACATCATCATCGATAAATAACAGGATATCACCTCGCGATCGCCTTACGGCATAATTCCGCGCCCCCGGTAAACTCGCCCAATCCACCCGAAACCACTGAATTTCGCCAGATTTTGCCTTATTTTCCAGATATTCTTGCGTTTTCGCTTCGTGCTTTTGAGTTTGGTCTACCACCAACACCTCAAAATCGGGATAATCTTGCTTGAGGATATCCGCGATCGTATCGCACAACGGTATCTCCCGTTCGTAAGTCGGAATAATAACAGAAATAGAGGGACACTTCAAAATTCATTGCTCCTTGACGTTTTCTAGTTTAAGCAACTCGTTGTTTCGCTTTTTTTCTTCTTTTTGGCGGTAATTGTAATTCACTTTCGCGGGCGGCTTTCAGTTTTTTCTGTTCTTCTTTATCAATTTCAGGCAAACGGAAAATGACCCCAGCAAAAAACCAATAATAAACACACACTGGATCGGTATCAAGAGGATACCAATAAGGGAAAAAACTCAAAATGAAAATAAAGACCCAAAAACTCGAACCAAAACTTCGCAAACTTTTATCTTTGACTTTACGATAATGCTTAAAAGTGAGATAAGCAATATGACTGGTAAAAATAATAAAAGCCAACAAACCTGCCCAGCCCATTTCATACAAAAGTTTAGGATGGAACGTTTCAATTAACACCGCATGACCAAACATACGAGTTGAATTTGTCCCCGTTCCTAAACCCCTTCCTAAAGGGCCTCTTTGCTCGTCAATTGACCACTGAAACTGCTCTTGAATAAACTTATGAGGCGGTGCATGGGAAATCCGTTCTACCGTACTATTAAGCCGTTCTTGAATCAATTCTGGGTTATTCGCCGCCGCTACGGTAAGTAATAACGATAAAATTACGGCGATGGGGAGAAAGCGTTTTAAATTAGCAACTTGTCCGGTTAAAATAAGCAAAGTAACGATAATTGCGGGGACAAGAATGGTAGCAATACGTTGACCGGAAATTACCGCACTAATAAACACAACTCCCATCCCTAACATTCCCCCTATACGCCATAAAAATGACGGATCGCTGAAAGCCGTTGCAAAAGTTAAGGCACTATTAGAATTCAGAAACCAAGCCCAATGCCAGGGGGAAACAAACGTTCCGGGGAGGCGAATTTGACCTTGAGAAGGGGTGTAAGTGAGCGCTCCTCCTACCAAACATTTGGCATCCAAACTGGCCTTAAATAAATCATCCCCTGTCACCCCCAAAGCTTCGGTACTCGGACAAATGCCAGAGCGTAACAGTTGATATTGAATAATATTCAGCACGCAGCAAGTTATCGCTAAAATGACATGAGTTCGCGTTACCCATAGCAGCTTTTTCTTAGTATCTATTAATAAATAAGCGCTAAACATTAATGGCACATAGCCCGCTAAAACTTTGAGACCCAAAAGACCTTGAAGTAAAGGGAACTTTTCTTTACAGTTTTTGCCTACACTGGGGTCTGCGATCGCGGAACAAGAATCCCAAAGAAACTGCATCGAACCGTTGACAATCAATAAAGTCATCAACGCGCAAAATAACAATAATCCTAAAGTCATCTTCAAATCTTTAGGATAAAGGAAATTCTTTTTATTACGATAACATTCTACGGCTAAAGCTAAAGCGGCGGGCAGATAAAAAGCATCTTTTGCCAGTTGAAAAATCGCATTTCCTCCCACAACCCAGTAGACAACCGTGCCGCTAAAAGGCATATAAATTAAAAAGAACCAAAGGGAAAGTCGAGGATATTGATAACTAAAAAACATGACGGGTAAGCCCAAAGCAACCGCCATAGCCATTTTGACATTAACAATTAAAGATAAAGGTACGCCCAGCAGTACAATACAAGCGAAACAAATGCTAACTGTTTGGATAAACTTTTTCCGGGCTGCACTACGCTGTCGTTTGAGTTGTGCGAGTTCTTTACGAGTGAGGGTGGGTTCTTCGGTACGAGATTTGCCTTTTTTCTTTTTACGAGATTTAAACTTAAACATAACGAGCAGCCGAGGAGGGGTGACTCTGTTCTTTTTGATTGTGCCACAGTCTGTAGTTTGTCGTGAGTCGCTCTAACTTTCGGAACTCTTGATGCAGCAGTGCTATATCATTAGACAATCTCAAGATAACCAATGAGAAACTGGCTAAAATAAGCACATCTCGATTTGCAGTATTAGGGCAAAATTTGACATGAGAAGCTTATCGTCTTGGATTCCCAATCTCAATGCGGGTTTGAGTGCCTTGGTTTTAGTCTTGTTAATGAGTGGGATTGCGGTTAGTGGCAAGTATTTGTTCTGGTTAATTCGCTTTTTGAGTAAAATTGCGCCACAATTGGGCATTATTGGCGGTTTGGCTCTGTATTTAGCCCCCATTGCCCTGATTGCGATATTACACCACATTCTTCAGTTATACTTTGACCGACGCTTGCCCATCATTCGCTCTCAAGGACTCGAACCTGTCGCAGGTTGGTTTCCCACATTGATGAGTTGGTGGGAAGGCTTGTACGGCTGGCTGGTGATGGCTTTGGCGACAGTAATGGGCAATGTAGTGTTAATCTTAATTTTCGCCCAGTCTCAAGCCATCCTCAATCCCCTCGACGCGATCGCCCAACCCTCCGATCTTACCATCCCCCTCCTCCTCCGCGCCGTCTGGCTTGTTGTCGCAGCCTATCTCTACCAATTTGAATCCCATGTCCGCCAGCATCTCATCGCCGTCGGAATGCGTCAAACGCCAGAAACCCCAGACAACCCCTTCTAGAAAGACGCTAAAACCCCAAGAATTAAGTAACATTAAAAAGCGATTTTGGCATTCTATTTAAGAAATCATCCCCACTCCCCCCGACTGCCGACTGCCGATTGCCCACTGCCCAAAACTACTGCCCCTTAATCGCTGATGACTGACCTAGCCCTCCCCATTCCTGACACTCAAACCTTATCCTGCCGTCGCACCCATTACCGTCCTCGCCACCAACGGCGAATTTTGTGCGTTTTCCCCTGTTACGAACGGTCTTTTGGCACTCTACATCATGCCTACCCCTTAACCGGGCGTGTGCGGGGTTTTATGCCGCCTCAAGGCATCTTAGTCGTCGCAGCTTATCTCCCCGAAACTTGGGAAATCCGCTTCGTTGATGAAAACTTGCGTCCTTGTAGCCAACAAGATTACCTCTGGGCTGATGTGGTGATTACCAGTGGGATGCACATCCAACGAGAACAGATTAACAAAATTAACGATCGCGCTCACGCCGTTGGCAAAATTACCCTCGTTGGCGGTCCATCAGTCTCCGGTTGTCCCGAATATTACCCCGACTTTGACTTAGTTCACCTGGGGGAACTCGGAGACGCAACCGATGCCCTGATCGAACACCTCGACAATACCGTAGAACGACCCGCGCAACAAATTCGCTTTGCAACCCAAGAACGTTTACCCCTGAGTGAGTTTCCCATTCCGGCGTACCATCTCATCGATCTTGATAAGTATTTCCTAGCAAACGTCCAATTTTCCAGTGGTTGTCCCTATGCTTGCGAATTTTGCGACATTCCCGAATTATACGGACGCAATCCCCGCTTAAAAACCGCTTCTCAAGTCCTCGCAGAACTTGACGCAATGCTGGAAGTAGGCAATCCGGGGGCAATTTACTTTGTCGATGATAACTTTGTCGGCAATCGTCGCGCCGTCGCAGAATTATTACCAGCTTTGATTGAATGGCAAAAAGCCAATGGTTATCCGGTGCAATTTGCCTGCGAAGCGACCTTAAACTTAGCCCAAAGCCCGAATATTCTGGAAATGATGCGAGAAGCTTACTTTTGCACCGTTTTCTGTGGCATAGAAACCCCAGACACCGACGCACTCAAATCGATTTCTAAAACCCATAACCTCAGTATGCCGATTCTAGAAGCGATTCAACGACTCAACAGTTATGGCATGGAAGTAGTTTCCGGGATTATCATGGGTTTAGATACCGATACCTTAGAAACGGGCGATCGCCTCCTCGAATTTATCCGGTTATCGCAGATTCCCATGCTGACGATTAACCTACTCTACGCCCTCCCCAAAACCCCCCTCTGGCGCAGATTAGAAGCCGCAGGACGCTTGAACTTTGAACCCGGACGCGAATCTAATGTAGAATTCCTGTTACCCTACGAGGAAGTCGTCAACCTGTGGCAGCGTTGCATTACTACCGCTTACGAACCCGAATTCTTGTACGAACGGTATCAGTACCAATGCGAACATACCTATCCCAATCGCATCAAAGTCCCCAACAGTCCAGCTAGAGTCTCGAAAGCGAACGTAATCAAAGGCTTAACCATGTTGAGTAACATCTTACTGCGAGTGGGAGCATTCGGAAATTACCGTCAAACCTTCTGGAAATTCGCCAAACCCGCCCTCAAATCCGGCAATATTGAAGCCCTGATTCATGTCGGTTTAGTGGGGCATCATTTAATCAAATTTGCTCAAGAATGCGCCACCGGGAAAGAAGCCGCATCTTTTTATTCCCAAAAAATCCGCCGCTAATGCTGATATTGATATTCCGGTTTTGGGGGTAATACCAAATCCGATTACCAAACCCTACTTATCAACTTAGTCCTCGAAGAGGGACTTTGCCTCATTAGCCCCGGATTTTAATCCGCTAAGAAGTTGTAAGAAAAACTGTATCCACAGTTACAAACTGGAGAGAGAAAAACCGTTTTAATGAGCGCAACTTAAAAGAAAAGTGCATACCTTATAGATAAAACGGTTATGGGATTGACTTCGATCGGCACCTCAGCCTCAAAGCGGCAAAATCTGTCTTTCCAGCGCAGTAAATTACTTAGATTAGATGGGAATTGTGTGGTCTGTGGCGGCCATCATTTGACGAACGATCATAGTCAATTCCTAACTGAAGGAATGCCCCAAGACCCCCTAGAAATGATTGATGATTTGATTAAAATGGGGGTTTATAAGCCACAAGCTTTTCAGTTTGCCGATCGCATTAACCAAGCCGATTTACGCAAAGAATTATTCCTCAAAATGATGAGTCGGGGTAACCCGAAACGCGATCGCCTGGTACGAGATTTAGCTCAAGTTGCCGGGGGTCTTGACCAAGCTTTTGCCGCCGCTTTTGGCCCGAAATCTGGTTTATTTTTCAATGATGCCATTCGCAGCAGCCAAACCACCCGTCGCCAATTTTTACGCAACATGGCCATTGGTGCGGCATTAGTGACATTAGCCAGTTGTAACACTGGCGAAGATACTGCCAATGTAGCCGGAGAACCCGATGAATCGGTAGATACTGCCGATCTAGAAAAAACTGACTTACAAATTGGCTTCATTCCCATTACCTGCGCCACACCGATTATTATGTCCGAACCCTTGGGCTTTTATGAAAAGTATGGGATGAATGTCAAAGTGGTGAAAATGCCGAGTTGGGCAGCAGTTCGGGATTCCGCGATCGCCGGGGAATTAGATGCTTATCATATGTTAGCGCCCATGCCCATCGCCATGACCTTGGGCTTGGGTTCGACTTCTTTTGGTGTAAAACTCGCCAGCATCGAAAACATTAACGGTCAAGCCATTACCGTCGCCAACAAACACAAAGACAAAGTAAAAGGCCCCGAAGACTTCAAAGGCTTTACCATCGGTGTTCCCTTCCCCTACTCCATGCACAACCTCTTGTTGCGCTATTATCTCGCCACTGGGGGCATTGACCCCGACCAAGACGTAAAAATTGAAGCCGTCCCACCCCCGGATAGCGTCGCGAAACTGGCAGTTGGCGATATTGACGCGATGTTAATGCCCGACCCCTTCAATCAACGGGCTGTGTTTGAAGAAGCTGGCTTTATTCACCTCCTCACCAAAGATTTGTGGCCGGGTCATCCTTGCTGTGCTTTTGCCGCCAGCGACACTTGGATTGAAGACAACCCCAATACCTTCCGCGCCCTTAACAAAGCCATTATCGACGGGGCAGGCTATGCCAGCGACCTCGCCAATCGCCCCGAAATTGCGGCGGCCATTTCCGATCGCCAATTCCTCAATCAACCCGAAGAAGTGGTAGCGGCAGTCCTCACCGGGGAGTTTGAAGACGGTTTGGGCAATACCCAAAGCATACCCGATCGCATTGATTTTGACCCCTATCCTTGGCAAAGCTTCGCGAACTGGATTTCCTCTCAGTTGGTGCGCTGGGACTTCCTACCCGAAGAAGATGCGAACTATGACGAGATTGGCGAAGAAGTCTTTTTAACAGATTTGGCACGAGAATTAGCTGAAGAAGTCGGTCAAACGCCCCCGGACGAAGAATTCCGCACCGAGAAGCTACAATTCGATACCTTTGACCCGGAAGACCCCACAGCCTATGTCAAAGAACAAATCGATAAAAATGGCGTATAAGTTGTTGAACTGTGACCCGTAATCCATGACAAATCCCAATCCAACTCTAAATTCCTCCCGAAAATCTCAGGGGTTTACCCTAGGAACAAATCTGCAAGCGGCGATTTTGTTTGTCGTCTCCCTCGTCGTTTTCCTCGGTTTGTGGGAAATTGGCGCACAAATGGGCATTTTCTCGAAACTGATGCCCCCCGCGAGTAAAACCTTAGTCGAGTTTTGGGGCTGGATTTCTGACCCCTTCTACGATTACGGCCCGAATGATAAGGGGATTGGCTGGCACTTGTTGGTCAGTTTGCGACGGGTGGCCATTGGTTTTACGATTGGGACGCTGATTGCTGTGCCGTTGGGTATTGTCGTGGGCTTATCGGAAGTTCTCTCAAAGGCGATTGACCCTTATATCCAACTGCTCAAACCGGTTTCTCCCCTGGCTTGGTTGCCTTTGGGGTTGGGCATTTTACAAGATTCCGAACTGACGGCGATTTTTGTGATTGCGATTACCAGTATTTGGCCGACTTTAATTAATACGAAGTTTGGGGTGAATAACGTTTCGAGCGATTATTTGGATGTGGCTCGCACTTTGGGGGCTTCTCGCTGGCGCACAATTCGCAAAGTAATTTTACCGGCGGCTGCTCCTAGTATTGTGTCGGGATTGCGGATTAGTATCGGGATTTCTTGGCTGGTGATTGTGGCAGCAGAAATTCTGGTGGGGGGTACGGGATTGGGTTATTTTGTTTGGAACGAGTGGAACAATCTCAGCATTACCAGTATTATCACGGCGATTATTGTGATTGGTTTGGTGGGGATTATTCTCGATCAGTTGTTTGGTTTGCTGCAAGCGTTTGTCTCATTCGGGAGGAAAGCATGAGCCGTCTAGATAAAGTGGAAGTGACTGCCCAGCCAGAAACCCCCGCAGGCGTTCAGTTATCCTTGCAGAACGTTTCTAAGGTGTTTGCGGGACGACGGGGTTGGGTGAACAAGGTATTGGGTAAAACCAGTGCGGATTTTGTGGCCCTGGATGATATTAGTTTGGATATCGAGCATAATACTTTTGTGACGATTATCGGCCCGTCGGGTTGCGGTAAGTCTACGCTACTGAATATTATTGCGGGGCTGAGTCATGCGACCAGTGGCTCGGTGTTGATGAATGGAATGCCGATTACGCAACCGGGGCCCGATCGCGGTATGGTATTTCAAAGTTATGCTCTGATGCCTTGGATGACGGTGGAGGAGAATATTCGTTTTGCGATCGCGACGGTATATCCTAAAATGTCTGCAACCCAGCAAAACCGCATTATCAAAGAGCATATCCAGTTGGTGGGGCTGACGGGGGCTGAGAGAAAGCATCCTCACGAATTATCGGGGGGGATGCGTCAACGGGTGGGAATTGCCCGCGCCTTGGCGATTAACCCGCAAATCCTGTTGATGGATGAGCCGTTTGGGGCGTTGGACGCTTTGACGCGGGGTTTTTTACAAGAAGAAATTGAGCGGATATGGGAGCAACACCGCAAAACGGTGATTATGATTACCCACAGTATTGATGAGGCGTTGTTACTATCCGACAAGATTGTAATGATGACTCGCGGCCCTGCGGCTCGTGTTGATGAGGTGTTGGATGTACCGTTTCCCCGGCCTCGTCAACGGGAGGATGTGGAGAATCACCCGGCTTATCACGATTTGAAGTTGGAGATGGAGCAACATCTCTACCGCGAAACGCGAGCCGTGGAGCAAGCCCGGATGAAAGTGGCTTCCTAGATAAGCTTTAACGTAGGGTGGGTTAGGCGGCTACAACTCATACTGTGACTGCAACCAACGCAATTCGCCGTAACCCACCGTTTAAAGTGTGTCGCGCCAGTAGAATAAGTTTGAATCAAAGTTGAGGAGTTTTTAGATTATGGCAATATCAGAAGTTACCGAAAAGTTGTTGGCCGCGAAGAAAGCCAAAGGTGTGACTTATGCGGATTTGGAAGGTGCGGTAGGTCGCGATGAAACTTGGATTGCGGCGGTGATTTATCGGCAAGCGAGCGCCGATATGGAGGAAGCCAGCAAGTTGGTGTCGGCGTTGGGTTTACCGGAGGAAATGGCGGAAATCTTGACTGTACCGCCTTTGAAGGGTTCTCTCGACCCCCAAATACCGACTGACCCCCTGATTTATCGTTTTTACGAAATCATGCAGGTGTATGGGATGCCGATCAAGGATGTGGTGCATGAGAAGTTTGGGGATGGGATTATGAGTGCGATTGATTTTTCGATTGAGGTGGAGAAAGAACCCGATCCCAAGGGCGATCGCGTCAAAATTGTAATGTGTGGTAAGTTCTTGCCGTATAAGAAGTGGTAATTCCTGGTTGATTTGAGAAATGAGGGTGAGGCGATCTTGCCCTCATTTTTGTTGAAACTGGATATCGGATTTGTGTTCTCAAGCCGCCGTTGTGGGGACGGATTAGCCCTCTAAAACTGAGAGAATGGTGTGGACGGTATTTTGTAGTAATTCTGGGTCTGGATTGACGCGAAAAGTGACGCACAAGCCTTGCAAACTACAAGTGAGGTAGTGAGCTAAAATATCGAGGTTAAGGCGATCGCTAATCTCGCGATTGTTTTGGGCATTCTCAAGGGCGTGGTAGAATGCTTTGCGGATTCTTTGTAGGTTTTCATTAACAGAAGCGATCGTATCAGCATCGGCGTTAGAGAGTTCGATGACAGAGTTAACGGTAAAGCATCCCCGTCGATAATCGTCCGCGATCGCTTGGTTAATTTGTTCCTCAAAAAAGCTGACAATGGCTTGTTTGGACGCTTGGGGTTGTTCGAGACAGCGAATGGCTTGTTCGATGATGGTTTGGTTATAGTGAGCGATCGCGGCGAGAAACAGAGCCTTTTTATCTCCGAAAGTATCATACAAACTGGCGCGATTGATCCCCATATTTTGTACTAAAAGGCGCATGGATGATTTTTCATAACCATGTAGCCAAAAGGTTTCCATGGCCTTTGTCAAAACTTCATGCTGGTTAAATGTTTTCGCTCTAGACATGATCTCATTTAGTACCCTATTGCTAACTGTAGCAGGGGATTTGAAGACTGTTGCGATTATTTCTCTGTTTATGAAGATTGAGTAAAGTTTGTGATTTGAGACAGTAAGGACGATGAATCTATGTCACAAATGTTACACCGTTCGAGTCACAAACAAAACGGCCAGAAACTCGTAAAGTTTAGGTATGGTTATAATTCAGTCTTTTATGACTGACCGTTCTATGTTCGATCTTAATTACTCCATTCCTAAACACAATTTAACTTTGGTTAAAAATCGAGATAGCGAGAGTGCGATCGCAGACTCTCGTTATATGGGAGATAGGGCGATCGGATATTTGGCCACAAAAAAGCCACAATCCTCATTCGAGCGACCTACTTTGTCAGCGCGATCTGTTTTAGGAGATTTATTGTTATATGATGCTGTTTTAGATATTAATAATTTAGTTCAAGAAGCCATTGATTTATTTACTCAACATCCTGAGTTACCGGGAATTTTAATTCGCGATCGCGGTCGTATCATCGGTATTTTTTCGCGTCAGAGATTTGCTAGGATTATTCCTTCCCCAGAAGAAATTAAGCAATATTCTTATCGCTCTCTACATATTTTATACGAACAAATTTTTCACGATCTTTTGATTATTCCGGTTGATGTATCTATCAATCGAGCGGTAGAAATAGCTTTACAACGTTCTATAACAACGGCTTTTGAGCCAATTCTAGTTGAAGTTGCTGCCAATAATTATCGAATTTTAGGAATGCCAGAGTTACTCCAAGCTCAAGCTCAAATTCAAGCAGTAACTCAAAAAGCTTTAGAAGAAGCTCAAGCCGAAATCGACATTAAAACTCAACAATTTCAGAAAACAGTCCAAGAACTCAAAGAAGCTCAGTTGCGCTTAGTTCAAAATGAAAAAATGTCAGCTTTGGGCAAAATGGTAGCAGGAATTGCCCACGAAATTAATAACCCTATTTCGTTTATTTACGGTAATATTCAGCACGCTGATTCTTATGCAGGAGATTTAATTTACTTACTCGATCTTTATCAGAAATATTACCCAAATCCTGAAACAGAAATTGTCGAAGCCCTGGAAGAAGTTGAATTAGACTTCTTAGTTGAAGACTTGCCAAAAGTTCTCGATTCGATGAAAATGGGAGCCGATCGCGTGCGAGAGATTGTGCATTCGATGCGGACTTTTTCTCGTCTCGATGAAGCCCACAAAAAAGCTGTAGATATCCACTCAGGTATTGATAGCACCCTGTTAATATTACAGAGTCGCTTGAAAGGAACGCCCCAATGTGCTGAAATTAATGTTGTTAAGAACTACGGTTTTACGTCCGCAATTGAGTGTTATGCGGGACAACTTAATCAAGTGTTTATGAATGCTCTCAGTAATGCTATTGATGCGCTAGAAGATGCTTGTCAAGAAAAGCGCGATACTGAGTATCAACCGCAGATTACAATTACGACAACGGCAAATACCGAAGGAATTGCGATCGCGATCGCGGATAATGGCATAGGGATGAGTGAAACGGTACGAGAAAAACTGTTTGACCCTTTCTTTACCACCAAGCCGATTGGTAAGGGAACGGGGTTGGGTTTGTCGATTAGTTATTCGATTATTGTCGAGAAGCACCACGGTCAGTTAGAATGCACTTCGACTCCCGGTGAAGGAACGGAGTTTGTGATTCGCATTCCTTACGGTTTGGAGGGTTGAGTTGAAACCTCGACTCACTCAAAAATACTGTTATGGCGGTTCTCTAGAAGTAGCTGAAATTTGTTAAAATAATAGGATTAGTGCGTTAAAATACAACGGCACTTTGGGTATTCTATTATTAACAATTATGGCTGCAAATCAATCCCCAAAACAACAGCAAGGTACATCTAGTTTAGACGATATTCGCGCGACCCGCTTAGAGAAAGTTGCACAACTTAAAGAAGCGGGTTTAAATCCTTATGCTTATCAATGGCAATCAACTCATTGCGCTGAAGAATTACAAGCCAAATATGCCGATTTAGGGAATGGGGAAGAAGTAGCCGATGAGGTTTCTGTTGCGGGACGAATTATGGCTCGTCGCGTTATGGGAAAACTGGCTTTTTTCAGTTTACAAGATGAAACGGGAACAATTCAACTTTATCTCGAAAAAAAGCGGCTGAATGCGAGTATGACCGAGATTGAAAGCCCATTTAATGTCCTTAAAAAACTCAGCGATACGGGGGATATTATTGGGGTAAAAGGGACGATTAAACGCACGGAAAAAGGGGAACTTTCGATTTATGTCAGTACCTACGAAATGCTGACCAAATCTTTACTCCCGTTACCGGATAAATGGCATGGTTTGACGGATACGGAGAAGCGTTATCGTCAGCGTTATGTGGATTTGATTGTGAATCCCGATGTGAGAGAAACTTTCCGTCGTCGGGCAAAAATTACCGCAGCGATTCGTCGTTATTTGGACGAAGCAGGTTTTATTGAAATAGAAACTCCGGTGTTACAAGGAGAAGCGGGAGGTGCAGAAGCCCGTCCTTTTGTGACTTATCACAATACTTTGCAGATGGATTTGTATCTGCGAATTGCGACGGAATTACATCTCAAGCGGCTGATTGTGGGAGGGTTTGAGAAGGTTTTTGAATTAGGGCGTATTTTCCGTAATGAGGGGGTTTCGACTCGACACAATCCGGAGTTTACTTCCATTGAAATTTATCAAGCTTATGCCGATTATAACGATATGATGGCGTTAACGGAAAACTTGATTACTACCGCAGCAAAAGCGGTTTTAGGCAGTTTAAAGTTAACTTATCAAGACCAAGAAATTGACCTCACTCCCCCCTGGAAAAGAGCAACGATGCACGAATTAGTGCAGCAGGAAACCGGGTTGGATTTTAGTACCTTTACCGACTTTGATGAGGCAAAAACGGCGGCTAAAAAAGCGGGAATTGAGATTCCTGAAGCTTGCACTACCATCGGGCAATTACTCAATGAAGCCTTTGAACAAAAAGTCGAAGAAACTTTAATGCAGCCGACTTTTGTTGTTGATTATCCCGTGGAAATTTCCCCTCTCAGTAAGCCTCATCGTAGCAAACCGGGATTAGTTGAACGTTTTGAATTATTCATCACCGGACGAGAGTTAGCTAATAGTTTCTCGGAATTAACCGATCCGGTGGAGCAACGACAGCGTTTGGAGTTACAATCTCAAAAGAAAGCCGCCGGGGATTTAGAAGCCCACGGAGTTGATGAGGACTTCCTGGCTGCCTTAGAGTACGGAATGCCTCCTACAGGCGGTTTAGGCATCGGAATTGACCGTTTGGTGATGTTATTGACGGATTCTCCCAGTATTCGCGATGTGATTGCCTTCCCGTTGCTCAAATCTAGCAGCGTTGCGATTCAGGAGTTTGATTACGACTCGGAAAAAAAAATCCTGAAAGTTAAATTCGATCGCGGGGGAGTGTATCTTTATCACGATGTCCCTGAAACAGTTTATCAGGAGATGAAAACTGCCCCTTCGGTAGGTCAATATTTTAATAGTAATATACGCGATCGCTACGGTTGCGATCGCGTAGTGGCAGGCTTTGCCTGATCGCGTTTCCTAAACTCAAAATGGGGGGAGTTAATATTCAATCTCCCCCCATTTTTTCACGCCTGAGTGCTGCTATACTCAGCTTGAGAAGCTGTACCATTGCCATTCGTGTGGCCGTTACCATTTCGAGGTAAAATTACGCCATAACCGCCATGATTGCGTTGATAAATCACGTTGATTTCTTGGGTATCTTGGTTGCGGAATACATAGAAATCGTGATCGACTAATTGCAGTTGGTGACGGGCTTCGTCTATACTCATTGCAGGCATCGCAAAGTATTTCATCCGTACCACTTCGTCGGGAAGTTGCACTTCGCGATCGCCGAGTAAATTTTCGACGACAGGACGATCTTCTAAGCTATCAACGGTTTTTTCGTGACTGTGGGTTTTCTTGGCTAAATTGCGCTCTTTATATTTGCGGAGTTGACGCGCAATTTTATCAGCAACTAAGTCAATACTTGCATATAAATCTGCGGTGCTGACTTGCGCCCGAATCACTGTACCATTAGCGTAGACAGTGACTTCGGCTTTATGACTATTTTCGATCCGGGGGTTTTTCGACACAGACAAATGAACGTCTACTTTCGTGGTGATATTTTGAAAGTGTTTAACCGCCTTTTCTAGCTTTTCGTGGACGTAATTTTGGATCGCATCGGTAACGACGATATTATTGCCCTGGATTAAAAGCTTCATACGGACTACTCCATTTTTTAAGGTTCGATCGAGCGAGGGCGATCGCGGTTAGGAATCTTTACAAAAAAGAGGGCGATCGCGAAACACAGACAAAGACTTACTTCTAGAGAGGTTGGGTTTTACCATAATAATTGAGCGCAGCCATCGGGAAATTGTATTGTTTTTACAACACCTTTTTGGAGCAAAAGTTTGTGATAGTTAAGCTCTCATTTTTACAGCAAAACTTACGGAATTTTAAGTTTGATGCCAAGCTCTAGGTTGTAGATAGGATAGGTGTTTCCTCGCATGATTTCAAGATTTAAAGCCTTCCTTGATTAGCCGCGATTGGCATAAGCCTAAATGTGATAAATCAAAGGCAGGAATGACTTTTTTCTTCTGTTTTTATTGTAATCGGTCTTGGTTATTTCTCAAGGGATTTGTTGTAGAGGTTCGTGAAATGTAACACTTCTATAAGTCCAAAGCCTAAGCTCCATTTAGGGTTACGAAATTTTACAAAACTGCCCATTCACCAACCAGACAATCCCTATCACAGCCGTTGTTGTTTCCCACAAAGGGGCTTAATTACAACTTAAAGCGACTTTTACTGCCTGTTGATCTGGGTTAACAAAACTTTAATGTTATGAGTCCTATTTCTTTACAAAAAGTTAATTATTCAAAACCAAGATTGTGTTACTATCCCGTTACATTCGTCCCTGCCACCAAATCCGTTTTCGATATACCCTTCCCCTCTATTCAGTAACCCGTCAGCCCTGTCAATCGGTACTCGACTTCGCTTGAGTTTTACGGGCTTGAGAGGGGGAAGAAAAAACTGTGTCACAGGTACGCCATAGTGACCAAGTTGTAACGATTTGAGTGCCAATGACTCCAAAAAAAGGGGCATAACAGGCTATTCTTTGGGAAAAACTACACATTTGAAAAGGCTGACGATACCAACCCTGTAATATTTTCCCCAATGCCTACTCCCCAATGCCCACTGCCTAAAACCAATAACTTGTGATTCTGCACTACTACTGATGACCCAAGTCGCTTTTCGCTTCAATTGTCCCCTCAGCGTCATTCACTAGGTTTCGCAAGGCTTCTAGCATCGCAGGAGGTGCAGATGGCCAAAGTTGCCGTTGGTGGGCTTCCAGGAGACGTTCAGCCATATCCCGCAAAGCCCAAGGATTCTTCTCGCGGATAAACTGCTGCACCTCCTCATCCAGCAAATACGCCTGGGCTACCCCCTCGTACATATAATCTGCCACACAACGTGCCGTCGCATCATAAGCGAACAAATAATCCAGGGTTGCAGCCATCTCAAACGCCCCTTTGTAGCCGTGACGCATCACCCCAGCCAGCCATTTCGGGTTAACCACGCGAGAACGATACACGCGGGCGATTTCTTCAGTTAAACGGCGAATTTTCGGCTGAGATGGCAGAGAGTTATCGCCAAAATAAGCCGTGGGATTTTTGCCCGTAACAGCCCTGGTTGCGGCAATCAATCCCCCCTGAAACTGGTAATAATCGTCAGAATCGAGCAAATCGTGTTCCCGGTTATCTTGGTTGTGCAGCACGATTTGGAGGTTTTGTAGGCGATTTTGGAAGGCTTCCGGGGCAGATTTAGCTGTAGCTTTCCCGGTGTAAGCGTAACTACTCCAGTTGATGTAAGCTCTGGCTAAATCTGCGTCGTCTTGCCAATTTTGCGCTTCGATTAACCCCTGCAACCCCGCCCCATAAGCCCCCGGTTTCGACCCGAAAATGCGATGTAAGGCGCGTTCGTGGGCTTGCACCTCATCCAAACCCTTTTCTTGCCAACTCGCCTGTTCTCGGCGCACCTGAGCCGCGAGGGGGTTTTGGTCTGGGGGTTCGTTGAGGCTTGCCACGGACGCGATCGCGTTGTACAGTAAGTCTATTAAGTTGGGGAAACTGTCTCTAAAAAAGCCGGAAATGCGGAGAGTCACATCGACGCGAGGACGCTCTAACACCGACAACGGCAGGATTTCAAAGTCTACCACCCGACGCGATAAACCATCCCAAACGGGACGCACACCCAGCAATGCGAGGACTTCGGCGACATCATCTCCTCCGGTTCGCATGGTGGATGTTCCCCAAACTGAAATTGCTAGAGATTGGGGATATTCACCGTTTTCTTGGGTGTATCTCTCAATTACTACTTCGGCGGCTTTCCTACCTACATCCCACGCCGTTTCTGTGGGAATTGCTCGTAAATCTACCGAGTAGAAATTGCGACCCGTGGGCAATACTTCCGGGCGACCTCTGGTGGGTGCGCCAGATGCCCCACTGGGAATATAATGACCGGACAAGCCGTGGAGTAAGTTAGCGATTTCTTGCTTAGTTTGCTGCAAAGCTGGGATAAGGAAAGTATGAAGCCAGTTTTGCTGCTGGGGTAAGAAATCTGTAGGTTTTTGACTTAAAATCCCTTCTACAAATATTGCCACTTCTTGTTCCAAAACTTCCACCACATCCCCCTGGGTGCGACAATGAGAGAAGATTGCGGGAAAGCCTGTAACGTCGATAAATTCACCCATTGCAGCCCCCAAAGGATCGAAATCCAGTCCCCAAGCTTGGGCAATAGCTTGAGTCAGTCCGAGACGATTCTGATGCGGTTGACGGGCGATCGCGACAATTAAATCCCGCAGTTGTCGATCTTGAGGACATTGGCCAAAAATGTGTAACCCGTCGCGAATTTGGGCTTCTTTCAACTCGCAGAGATAACCGTCTGCAATCGTCAGAAATTGGGCAATTTCATCGGGATTGAGGGTATTAAATCCCAACTCCCGGTCTAAATTTTCTTGACTGACTAAATTGGTAATGCGATCGCCTATTAATTTTAACCGAGTGGGGTCTAAAGTTTGCGCCTCGTAATACTCATCGATCAGGGCTTCGAGTTGTTGTAATGGCCCGTATAATTCAGCCCTGGTTAACGGGGGAGTCAGATGATCTAAGATTACCGCTTGCGATCGCCGTTTCGCTTGCGATCCTTCCCCCGGATCGTTGACAATAAACGGGTAAAAGTGGGGAATTGTACCCAAAGCAATTTCAGGATAACAAGCCTCAGACAGCGCCAAACTTTTTCCTGGTAGCCATTCCAAATTACCATGTTTGCCCACATGAACAATCGCCTGGGTTTGCCACACCTCTCTCAACCAAAGATAATAAGCCAAATATTCCGGCGTTGGTTCTAAATCCGGGGCATGATAATTTAAACTAGGGTCGCGATCGTAGCCCCTAGATGGCTGAATCCCCACAAAAATATTACCCAACTGGATTCCAGGGATAGGAATTTCAAACTGCGTTTCAATCTGACTTTTATCTTGCCAGCGATCGCGCACTTCTTGTTGTACCTTTTCAGGAAGTGTTGTGAAATAAGCTTGATAGACTTCCCCCGACAACGACTGTTTAACCGGACGCAACTCCCACGCTTCTAAATCGTTTGTTACCCCTGCCGTTAACCTTGCAATCAACTCATCTCCCGTCGCAGGAATATCCTCAACAAAATACCCTGCATTCGCCAAAGCCTGGAGAATTTCCACACAACTTTGGGGTGTATCCAATCCTACCCCATTTGCCAAACGTCCATCCTTATTCGGATAATTTGCCAGAATCAAAGCCACTCGCTTTTCTTGTACCGGAGTTTGAGATAAATCAATCCAACTTCGGGCTAAATCTGCCACAAAATGAACGCGATCGCGCCTCGGTTGATATACCACTACATCCGTTTCTAAATCCTCATTCCAAACCTGCACCGACTTAAACGAAATTGCCCTGGTTATAACCCGTCCGTCTACTTCTGGTAACGCCACATTCATCGCCACATCGCGAGGATTTAGCCCTGCATAACTCTCCTGCCATTGTGCTTCCGTCCCACCACTGAGAATCACCTGTAAAACAGGCATATCGAGACTTTGCCAAAACTGCAACGGGTCTTCATCATCAATTTTCGCCAAAGAAAAACTCGTCGTATTGAGCAGAATTAAACTGTTCTGTAAATAACTCAAAAGTTCTTCTTGGACTTCGCGATCGCGCAATGAAGATACAAACACAGGAACGGGTTTTAAACCCCTCTCCAGTAACGCCTCACACAAGGCATCAATCGGTAAAGTATTCCCTGCTAAATAATGAGAACGATAAAATAAAATAGCTGCAATCTCGCCTTCACTTTCAAACTCGCGATAAAGCCCCACTTTCGGCACAACTTGAGGAGAAGCAAAATTATATCTTTCCTTCCCACAAGCATCGACAATAAACTTTAATCCATTAACCCAATTATCAACGCCTCCCTCCACAAAATAACGCCACAACTGATTCACTTTCGTTAACGGTAACGTCGAGTGACTCATCAACTCAGGATCGGGGCGATCGTCTCCCGGTAAAACTAACAGCATCGCCCCCGATTCTTCGACAACTTCTTTTACCACCTCCAAGCCATACGAACAATAAGAACGTCCCCCCAACAAACGTAGTATAATAATCTCAGCCTCAGCTAAAACCTCATCGGCATAAGTGTCGATACTCAAAGGTTGTTGCAATTGTAATAAATTCGCCACCCGGATTTCTGGGAAGCCTTCAGGCAGTCGCGAAACAGCCACCGCTAAAGTTTGAATATCCGTATCGGCTGCGGTTAAAATCACAATAGGGGCAGGGGTTTGTTCGATAATAATCACCCCTTCGGAATTGGGATTCCAACCGCCAGGCGTTGCTGCTATTCGGTGCATAATTTCAGTTATCAGTTTGTGTAAAATAAGCGATGCTCGCCCTGCATACTTTACAAGCACTAGGACATCGTGTAGGGTGGGCAATGCCCACCATCTCTAGCTTTGAGCCTATTCTTAGTGTCCCAAGCCACGATCGTAGCGCTATATTTCTGTAGAGGAGTCCAGAAAAAAAGCCCCTCTCAAAGTAGGTAATACCAAATCCGCTTACCACAACCCACTTCTAATCTAGTCTGCGAAGGCAGACTTTGCCCTCATTAGCCCCGGATTTTAATCCGTGGGCGGGCTGACGGGATAGATGGTATATCGAAACCGGATTTAGTATAAATTGGCGTGAAGATATTTTATGCCGCGAAGCCCTCGTTAGCCCATCTATTTCAATCTGGGGGCAGTTTAGCGGGAGAGACTGCATAACCTCCACCGCCGACAGACATAGAATAAAGCGTAACCTTTCCCTTGCACCTCTCATGGCAAAATCTACCCAAAACCCCCTCAAACACCTCGCAGGCGGCTTCCTCCTCCTCAGCCTTCACTTAGGGGGCGTTCCCACTCTGGCACAAACCGAACCTTTCCCAAGTAACCCTCTCACCACCGAACAAACCGCCCAAATCAGAGAAGTCGAACGCCTCAATCAACAAGTCTTACAACTGACCGACCAAGGGCAGTATGAAGCAGCATTACCTCTAGCGCAACAGGCTTTAGCCATCTACGAACAAGCCCTCGGTAGCGACCATCCTTTTGTTGCCACCAGCCTCAACAACTTGGCAGCACTGTATCAAAATATGGGGAACTACACAGAAGCCGAACCCCTCTATCAACGTTCCCTAGCCATCCGCGAACAAGCCCTCGGTAGCAACCATCCTCTTGTTGCCACCAGCATCAACAACTTGGCAGAACTGTACCGGAATATGGGGAACTACACAGAAGCCGAACCCCTCCATCAACGTGCCTTAGCCATCTCTGAACAAACCCTCGGCAGCGACCATCCCGACGTTGCCACCAGCCTCAACAACTTGGCATTACTGTACGCGGACATGGGGAACTATACAGAAGTCGAACCCCTCCATCAACGTGCCTTAGCTATCCGCGAACAAGCCCTCGGTAGCAACCATCCTCTTGTTGCCACCAGCATCAACAACTTGGCAGGACTGTACCGGAATATGGGGAACTACACAGAAGCCGAACCCCTTTACCAACGTGCCTTAGCCATCTCTGAACAAACCCTTGGCAGCGACCATCCCGACGTTGCAGGGAGCCTCAACAACTTGGCAGGACTGTACCAGAATATGGGTAACTACAGCGAAGCCGAACCCCTTTATCAACGTGCCTTAGCTATCCTCGAACAAGCCCTCGGCAGCGACCATCCCCATGTTGCCACCAGCCTCAACAACTTGGCAGGACTGTACGCGGATATGGGGAACTACAGCGAAGCCGAACCCCTCTTGCAACGTTCTCTCGCCATCTTTGAACAAGCCTTAGGCAGCGACCATCCCTTAGTTGCTACTAGCTTCAACAACTTGGCAACACTGTATCGGAGTTTGGGAAAATACGAAGAAGCCGAACACCTCTACCAACGCTCCCTAGCCATTTACGAACAAGCCTTAGGTCGCGACCATCCCTCTGTTGCAGGGAGTCTCAACAATTTGGCATTACTGTACGCGGATATGGGAAAATACGAAGAAGCCGAACCCCTCTACCAACGCTCCCTTGCCATCCGCGAACAAGCTTTAGGCAGCGACCATCCCGACGTTGCCCAAAGCCTCAACAACTTGGCATTACTGTACTCGAATATGGGAAAATACGAAGAAGCCGAACCCCTCTACCAACGTTCCTTAGCTATCCGCGAACAAACCCTCGGTAGCGACCATCCCTCAGTTGCCACGAGCCTCAACAACTTGGCAGCATTATACCAAGCAATGGGAAATATGGCTTCAGCCACCGATTACCTCAGTCGCGGACTCAGCATCCAAGAAAACAACCTCTCTCTTATCTTCACCACGGGTTCAGAAGCCCAGAAGCAGGCTTATATGAATACCCTATCTAGTGCAACTCATAGTGTGATTTCTCTACATCTCCAAGATGCTCCCGATAATCCCGAAGCTGCACAACTCGCTTTAACTACACTTCTGCGACGCAAAGGACGCATCCTCGACGCTCTCACCGAAAACATCCAACTCATCCGCGAAAACTTAACCCCAGAAAATCAACAACTCCTCGACGAACTCACCAATACCCGCACCCAACTGGCAAATCTAATCTACAACAAACCGGAAAACTTGAGTGGGGAAGCCTACAAAACCCAAGTCGCTAACCTCAAAGCCCAAGCCAACCAACTCGAAGCCGAACTTTCTCGCCGTAGTGCCGAGTTTCGCACGATTAATCAACCCGTGACGATTGCAGCAATACAGCAACAGATTCCGGCAGATGCGGCATTAGTGGAACTAACGCTTTATTATCCTTACGATGCACAAGCAGAACCGGGACAGCGATGGGGTAATCCTCGTTATGCAGCTTATATTCTTCACGCTACAGGTGAGCCGCAGTGGGTGGATTTAGGGGAAGCTGCACCTATTGATGAAGCGGCGAAAGACTTACAGAAATCGCTTGCGAGTCCGGGAAATCTCACGACTCTGCAAGACAACGCTCGTCAACTCGATGCGTTACTTATGCAGCCGATTCGGGCGAAATTAAGCAATAAAACTCACATTCTGCTGTCTCCCGATAGTCAGCTTAACCTCATTCCCTTTGCTGCCTTGATAGACGAAAATAACCAGTATCTTGTCGAGAATTATCAAATTACTTACCTCACTACGGGACGAGATTTACTACGGTTACAGAATCAACAAGAACCTCGTCAAGCTTCAGTCATTGTCGCCAATCCCGATTACGACGAACCCGGAGTAAATAACTCAGAAATTGCTTTTAATCGCGGTAGCAATCAACGCTCGAATGATATGGACAGCATTCGTTTTGGGGCATTACCGGGGACAGCAAGGGAAGCCGCAGCGATTCAGCCTTTACTGCCGAATGCGACGGTTTTGACGCAATTAGAGGCAACGGAACAGGCGATTAAACAGGTGGAAGCCCCCAGAATCTTACATATTGCCACCCACGGCTTTTTCCTCAATGTGGATTTGGTTGCTCCTTCTGCGAATCCCTTTGAGAATCGCGGGGTTTTGGGAGTAAGCCTAGAATCTGAGGCGAGAACACCCGCAAACCAGGAAAATCCCCTGTTGCGGTCGGGTTTGGCGCTGGCAGGGGTTCATTCTCGCTCTAGTGGCGCGGCAGAAGACGGGGTACTCACGGCGTTAGAAGTGGCGGGTTTGAATTTGCGGGGGACGCAGTTGGTAGTTTTGTCGGCTTGCGAGACGGGAGTGGGGGATGTAGCCAATGGGGAAGGGGTTTATGGGTTGCGTCGGGCTTTGGCGATTGCAGGGGCAGAAAGTCAACTCATTAGCTTGTGGAAGGTGTCGGACAACGGGACGCAGAGTTTGATGGTGGATTATTACCAGCGTCTCATTGATGGGGAAGGGCGTAGTGCGGCGTTGCGAGAGGTACAGTTGGCGATGTTGAATGATGCCACTTATCAACATCCCTATTTCTGGGCTGCCTTTATTCCGTCGGGGGAATGGGAGGCGATGGAGTAGAGGTTATACCAAATCCGGTTTCGACACCCCCTTTATCCAGCTAACCCGCCCACGGATTAAAATCCGGGGCTAATGAGAGCAAAGTCTGACGAGAGCAGACTAAGAAATAGGTAGGTTATGGTAAGCGGATTTGGTATTAGCCTTCACCCTAAACCTTTCTCTCAGCTAAAACGTTTGAATTTCGGTGCGTTACGCTACGCTAACGGCACCCTACCTAATCTACTTTGGATTTTAATCCGTGGGCGGTTTAGCGGTTGAGATTAAAACCCCCATTCCGCACGACAAGATGTAGGATTTGATGCTACGATACCCAGGCAG
>JAWQFT010000060.1:0-30361 GCA_035968055.1 Jaaginema sp. PMC 1080.18 | reverse complement strand
TACCAATTACCAATTAAGGGATTTAGGGAAAACGGTACAAACAACCAACAACCAACAACCAACAACCAATAACCAACAACCAACAACCAACAACCAACAACAATGGCCGCAATACACCGTAAAAAATCTGTATTTTGGCTGCCCCTTACCTTACTATTTTGGGGCTATAGCGTCCCGGCGATCGCCTCTGAAGCCCCGCTAACAACTTTGAAGCCGCAAACTATCGATTTACCGAGTTTGGGCGATTCAGAGCGCTTTCTACCGCCAATTGTACAACAGCGTTTGGTGTTGCGATTGCGCGATCGCCGGGTATATTTTTATGAAAATGACGACTTGGTTGTGAGTTATCCGGTAGCAATTGGTCGTCAGGGTTGGGAAACACCGACAGGACAGTTTGAAATCCTGCAAAAAATCCCCAATCCGACCTGGCAACACCCATTTACGCAAGAAATCGTCCCTCCAGGGCCGGATAATCCTTTGGGCGATCGCTGGATTGGCTTTTGGACGGATGGCCAAAATTATATCGGTTTTCACGGCACACCCAATGAAGAATTAATCGGTCAAGCGGTATCTCATGGTTGTGTCAGAATGCGAAATAGCGATATTGTGGCGCTATTTGAAAAGGTGGATATCGGGATGCAGGTGATTGTAGAAAATTAAAGCGATTGTGGCAAGAAATTGATACATAATGCTACGTTTTGTACAACTGTTTTTTTGAGAATGTTAAATTAGAAAAAGCCTTAAGCCTGAAACTGCTTTAGTATTCTGTTATGTTCGTCAAACTCAAAGTCAAGCGGCTAGAACACCTCTGTTTTTTTGAATTAGAATGGGGAGAAAATCAACAGATTACTAATTCTGCATCTTATCCTCCCGATTTGGATTTAGCTTATCAAGAATGGCGACAAAGTTATCTCAACTTTTATCAATTTGCCTTGCGAGGACGAGTGGCAGGGCAAGGTCGAATTGCTACAACATCTAAGGATTGGCGATCGCAGTTAGTTCAAGCCGAAGCCAAGTTACTCAAGATTTTTCAGCATTGGTTACGGAATGCCGATTTATTTGAAATTCGCACCCAAATTATCAAAATCGCTACCCAAAGTTCAGCACGTTTAAATATCTTTTTGTCTTGTCAAGATACATCGTTAGAAAGACTCCCTTGGGAAACTTGGGAAATCGCTTTAGAATCGCCTTTGAGCTTTGAGTTGTCTTGGGTACGACTCCCTCCTTCGATTCGCCAAAAAGCGGTCTTTCCCAAACGAGAGAAAGCGCGTATTTTAATTATTTTAGGGGATGATACGGCTTTGGATTTCCAAGGCGATCGCGAAGCTATTGCGGTGTTGGATTCCCTTGTGGAGATGGAAGTTATTAGCAGTGCAGATTGTCCCAAACAACAAGATTTAAAACAACAGATTTGCGACGCGATCGCCCATCCCACAGGTTGGGATATCTTACTATTTGCCGGACATAGTAACGAAACAGAATTAACCGGGGGAGAATTCGCGATCGCCCCCCAAACATTTTTATCTTTAACAGAAATTCAACCCTATTTATTACAAGCCAAAGAAAACGGTTTACAATTTGCTTTATTTAACTCTTGTTCGGGTTTGAGTATTGCCAAAACTTTAATCGATTTGGGTTTGAGTCAAGTCGCTATTTTACGCGAACCCATTCATAACAACGTTGCTCAAGTTTTCCTTAGTCAATTTCTCAAAAGCCTGGCTCATTTCCAAGATGTTCAAGATTGCCTCAAACAAGCTACGCAATTTTTAGCAACAAAAGCCAGTTTACAGTATCCTTCTGCTTATTTAGTTCCCTGTTTATTTTATCATCCGGGTTCGCAGCCTTTTCGCCTTAAACCGCCTCAAAAAGTCCAAAAACGCCTTCTCAAAAAACTCAAACCCCATCCCCTCGAAGCTATTGCTTTAAGCGCGATCGCCCTCCTGAGTTTACTCTTTCCGGTACAAGATTGGTTGCTGAGTCAGCGTCTTCTCATGCAATCTCGTTATCGAGATATGACTCAACAAATTCCAACTCAACCCCCTCCAGTTTTACTAATTTCGATTGATGAAGCATCGCTACTCAAACAAGGAATTGCCGATCCCAATCCCATCGATCGTCAATATCTAGCTCAGATTATCAATCAACTTAACGATGCAGGAGCAACCGCCATTGGGATTGATTATATCCTCTCTCGCTCTCACGAACAGTATGACCCCGAAGGTGACAAAAAACTGAGAGAAGCGATCGCGCGATCGCCCGAAACCAAATTTGTTTTTGCCTCGATGCACGATGAAATTTCAGGTTGGTTAACCGTTCATCCTAATGTAGCTCGATCTGACGAAGTTTTATACGGGCAAATTCATTTTATTCCTTGGTTAGTGTGGCAAATTGACCATAAACCGCCTCAGCAATGGCACTGGCCATTTTCTTATTTAATTGCTTTGTCTTATGAAGTTTCTCAACAGCAAGAAGCACCGCTCGTTTTCGAGAAAGAAACTGATGCTTTAACGCAACTTCGCCGATATATCCAAACCCATTCTAATCGCGACGAACTCACCTTTTTATCATCGCGAATGCGACAAAATTGGCTAACGCTATTTTCTTATCAATTGCAACAAATGTGGCTAGAACCTATCATTGACTTTTCGATTCCACCGTCGCAAGTTTATGAAGATATTCCAGCTTGGCAAGTTTTAGAAAACCCTTCCTTGACCCATTTATCTCAGCAAGCTGTTATTATTGCTTCTGGCGGTTATAACGAAGCCACAGTATTGGGAAATAGCCGAGAAAATGACCGTTTTGCGATCCATCCTGCGGCAAATTACTGGCTAGAAAAAGAAAGTAGAAATCTCTCTCGCCGTTATTTTACCGGGGGTCAAGTTCACGCTTATTTATTACATCATTATTTACGCGATCGCCTTGTGATTCCGCTACCCGATATTTGGATGATTATTGTCGCCATTATTTTAGGGAAAACGCTAATTTTGACCCTCGATACCCATCACTTGCAATCCTCACAACGTTATCGCTGGGCTGTAGGGATAATCCTAGGTTTAGCCATTTACGGGGGACTGAGTTTACAACTGTATATTACTGCCGCGATCGCCTTACCTTGGTTACTGCCATCTCTAGCTTTCACCATTGCTTTGTCTCCTCTAGGGCAACCCTCTCGCAATAAGTTGCAATTGGGACAGGAAAGGCTGTATTATAAGCAGATGGTCAATGACCCATAACAAATAACCAACAACTTACCAGCAGTCTCTCTTTATTAGAGGGCTGCTGTTATTTTTTTGTATGCCGCAAAAATTTTGGAAGCGGTTTGAGGAGAATTGGCTTAAATAAAATAAGGAAAATTTAAAATCCCGTATAATCGAGCCTGCAAGCGCTCAAAATCAACGCTCACCCTATCCCCATCGTCAGTATGTCTCATCCCCTATACGTCGCCTTTATCTGGCATCAACACCAACCCCTCTACAAATCCCGCGAAGCCACCAACTCCCGCTACGGTCAGTATCGCTTACCTTGGGCGCGTTTGCACGGCACAAAAGACTACCTCGACTTAGCCCTCATCCTCGAAAAGTATCCCAACCTCCACCAAACTTTCAACCTCGTTCCCTCGTTGATTCTGCAACTCGAAGACTACATCAACGGTACAGCGATGGACCCTTATCTGGCGATGATGTTGACACCCGAAGCGCAACTCACCCCCGACGAAAAACAATATATCCTGCAACACTTCTTTGATTGCAATCATCACACGATGATCGATCCTCACCCCCGCTACGATGAGTTATATCAACAGCGACAAGAAAAAGGTATCGGTTGGTGTTTGCAAAATTGGCAACTCAACGACTACAGCGACTTACTCGCTTGGCATAACCTTGCTTGGATCGATCCCTTGTTTTGGGACGATCCGGACATTGCCCAATGGCTGGCAAAAGGGCGAGATTTCAGTTTAAGCGATCGCCAACGCATCTATAGCAAGCAGCGAGAAATTCTCAGTCGCATTATTCCCCAACACCGCCAAATGCAGGAAAAGGGGCAAATCGAAGTCACCACCACCCCCTACACCCACCCCATTTTACCCCTCCTCGCCGATACCGACGCAGGACGAGTCGCCGTTCCCCAGATGAATTTACCGCAAAACCGCTTTAGCTTTGCTGAAGACATCCCCCGTCACCTCAGCAAAGCCAAAGACTTCTATCAAGAACGGTTTGGCTGCAACCCCAGAGGACTCTGGCCTTCCGAACAATCCGTCAGTCCCGCCATTTTACCCTATGTCGCCGAACAGGGCTTTCAGTGGTTGTGTTCCGATGAAGCCGTTTTGGGTTGGAGTCTTCAGCACTTTTTCCACCGGGACGAAACCGGAACAGTACGCGAACCGGAACTGATGTATCGTCCCTATCGCCTCGATACCCCCCACGGCGATTTAGCCATTGTCTTCCGCGATCACCGCTTATCGGACTTAATTGGCTTTACTTACGGTTCTATAGATGCCAAACAAGCCGCCACGGACTTAATCGGGCATTTAGAGGCGATCGCGCGATCGCAGTCTCACCATCATAGCGAACAACCCTGGCTCGTTACCATTGCCCTCGACGGCGAAAACTGCTGGGAATACTACCCCAAAGACGGCCTCCCCTTCCTCGAATCCCTCTACAGTCGTTTAAATCGCCGGGAAGACATCAAACTCGTCACCGTCTCCGAATTTATCGAAAAATTCCCTCCCACGGCTCACATCCCCAGTCAACAGCTACACAGTGGTTCTTGGGTAGATGGTAGCTTCACCACTTGGATTGGCGATCCCGTGAAAAATCGCGCTTGGGATATCCTCACCGCAGCCCGGCAAATTCTCGCCGATCATCCCGAAGCCACCGAAGCCAGCAATCCCGAAGCCTGGGAAGCCCTCTACGCCGCCGAAGGTTCGGATTGGTGTTGGTGGTTCGGAGAAGGTCATAGCTCCAACCAGGATGCCATGTTTGACCAACTCTTTCGGGAACACATCCGGGCATTATACCGCGCCCTGAACGAACCCGCTCCCGAATATCTCAACCATCCCCTCGAATCCCATGCCGATCGCAGCGATCGCCCTCCCCAAAGCTTCATCCACCCCTATATCGACGGCGTAGGAGACGAGCAAGACTGGGACAAAGCCGGACGCATCGAAATCGGCGGCGCAAGAGGCACAATGCACCGCAGCAGCGACATTCAGCGCATCTTCTACGGTTGCGATCACCTCAACTTCTATTTCCGCTTGGATGTCAAAGCCGGACTCACCCCCGGTCAAGATTTACCCTCGGAGTTGCATTTATTCTGGTTCTATCCCAATCGTCCGATGCACAACAGTCCCATTCCTCTAGGGGAAATCCCTGGAATTGAGCCGTTGAACTATTTTTATCATCATCATCTCGGCGTAGACTTGGTGAATGAGTCGGTTTGGCTCGAAGAAGCCGGGGACGGGCGCTGGCATTCCCGGCAAACCCACGCCCAAGCTGCCTTTCAGCAATGTGTGGAGGTGGCGATTCCTTGGGCCGATCTCCGCATGGAACCCGATTCCCCAATTCAAATGATTGGGGTTTTGGCACAAGCAGGACAGTTCCGTAACTATGTACCAGAAGCGGGTTTTGTCAGCGTGCAGATTCCTTAAGTGTATTGGTTATTTGTGAGCAGTGAAACCCCGATCTAGTTGGTAAACCGGGGTTTTGGCAATCATACTAAATCCGGTTTTGATACACCGTCTATACTGTTGACCCGCCCTCGGATCGGAAATCCGGGGCTAATGAGGGCAAAGTCCGCCCTTGCGGACTAAAAAATAGGTAGGTTGTGGTAAGCGGATTTGGTATCAATCAAAACTCAGCACTCAAGGGAGTACGGGGGAAAGGAATGACATCACGAATATTGCCCATTCCTGTCATAAATTGGATCAGGCGTTCAAAGCCCAAACCAAAGCCCGCATGAGGCACAGTTCCATAGCGGCGTAAATCGCGATACCACCACAATTCCTCTAAGGGCATTCCCCCTTCCACGATGCGTTTTTCGAGAACATCGAGACGTTCTTCCCGTTGCGAACCGCCGATAATTTCGCCAATTTTGGGAGCAAGAACATC
This sequence comes from Jaaginema sp. PMC 1080.18, assembly GCA_035968055.1. GTDB lineage: Bacteria > Cyanobacteriota > Cyanobacteriia > Cyanobacteriales > Spirulinaceae > Jaaginema. The sequence goes on along the minus strand of JAWQFT010000060.1, from coordinate 24,254 downwards.
CATCGCTGCCACGGTCTTATTATCGTCGTTGAGGCGCATATAAAAGGCTTTGATGTCTTTGGGATAGTTATAGACAATAACGGGCTTTTTAAACAGTTCTTCAGCGAGATAGCGCTCGTGTTCTGATTGTAAATCTATCCCCCACTCTACGGGAAATTCAAATTGGCGTTTGGCTTTTTCGAGGAGGCTAATGGCTTCGGTATAAGTGATGCGCTCAAATTCGTTGTTGATGATATTATCTGCGGTGGCGAGGACGCTATCATCAATGCGTTTGTTGAAAAATTCCATGTCTTCGGGGCATTTTTCGAGGACGGTTTTAAAGAGGTATTTGAGGAATTCTTCAGCTAAGTCCATGTTGCCGTTGATGTCGCAAAACGCCATTTCTGGCTCAATCATCCAGAATTCGGCGAGATGGCGAGAAGTGTTGGAGTTTTCGGCGCGAAAGGTGGGGCCAAAGGTGTAAACGTCCCTAAAAGCCATAGCCATCACTTCGGCTTCGAGTTGACCGCTAACGGTAAGATAAGCAGGTTTGCCGAAGAAGTCTTGGCTGTAGTCTACGGCTTCGTCGAGACGGGGAACGTTGGCGAGATCGAGACTGGTGACGTTAAAGAGTTCTCCTGCACCTTCGCAATCGCTGGCGGTAATGAGGGGGGTGTGAACCCACATAAAATCCCGTTCTTGGAAGAATTGATGCACGGCATTAGCACAGGCGTTGCGGATGCGAAAAACGGCACCGAGGGTGTTGGTACGCGATCGCAAATGACCAATTGTGCGTAAAAATTCAAAGGAGTGACGTTTCTTTTGCAAGGGGTAGGTTTCGGGGTCGGCTTCCCCGTAAACTTGGACTTGTTGAGGTTTGATTTCGATGCGCTGGTTTTTGCCTTGAGAGGGTACGATTGTTCCGAAAACTTCGACGGCAGCCCCGGTGTTGATTTTGGGCAATAATTCGGCGTAATTGGGCAAATCGTCGGCGGTGAGAACGACTTGCAGATTTGCTAGGGAAGAACCGTCATTCACTTCCATGAAAGCAAATCCTTTGAGTTCTCGTTTGGTGCGTACCCAACCGCGCAGGGTTACGGTTTCGTCGGGTTGGCCTTGTCGCAATATCTCTGCAATCCGTCGCTTCGCCATAGTGGTGTTTGGTTTATGATTCTGGTTTTTTTCCAGTGTAATGGTTTCGTTCTGAGGAAGCGTGGTCTTGCCAAAGGCGATCGCAAGTGTCTTGGGCAATTTGTTGTTGGTGGAGGCGATCGCCCAATTTTGTGAGATGATTTTTACTATTTACTGCTTGGCGCGGTTGCGGTAATTCATCATTCGGCCAAGATGCCAAGTCATTACAAGGGCAAATTGAGCTTTGATTGCCGATTTGCCGTATGGGAATGGGCAACTCGCAGCGAGCGCAAGGCACTAATTCCCACTCAGAGGAGAGTAATTCTTGCAGGCTTTGGGGCATTCCTTCGAGATAGAAATTGCCCGTTCCTTTCTGAAGGATGTTTTGCCAACAGCGCTCAAATTCGTCTGAATATTTGCCGTTTTGATAAATTAATGTTGGCAGGATTGTCTCGCCACTTTGAGAGTGAATGAGTTTTTTACCCAGTTGGAACCAATGGGCTAAATAATCTTTAACTTGCAAATCTATAGCCATCTTCATAACTTCAATACTCTGCCTCCGGTAACAACTGATACTTAGGCTAATTTCAAGATTAATTAGAGCGTCAGCCTATCTTTTTATCATACAATTTCTACGAGCGCTTGAGTGTCAAATTTATCCTCAAATAGAAAGGCGATCGCCATCACGATATGCCCTAACTTGAAGCAATCTTTGGGAATTTGTGAGAGTTTCTAAATGTTAAAAAATAATTAATTTTTGAATTAGTTGTATAAAATTTTACTGGGTTAGCAAAATCGATAAGTTTTGTGTATTTTTTAAGGTAATCAGTGATTAAGGGGCAGTCGGCAATCGGCAGTCGGCAGTCGGGGGGGAGTGGAATGAATGCCCCTCCAAAGATGTCAGAAACTTGGCCGACAAAGTGGATTCTAAAAAAGGGTCAACACGCTTACTATACAGTGGTTTAAGCGTCAAAAAGCGAAATTAAGTTTCTGGAGAGTCATCAAAAATGGTTGACAAATTATCGAGACGAGAAACCCATTGTCCTGCCGCTTCTAGGGATTGACATTGACAATTTTGCCAGCGCTTTAAGCAGTATAACGTCGCAAAACTAAAGCTCGGTACATCTCCCCCCGCATTCCCCACTAATTCACCCCCTCGCCGCACATTATCCGCCATCCAAGCGGGTAAACGCAGGTGATAGGGATTGCGTTTTACTTCTCCTTGATGAAAGGCGGTAGCTGCCATCAGATCGGCCACATCTGCCACACTCGACTCTATCATCAGATTAGGATGGGCGATCGCGCCCCAATATTCCGTTTCCACGATCCAGCAACTAAAATCAGCAGGCATTTTTGCCAAGGCATCCAGCACCAGATAATGCGTACCGATGTGGGTTGCGTGGCCATCTTCCGCGTGGGGACAAAAAATAATCTGCGGTTGGTATTGCTGGAGGAGGTACGCGATCGCCTTCACAGAGGTTTGCCAGGCTTCCGGGTCTTTTTGGCGAGTTTTGGGTTTAATCCCTTCTAAACCCCCTTCCTGGCTCAAAACTAAACCAAAGCGCAAATATTCACAAGCCTTCGTCAGTTCTTGCCAGCGCTCTGGGCGACGCTCTTGATTACTGCCCAAAGTTACCGCCACATTAATGACATTAAATTGGCACTCCCGCAATAAACGCAACGGTAGCGCCCCCGTCAAACATTCATCATCCGGATGGGGGGAAAATAGCAACACCTTCGGGGCAGTTGACGGTGCTGACTCCGAAGTTTTCGTCAAAGTGGGGAGAGGAATCGCCGCAGACGGTTGTAGCAAGGGAAGATAGGCTTGGGCAAGAGCGTCGTAAGGATTAGAGCGAGGCATTTTCAGTTATCAGCGATTAAGGGGCAGTCGGCAATCGGCAATCGGCAGTCGGGGGGAGTGGGGATTTTGCAGGATAAGCTGAAATCCTGATTTTTCTATTAACTGTAACGCCTATTCTCTCGTGAAATCAGTCTCAAAACGGTCTTAACCCGAACTGACGTTAAGGAGGATTGAGAAAACCCAGTTTCCCAATCCCCCTAGGGAGAAATTTTAGCTTATACCAAAGCAAAAGTTGTCGGTTTTGGCGGAATCATATCACTGCCAATGCGAGCGCGATAAAGATCGGACAAACGCATTTCCAGAGTAGACAAATTCTGTGCCACCTGTGACAAAACATCCACCGTCATCGGATCGGTCAATTGAATGCTAAGGTGGTTAGCATCCATGACCCCGGTTTGGATATCGCCCAAAGCCCGACGCAGAATATCCACATCATTACTTCCTTGTAGCCAAGATTGTAAAGTCGCGATCGCCTCACTACCCAAAGCTTGCCAAGATACTTCTTCATCAAATGCTCGCAAGCGCCCTTCAAGTAATTGCAGATTTTGTCGTTTTGTGGCGATGATTTCCGAAAGAACCGTCTTCAGTTCAAGATCGCTGGCGTTTGCTTGATATTTCTCAAATACTTTCGTGGTATAGTGTTCCCCTGTAAACGCTGTATTGAGCGCATTAACAATATCGGAACGCGACGAACCTCCCAAAGATTCGGCCAACTTCCAAAACTCAAAATCGCGATCGCCCTCATCGGGTAAAATTGTACCTTCAATACTCAACCCCAAGCGCGACAACAGAATCGTCGTAAACATCGCCAAATCGCCCGGTTGTCGAGCCGTGAGGAGATTACCATCAACCACCGCCGACTCGTCAATATAAGTCGCACCAGCATTCTGCATATCCTTGCGAATAGCGCGGAAACCCGTTGCTTCTCGACCTTGTAATTGATCGGCCTCGATCAACATCTGCGGCCCGTGACAAACCGCCGCTACAAATTTATTCTGTGCCATCGCATCGATTACTAAGCGCACCGCATTGGGATTAGTTCGCATCTTATCAGGAGCAGAACCCCCAGGAATCACGATCGCGTCAAAATCTTCACTGCGAACTTCTGTTACAGTTGCGTCCGGTTTGACGGTTTCTTTGCCTTGTTTGCCTTTATATTCCTCGTTCATGCGCGAACCTAACACCCACACTTGAGCTTTAGCTTTCTTTAGCGCTTCGTAGGGAATTTTAAATTCTGAATCTTCAAAGCCATTTTCAATTAAAATTGCTACCTTTTTAGGTAAATTTCCGTTAGTCGTTGTCATAAATATTGTTGTAGAAATACTAAACTGCAATATATTCTTACAACTCTATATCAACAAAAAATATTGCTATTTTCTTCAAACTAAAGACAGAATGTACTATCATCGTGTGTCCCTCTAAAGAAAGAAACTTATAAGCAGTAACAAACACAACTTTTTTACCGAAATCTTATTCAAAATGTCAGTCTGAAGTGAAAGCTTCAGTTATGCCTCTTTGCTGCATTACAACAAAGCGAATACAATCAGTTAGCCCCATTCTTTATCGAGCCTCGATTCGTCGTACAACTCCAAACCCATTTGTAGTAAATCGAGTTCTAATGCAAATTTTTGGTGAATTTAGCGATTTTAACACGCTAATAAGTTCCACATCAAGCATCACCAACTTCAATTAAGATAAAATAAGTTGTTACTCATAAATATGGAATAACTAAGTAACAAAATTAGTATTCATTGGGGCGAGAAAACCCCGCCCTAACGAACGATTAGCTAATCGCTTCATCGACCCATTGCTTGATGGTTTGTACTACTTCGTCGAGGGCAATATCTTGGGCTTCTTTGGTAGCACGTTGGACGACTTCAACCTTGCCTTGTTTGAGCGATCGCCCGGTTACAATACGATAGGGAATACCGAGTAAATCGGCATCTTTGAACTTGACTCCGGCTCGCTCGTCGCGGTCGTCGAGGAGGGTTTCGATACCGAGGGCGTTTAACTCATCGTAGAGGCTTTGAGCGGCGTTCATGGCTTTCTCGTCGGAGATGTTGGGGACGACGATAATGACATGGTAAGGCGCGATCGCGACCGGCCAGATGATACCATCTTTATCGTGAGATTGTTCCACTACTGCTTGCGCCAGACGGGACACCCCGACACCGTAACAACCCATGACGAGGGGGATTTCTTCGCCGTTTTCGTTGGTGTAGGTTGCACCCATCGCTTGGGAGTATTTTGTCCCCAGTTGGAAGATGTGGCCGACTTCAATTCCTCTAGCAGTTTGTAGGGTTTGGCTGTGGTCGTGAAAAGCGCGATCGCCCACCATTGCCGTTCTGACATCTACCACATTTTCGGGCTTTTTAAAATCTTTGTCCCAATTTGCTCCGACAACATGATAATCGGGTTCATCTCCTCCGGTTACAAAATTCTCCAAATTGACCGCAGTTTTATCTATCATGCGGAGGAATTGAGAATGCACTTTTTTCCCCGATGAAATGTAATCATCACTCAAGGCAGGACTGATATAACCTAGAGGCAGGGGTTTTGCTGCCCATTTTTTCTGAGCTTCGGCATCGGGTACGGTTAAGGCAATTAAGCTTTTTGCACCGAAATCAGAGGCAATTTTCGCCAATTCGTTTTGCAATTTGACTTCATTGACATCCTGGTCGCCGCGAAGGCTAATTAAGACTAAAATAGCTTTATTATTGTCGTAAATGGCTTCGTACAGCACATTTTTAACAATTGCTGTGGGCGGACATTTGAGGAATTTAGCGAGGGATTCAATCGTAGGGGTGTTGGGCGTTTGCCGCTTTTCGTACTGACTAAACGGAGAAGCTTCTGGGTCGGCAGGCAGAGAAACCGCCTTTTCCACATTGGCTGCATATTTACCATCCTCAGTATAGAGAACTTCATCTTCCCCAGCTTCTGCTAACACCATAAATTCCTGCGACCCCGATCCGCCAATTGCGCCAGAATCAGCTTCTACAGCGCGATATTCTGCTCCTGCTCGCTCTAGCATCCGCCGATACGCCTTATCCATGTCTTGGTACGTTTTCAGCAAGCTTTCTGTATCAGTGTGGAAAGAATAGCCGTCTTTCATAATAAACTCGCGACCTCTTAACAAACCAAAGCGGGGACGGATTTCGTCGCGGAATTTATTTTGAATTTGATACAGATGTAGAGGCAGTTGACGATAGGAGCGTACCATATCCCGCGCGATCGCCACAATCACTTCTTCGTGGGTCGGCCCCATTGCCACATTGCGTCCCTGACGGTCAGCAAAGGCAAACATAATACCCTCGGCTTTGGTATAGGTATCCCAACGACCGGATTCTTGCCACAATTCCGAGGGTTGTAATTGGGGAAGGAGACATTCTTGGGCCCCCGTTGCATTCATTTCTTCCCGGACGATCTGAGATACTTTCTGCAATACACGCCACATTAAGGGTAAATACGCATACACGCCACTGCCAATGCGGCGAATGTAACCCGCTCGCAGCAGGAGTTTGTGACTGGGAATTACTGCTTCGGCGGAATCTTCCCGGAGCGTAACCAGTAGCATTTGTGACAATCGCATAAATTGTTTCCCCTTGTATAATTTCGCAGCCAGTGAGATGTTTTTGTGGGATAAATAAGCAGATAAAAAACCGGGGTTCTGATACAGTGGTTATTTTTTAAAGATTACGACCCACTTTTACTCCCATCGGGTAAAGTCACTCCTTTCATAATCGTTCCTGTCATTTTCACAAACCACTTATTTCCCGACCCCATTTTAGCGCCAGTTAAATCCGCTCCACTTAAATCTGCTCCACTCAAATCTGCACCGACAAGATTTGCTTCTTTCAAATTAGCGTTGCGAAGATTAGCTTCCAGTAAATTCGCTCGAAATAATTTAGCTTTGTAAAGATTTGCGCCTTCAAGATTAATTTGATGGAGAAAACCATCGCTCAAATCCGCATGACTGAGGTTGGCATTGCTGAGATTGCGTCCCGATAAGTCCTTTTCTTTCAAATCCATTCCACTCAAATCCGAACCACTCAAGTCTGATTGAGCGGGACGAGGAGGGCGATTCTGGGGAGGCCGATAAGTATAACTGCCACGATCGTCTGAAGTGGATTGTGGGGTTTGCGATCGCGTATAAGCCGAGTTGTTGTAAGGATTTCCTTGGGGTTCGGGTCGCGGCCGTTGATAATAGTAAGAGGAATAGCGAGAGTAGGGTCGCGAGGATTGGGCGTTTGAAGACGGCGATCGCGAATCTGGGTTGGTCGCTTGTTGATAATAACTATGATTGCGGGTTTGCGATCGCGGCGGGCGCTGATAATTTTGATAATAGCTATAAGAAGCATGACGATGGCGATCGCTACCCTTCGTATTGCCCGAAGATGACCGAGAAGGAGGAGTTGAAGGCGATCGCCCTGTAGGAGAAACCTCGCGCAGTTTATCCCTCGCTTCGTTGATCGCCTTAATTTGGTCGTGCGCTTTTTGTTGAAGGCGATCGTTGTCTTGGGGGAGGCGATCGGGATGCCACACAAGCACCAAGTCCTTATAGGCTTGGTTGACCTCATCTAATGATGAACCCGGTTCAATTCCCAATACTCGATAATACTTTGTCAAATCTTCCATTGACAGGCCGCCTTGGTTTGCACTTGTCGATCATTGTGTCACAAGATTCTTTTTCATGGTTAATTCAGCTTGCGATCGCAAGACATCTTAATTTGTTGTTTGTTATTGGTTGTTGGTTGTTGGTTGTTGGTTGTTCATCACAATTCTAATTACTTCCCCCTCCTCCCACTCCTCCCACTCCTCCCCCTCTTTCCCTACTCCCCACTGCCTAACAACCCACTGCCTAACAACCCCCTGCCCAATAATTGCTAGAATACAAAACGTCTCCTTCGGCTTCAAAAACATGGGCAGCACAATCGGCAACTTATTCAAAATCAGTACCTTTGGGGAATCCCACGGCGGCGCAGTTGGGGTCATTATCGATGGCTGTCCTCCCCAACTCGAAATTTCTGAAGCCGAGATTCAATTTGAACTCGATCGCCGTCGTCCCGGTCAAAGTAAAATTACAACGCCGCGACGGGAAACTGATACCTGTGAAATCCTGTCTGGGGTTTTTGAAGGCAAAACCCTCGGTACAGCCATTGCCGTTATCGTCCGTAACAAAGACGCACGGCCTCAAGATTACAGCGAAATGGCAGTCAAATACCGTCCTTCCCACGCCGATGCGACGTATGATGCCAAATATGGTATTCGCAACTGGCAAGGGGGCGGTCGGGCTTCAGCGAGGGAAACCATTGGTCGGGTAGCTGCCGGGGCGATCGCCAAAAAAATCCTCAAACAAGTCGCTGGCGTTGAAATCGTCGGCTACGTCAAGCGGATCAAAGAACTCGAAGCCATAGTAGACCCCCTCACCGTCACCCTCGAACAAGTGGAAAGCAACATCGTGCGCTGTCCCGACTCCGAAGCCGCCGAACGCATGATCGAACTGATCGACCAAATTCGCAAGGAGAAAAACTCCCTCGGTGGGGTAGTTGAATGCGTCGCCCGTAACGTTCCTAAAGGCCTTGGAGAACCCGTTTTCGATAAACTCGAAGCCGACCTCGCCAAAGCGGTGATGTCCTTACCCGCCACCAAAGGCTTTGAAATTGGCTCTGGATTTGCCGGAACGCTGTTAACAGGCAAAGAACATAATGATGAGTTCTATAGTGATGATAATGGCGAAATTAGAACCATTACCAATCGTTCTGGCGGTATACAAGGAGGAATTAGCAACGGCGAACCCATTATTCTCCGCGCTGCTTTTAAGCCGACTGCTACCATAGGACAAGAACAGCAAACCGTGACTCGTACCGGAGAAGCAACCACCCTCGCTGCGAAGGGAAGACACGATCCTTGCGTTTTGTCGAGAGCCGTGCCTATGGTAGAAGCAATGGTTGCTCTAACCTTGTGCGATCATCTCTTACGAAATCAGGGTCAATGTAGTGTTTTGAAGCCTTGAGAAGCCAAAATGGAAAATAATCTTGCTCTTGATGAGTTTATCGTGCGATTTTGGGGAGTTCGTGGCAGTATTCCCACTCCTGGCTCATCAACCATCCGCTACGGCGGCAATACTTCCTGTGTTGAAATGCACGTTGGCGGTCAACGCCTGATTTTCGACGGAGGAACGGGTTTACGTTTACTAGGGAAAAATTTAAAACCCCATATCGAACAATCGACCCATATCTTTTTTACCCATTACCATTGGGATCATATTCAGGGAGTGCCGTTTTTCTTTCCCGTGTTTGATGAGGACACGCATTTTACGATTTACGGCCAAGTTCCCAATGAGGGAGAACCGATGAAAATGCGCCAGCATTTTTGTCAACGGGTGTTACATTTGGATTCTCCTGTGCCGATCGCCCACATTAATGCTCAAATTGATTATCACGATTTGGTGTGCGGCGAAATTTTCAAGCTGGGGGATATTGACATCGAAACTGCACCGTTGAATCATCCCAATGGGGCGATGGGTTATCGCATCTCGTGGCAAGGTCACACGGCGGTGTATTGCACGGATACGGAGCATTTGCCCGATCGCATTGATGAAAATGTCTTGAGTTTAGCCAGAGATGCCGATATTCTCATCTACGATGCCATGTACACCGATGAGGAATATCACAACGAAAAATCCCCGAAAGTGGGTTGGGGTCACTCGACTTGGGAAGAAGGGATTAGAGTTGCGGATGCGGCTAATGTTAAGCAGTTGGTGGTGTTTCATCACGAACCGAATCACAGCGACGATCTCCTGGATGAAATCGCTATAAAAGCGAATAAAATTCGACCGGGAACGGTATTAGCGCGGGAAGGGATGGAGTTGTCCTTGACCAAAACGGCAGTGGAATCGCACTAATTGTCGCGATCGCGTTGCGGATGGCCAAACGCGAAATCTTAAAGTTTTAGAGGGCGCGATCGCGATCGCGTTCTTTGCCATAGGATAAAACAGGCGTTTTCTGATAAAATCTTATAGAAACTTAAAAAAATACTCAAAAAACTTTTAAATGAAATTATTAGTTGTCGGTGCGACAGGTACGCTAGGACGGCAAATAGTTCGCCGCGCCCTAGATGAGGATCGCGACGTTCGTTGCTTAGTCCGCAACCCCAGAAAAGCTACCTTTCTCAAAGAATGGGGGGCAACCTTGATTCAAGGAGACTTATGCAAGCCCGAAACCCTCGAAGCCGCCCTCCAAGATATTGACGTGGTGATTGATGCCGCCACTACCCGCGCCACCGAATCCGCCCGTTTGCAGCAAGTAGATTGGCACGGCAAAGTTAACCTCATCCAAGCTGCCCAAGCCGCCAACGTCAAACGCTATATCTTCTTCTCCATTCTCAAAGCCGAGGAATTTCCCGATGTGCCGTTAATGGACATCAAACACTGTACCGAGAAGTTTTTAGCCGAATCCGGTCTAAACTACACAATTTTGCGACCCTGTGGCTTTATGCAGGGCTTAATCGGTCAATACGCCGTCCCAATTTTAGACAATCAAGCAGTTTGGGTAACCGGGGACAGCAGCCCCACCGCTTACATGGACACCCTCGATATTGCTAAATTTACCACTCGCGTTCTCGATGTCCCAGCTACCGAAAATCGTACCTTTCCCATCGTCGGGACAAGGGCTTGGACAGCCGACGAAATTATTAACCTGTGCGAGCGCTTATCCGGTCGTACCGCCAAAATCTCCCGCATTCCCATCGGCTTTTTACGGGGAATGCGTCGCTTTGTGGGCTTTTTTCAGTGGGGTTGGAATGTGGCCGACCGTTTAGCCTTTACCGAAGTCCTCGCGAGCGGTCAATCCCTAGATGCGCCCATGACTGAAGTCTACGAACTCCTCAACCTCGACCCCCAAAACACCACCACCCTCGAAGCTTATCTCCAAGAATACTTCAGCCGTATTCTGAAAAAACTCAAAGAAATTGGCTACGAAAAGGATAAGAAAAAGAAGAAGAAAAGAAGCCCCTTCAAGTCTTCTGAATCTTAAATAATACTAAAGCTCAATCTGCGCCAGGATTGCTTTATCTTGACAATTTTCCTTTAATATTCCCTAAAACTTTTAGCTCCGTAGGATTAGTAACTGTGCCGAAAGTAGGCATTATCTATAACGACATCAAACCCATTGCTTGCCGCGTTGCCAATGAATTACAAGCACAATTCAGCCAAAAAGGTTGTCAAGTTCTGATGACCTCCAGCTTTGGCGGTATACTTGGCTATTCTCATCCCGATCGCCCGGTTTGTCATACCGAAATCGCCAATCTCGTACCCCAAGATTTTGACGACAGTATTGACTTTGGTATTGTTTTGGGGGGGGATGGCACGGTGTTAGCGGGTTTTCGCCAAGTTGCTCCTTGTGATATTCCCTTACTGGCAGTAAATACGGGTCATCTGGGCTTTTTGACTGAATCTTATGTGAATCAATTGCCCCAAGCTGTCGAGCAACTCCTGGCAGGGGAATACGAAATTGAAGAACGCTCCATGTTGACTGTACGGGTGATGCGGCAAGAGACTCGGATATGGGAAGCGCTGTGTCTGAATGAAATGGTGTTGCACCGCGAACCCCTGACCAGTATGTGCCACTTCGAGGTGCAAATTGGCGAACACGCGGCGGTGGATATTGCGGCTGATGGGGTGATTGTGTCTACCCCAACGGGGTCTACGGCTTATTCTTTGAGCGCGGGAGGGCCGGTGGTTACGCCAGGAGTTCCCGTGTTACAGTTAGTGCCGATTTGTCCTCATTCTTTGGCTTCGCGAGCGTTGGTTTTTTCGGATGCTGAACCCGTGACGATTTTCCCGGCAACTCCCCATCAGATGGTGTTGGTGGTGGATGGCAATGGGGGTTGTTATGTGTTGCCCGAAGATAATATTCGGGTGGAGCGATCGCAATATAAGGCTAAGTTTATCCGCTTGCAGCGACCGGAGTTTTTCCGCATTCTCCGCGAAAAGTTGGGTTGGGGTTTACCGCACATTGCCAAGCCAACTTCGGTGGAACTTCCTTAAGTGGCTCTCGTCGTCTGAGGTCATACGGATGGCAATTCTGTCAACATAAGGTAAAACAGAATTTGAATCTTTACTCGGCAATGTTATGGTGGTCTTTCCCAGTCTGAGCGATCGCAGTTTATGTGTTTTACTCATCGAAACCGACCGGATGTTTCGCGAAAGTGCCAGTATCGATCTGCAAGAAGCGGGTTATGTCCCGGTGGTGGTTTCTGATATTCAAAAAGGATTGGTACAGCACAATCAACTACAACCTGCTATGGTGGTGGTCGATCGCACTCTCGCGGGGGAGTCCAGTATCGATTTGTGCCGTCAGATTCGGCAATCGGGGAGTCGTACCCCGGTGTTGATGTTAATGGCAGATGATTCGGTGGAGGATCGCGTGGCTTGTATTGAAGCTGGGGCTGATGATTATCTCGTCAAGCCCTACCGTAGTGAAACCTTCTTGGAGTTGGTGCGTCTTTATCTGCAACCCCCCACGACGGTCAACGAACAACTGCGTTTTGGGGATTTGGTGCTGGATTTGTCGACTCGTCGTGCGTTTCGTCGCGATCGCGCTATCGATTTGACCATGAAGGAGTTTGAACTCTTGAAGTATTTGATGGCTCATCCCCGCGAAGTTCTCTCCCGCGAACAGATTTTAGAGAATGTTTGGGGTTATGATTTTCTGGGCGAGTCGAATGTGATTGAGGTTTATATTCGCTATCTACGCCTCAAAATCGAAGATGAGGGGGGTCAACGGTTGATTCAGACGGTACGCGGTGTGGGCTATGTGTTGCGCGAACCTTAATTCAGTTAACAGTCATCAGTCATCAGTCATCAGTTTTTATAGCGATAAATAGTGATGCTTCGTCAAATTAGTTTATTGTTAATTGTCAGCACCATTGTTGTGGGTTGTTCGACACCGGCAGTTACGGATTCTCAAGTGCCAGAAACAAAAGGACAACCCTTGAGTTTGGAAGAACAACTCGCTCAAGAAAAACCCCAATTGTTGCCTGTGACAGCGACAACTCAGTTAGGGGGAGAAAATATTGAGTTGGAAGTGACACAAACTCCCGAACAACAAGCGTTGGGTTTGATGTTTCGCGATCGCGATAGCTTACCAGACGATCTCGGTATGCTATTTTCGTTCGATCCTGCCCGAAAAGTGAATTTTTGGATGTATAATGTCAAAATTCCTTTGGATATGGTTTTTCTATATCAAGGAGAAGTGGTAGAAGTGCTGAGTAATGTTCCTCCTTGTGAAGCGATGCCTTGCGACACTTACGGGCCGGAGGCTTTGGTGGATCGGGTGATTGAGTTACGTGGTGGACTGGCGATTGAGTTGGGAATTGCAGTGGGCGATCGCGTAGAAATCGGTTTTCTCAACGAACCGTAAAAAATAAGACATTTTTTTGAGTCAAAAGCGATCGCAATTGTCGCGAACAATGTAAGATAAGCTTCGCAGCAATAATCATCAAGGGAGGAAGTGGGGTGCTATATTCTTTATTCGGCCGCGAGCGTCTAAAGGTGCTACAATTTAATGCCAATTGTTAAACTGCTGCCAAGATTAGGGCGATCGCTAATCTTTCGCGAGGTAGATTTTTCAATCTAGTATCGCAAGATACGATATAACGTGAATTGACTGGCTATGACATTTTCAGTCGGTAGCAAGTCACCAGTTTCGCGTGGTGTGAGAAAGCGAAATTTCCCTGAAATTGACTCAACGGTAAAAACAGTTAAAGCTGATGGCGATCGTGTTTTTTCCTTAGAACTAGGAAGCAACACGACAAGAGTTACGTCTCTTGTTGTATCAGACAAACAGCGTTCTTCGGGAGCGAAATAAGGGGAGCGATCGCTGTGGCTCTTTGACTGACTGAAATCCCTGGTTAGTTGTGATTGAAAACACAGTCAATCGTTGCTAACTTTGATGAAAATAAAAAATACTTAAACAGTAAAACTAAAGTCGAGCAAGTCCGCGTTAATTAACTTTTTTAAAATTGTCTGAGCGATACTTTTTTAAATCAAAAATAAATATAAAAACAAGGTGGTGTTAATAATGAAATCTGTCACGCATTCGCGCTTTATGCGCTTTCTCAACGAAGAATTAGCTTTATCTCAAGATTCGATCGCGATCGCCCAGCGCTATTGCGAACAAAATCCCGGCCCGTTACCCATGATTTTATGGCAATATGGTCTGGTCACTTTAGAGCAACTGGATCGCATTTTTGATTGGCTCGAAAGCGCTCCCTTACATTAAAAAACTCCATCAAAGTAAGAGCGATCGTCTCAAACTTATCTTCGAGAATAGCGACCTTTTTAAGAATTCAATTTTAAAAACAGCAAAATATCCAGAAAAAGCAATTCGGAAAAAAACGCAGCATTTTTCGCTGCTTCAGAAAATTGTGGCGTTTTGTTATCTATTTTTGGATATCGCTCTTTGACGATTGCTCAAGAGCGATTGACCAACCCCACCGTAATATCTCGATCTGGATTGCCTAAAATCTTAAGAAAATGTAAAGTGAGAAAAACCCACAGAACTTAATCAAAACTTTATAAATGAAAAACGTTATTTTTACCGCATCAGAATCCGTCGAAATTCCGGTCAAAGAAGAAAGTATCCCCATTCAACATTATCTGCGTCAACCCCAACGCCTAGCCGGGGCGATCGCCGATCCTAAGTTAATGAGACAACTGTCTGATACTCGTTATCGGGTACAGATGCGCGAAATCAACTTTATGGACATTTATCACTTCCAACCCACAGTCATCCTCAAAGTGTGGTCGGGTTCTGAAGGAACAATCAAGTTGCGATCGGAAGCTTGTGAAATCAAAGGCATCGAGTACATCAATAAACGTTTTAAGCTCAAAGTTCAGGGTCAACTCGTACCTGTCACCATTAATAACCAAACCCTTCTACAAGGTCAAGCCGACCTCAAAGTGCAAGTCGAACTGCCCCCCTTACTGTGGTTGACTCCCCAACCGCTACTGCAAATAACGGGAAACCGCATCCTCAAAAGCGTTTTGCAGCGAATCAAACAACGCCTGAAAACTCAATTAATTGCAGATTATCAGCAATGGGCGCATCAGACAAACGCCGCAGCCTCAGAAGCCCAATTAGGCAACGCTTACACGGGCTAAACCGACGTTAACCGCCATCAAACACAATCGACTTATTTCTCAAGTTAGATGAGCTTGGGGTATCACCTTTTGTTTTCTCTCAGTTGGGGGACGATCGCGATCGCTGTTTATTTGTAGAAATGTAAAGTAGACAACGTTTGTAAGGAATAAACAAAAATTTATGGTACCCAAGATTAATATAGGCTTAACCGACGAACAGCGCCAAGGCGTTATCGACTTACTCAACAAAGACTTAGCCGATCTCTACCTCTTGCTCGTCAAAACCAAAAAATATCACTGGGATGTTGTCGGACCACAATTCCGCACCTTGCATCACCTCTGGGAAGAACATTACGAAGCCCTAACTATTAGCATTGACGCAGTAGCCGAACGCATTCGGGCTTTAGGTGGTTATCCCCTCGGAACTTTAGAAGCATTCCTAAAACACGCTTCTCTCAAAGAGCATCCCAACGACCTACCAAGCGCGCAAGAAATGGTAATGCGTTTGATGACCGACCACGAACAGATCATCCGCAACTTACGCGACCATTCCCAAAAAATCGAGGAAGACTATAACGATCCGGCGACTCAAGACTTCGTAAACGGCTTAATTGAAGAACACGAAGAAATGGCTTGGATGTTGCGTTCCTTCATCGAAGGCGAAAACTTTGAACCCAGTGGCGATCGCGCTCCTGACTCTGTAGGTGTTGGCGCTAAGTAGAATAGATATCTTGACTCATGTCAAACAACAACAATTATCAAGCAGAACGCACCATTAGTGCCGTCTTTAAACAAGAAAAAGACGTAGATAGCGTTGTCCGTCGTCTGCTCGACCGCAACATTCCCCAAGACCACATTTCGGTGATGGGGCGCAACTTTGAGTCCCAGACCCGCATTTCCGGCTTTATCACCAAGCGAGATGTGATTTTGGGCGGACTGCGGACTGGAGCGCTTTTTGGGTCGTTATTTGGCTCGCTGTTGAGTTTGCTGACTGGGGTCGGCGTGCTATTTATTCCCTTTGTGGGTTCTGTGGTTGCCGCCGGGCCGATTGGTGCTGTGCTACTCGGTGCTGCAACTGGCGCACTCGCAGGTAGCGCTGGGGCTGGTTTAGCCAGTGCTTTATCGACTTTGGGAATGCCTGAAGACAAAGCCGCCGTGTACGAAACTCGCATCAAAGCTGGTGAGTTTTTGGTGATGGCGGAAGTACCGAGCGATCGCTCTGGAGAGCTACAATTGCTGATCGAGAGTGCAGGTGGTGAGGAAGTCCACATCAGCGATACAACTTTACCGCGTCCTTGTCCCGGTCGGTGCAATGGTACTGAGGATTTGTCCCCAGAAATCCGCACCCATTTGTCAGCAGACGCACAAAAGGCGTTTATCGAACGCTACAATGCTGTTCTCGATGAAACGAAGGATGAAATTCAGGCCGAACAAGCGGCTTGGGAGAAAATCCATCAAGAGTTTGTCGAAGATGAAAACGGTATGTGGTCGCAGAATCGAGAAGCGACTCCTGTTTAGATTGACGGCATTGGTTTAAATAATACTCAAGTTTTCTTCCCCTACTAATTCCCGATTGTTTGGAGCAATCGGGTTTTTTTTATTCGGAAGTTTCACCTGTTATTAAGGCTTGTAGAATCGATTGCACAATCCACCAAGTTCCGGCTACCAATAAGAAGATTAGTAACGGGGCAAATCCCGCAAAAGGAGACAAAATTAGCGTTAATAGCAAGCAAAAGAGTAAGATTTTCAACCACAAACTGTCCATGAGTTTTGGGAGGATAGACAACACTTTAATTTTAGGAAACATTAAGGTTGATTTTCGCGATCGCGCTTCTGAATTTGCTGGCGAATTTATAACTGTCAAGGTTTCTTCCACTGGTTGGGTTTGTTCTGTTAAATCTCCTTTTTTTCGCGCACTGTAAATTGCGATAAATTCTCAGGATTTTCGGCATCATGGGAAGATTTGAGGGATTTAAAAGCCGGAGGAACAAACAAGGTTAAAGCTTGGGGAACTAAAGAAATTTCGATGGGCGTTGTACCAACCATCTCCCCGTCAATCACTACTTTTTGAGGGGGGTCTGCGGTTATTTTCGCTCGACGCGATCGCAAATAACCAATATCTTTACGTTGGTTGGCTTCGGCATTTTGTAAAGCCGTTTTCAATAAATACAAAGAAGCCGATAACGCCGAACCTCTGCCTTCTGGTGCGACCAAAGTAATATCTAATAAACCATCATCCCAGACAATATTATCCGGGCCTTGGGCTAAAATTGAAAATGCTGGAGCCGCATTCGCGATCGCGATCGCCGAAGCTTTACCATTAATAATACGCTCGTCCGTTTCAATTTCAAATTCAAAGCGATCGAGGGTGAGCCAATTTTGAATTCCTGCTACAAAATAAGCCAAAATCCCCAATTGATTTTTTAACTCTCGATCCGCTTTTTCCACCATTTCCGCCCCAAAACCAATACTGGCGAATAAAGTGACATAGCGGTCTCTACTATAACCCAGATCGATTTTGCAGGTTTCCCCTCCGGCAATAATCGCACAAGCTTCGATCGTATCTTGGGGAATTTTTAAAGCTTGAGCAAAAGCATTAGCCGTGCCGCGAGGTATAACCCCCACTGGAATTCCGGTTTTTGCTAGAGCGCTAACCACAGCCGAAACCGTACCATCTCCCCCAGATACGATAACGCATTTAGGTTTTTTGGCTTTGGCTTGCTCGGCGAAGTCCTCGGCACTTTTTTCTGGACTCGTCTGACAAACCTTGAGATCGAATACAGGTTCTAAATGTTGTTTGATGAGGGCTAAGTCTTGGTCGGGGTCGCCTTGACCTGCCACCGGATTAAAAATTAGAATAGCGGAGCGTGACATAAATTTCAAAATTCGCGATCTTAAAGAAGTTTGAGCAATTAACGTTGAAAGTTTTTTAAACCTGCAATAATTCCAAAACCCACCGACACTAAAACTAACGCCCAGATTACATAATTGGGAATATTGCCAATAACTCCAGTTCCTTGTAATAAGAGGATAAGGGCAATAATGACTAAAACAATGGCAAAGATATACAAGAAAATAGTTGTGCCGGGTTTAGGAGAACGAGACATTATGAGTTTTCATAGTTGTAATTTTGACAAACATATTTTACTGTATCGAGCCAAAAATGACCTCTATCCCTAGAGATATTTAAGAAACAATCAGAATTGTATTTTTCTTATAATTGCCAATAAAACAATAACCAAAACTTACCAACGAAACGCTCTTTAAAACTGCGTTTTTGCCATTCTTTATAATAGACGCGATCGCTCTTGCGTAAAGCTCGTAAAAAGTAATCGTCAAATTGTTGTACCACGTCCAATTCAGCCGTCGCGACATTTAACTCATCATTTTGGAAAAAGCTGCGAGGGTCAAAATTCGCACTCCCAAAACTCACCCAAGAATCATCCACGAGGAGCATTTTGGCGTGCATCATACTCGGTTGATATTCGTGAATTGCCACATCTCCTTGTAACAACTGACGATAGCGCTCGCGGGAAGTATAACGCACATAAGGCTTATCCGTGTGAGGCCCCATCGTTAAAATACGGACATCAATGCCTTTTTGGCGAGTTTCAATCAAAATTTCGCGAGTTCCGGGGTCAGGAAGAAAATAAGGACTGGTAATCCAAACGCGCTCGCGAGCCGCTCGAATCGCCGATTGATACAAAGCTCGAATCGACGAATCCCGCATCGAAGGGTCTTCCCCCGCAGCAATCAAGACCATAGGATCGTTGCTGTTTTGGACAAATTCTAGGGGGTCTTGAGCAAAATCGACAACACCCCCAGCATCCAGCCAATGCTGAAAAAAGATGCCTTTCAGTCGCATAACCACTGCCCCTTCGATGCGGATTTCGTAATCCAACCAAGGTTCGGTATCGCCAAATTCCGGGAGTCCGTCCCAATGATCCGAAATACCCGCTCCCCCAATCAAAGCGGAATGGCCGTCAATAACCAATAATTTGCGGTGATTGCGACGCAGATGACTGAGGGGGTCTTTCCAGGTAAATTGATTAAATTGAGTAATTAAAATCCCTGCTTCGCGCAATCTCTGCCAGTAGGAGTCGGAAAGGTCTTTCGAGCCGTGGTGATCCGCAATCACTTGTACCGCGACTCCCGCTTGAGCGCGTTCCCTTAACGCTTGAGCAAAGTTATCGGCGCGATCGCCCGGAGTCATAAAATAAGTTTCAAATTGAATGGATTTCTCAGCGCTTGCGATCGCGTCTAACCTCGCTTGGTGAATCGCGTCAGCCCCTTCCCAAAACCCCACAACGCGACCGTGGGTGATAAAAGCATCAGATAAACTGGCCAGGGTTAGCTCAAAGTTAGGCGCATTCGTCGGAGGCAGATTTTTAACATGGAAGCGATCGTAGCGCCCGAAAAACCCCTGAAAGTACAAAATCCCCACAATAAATAGCACGACTAAGAGCAGAATGCTACCCAAGTTCCAGCCGATAAAAAACCAATCCATCAACGCCTCTCAAGTTTGTTTTGATGTTATTTTGGTCTAGCACCCGGCGCTTTGATTAGGATACCTCGAAAACCCTAATGTCTCGATATTTTTGCTATCTAGACTGCTTTTTGCTGGAATCCGCCCCGGCGATCGCATCAATATTACACTTTTTTTGATTGTAAATCTTAAGGGGTTTTTCCTCGTCTTTCTCAAGAAAGAACTTCTAGCTTTACAAAACTTAAAAAAAGGCAGAAACCTTGCGGCTCTGCCCTGATTTCTAGGTTTGAAATCGGCGTTTCAAATTTGCTCTTTTACCACCGTATCGGCAACCCGGTTAGGGTTATAAGTAAAGTGGGACACAATACCAAAAACAGCTAATCCCACCAAAGGACTAATAAGGGTAGGAAAACCGTCAAAGTCAACGCTAAAAAGCTCGTTAGGAATATACAGTAAAGTGTTATCCAAACCGAACGTTGTGGGCATCAACACAAACAATAACAATCGCGTTAACGTCCCCGTAATAATGCAAGCCAATGCACCTTGACGAGTGGCTTTTGACCAGTATAATCCCCCAACTAAGGGGACAAGTAACCCCGCAAAACCCAGGTCAAAAGCGAGTAAAAGTAAAATCCCCGTTTGCGGTACTAGCACGGCAAATAAGACCCCTAAAATCGTCATCAAAGCTGCCATCACGCGGGTAATAATGAGGAGGCGATCGCCCGCCGCGTTACGATCGTCATGGCGAATACCCAGAATATTGTGAGCAATAACCGAAGATGTCCCCAAAATCGCCCCATCTGCTGTAGACAAAGAAGCCGAGAGAATTGCCACAATAACTAATAAACCCAAAGATGGCGGTATGACTTCGCGCAGCAAGGTAAAAAATAGCTGACCATCAGCACTCACTCCGGCAGATTCTAAAATTTGCGGCAAAGAAAGGGCTAACATCGAAAAAGGAACGCCAATCAACACCGTTCCCACCGACCCAATCAAACAAGCTCGTCGGGCAGTTTCCGGGCTTTCTGCGGCAAACACGCGAGCCATAAAGTCAATCGCGACAATATCCCCCAATCCTAACGCTAACAAACTCGCCCAATTAATCGCAGCGCCCGCCGCCGGATCGGTGAGTTGTTCTAAGGCCAAAGGCCCCATACCGTCAGGAATAGTAAAGCCGAAATTAAGGGCAATAAAACCAATTAGAAAAACCGTCCCAATAAAGGCAATACCAACTTGAATTGCATCGGTATAAGCCACGGCAAATAAGCCGCCACTAGCGGTATAAAGCAACACGACAATGGCAATCATCATCACGCCAGCAATATAACTTGTACCGAGAAAAGCCTCGAATAAATAACCACCTGCTACCAAATTTCCGGCGAGGAGAAATGAAAAACTCAACACCATAATAATAGATGCCAATCTTTCAGTAATTATGCCGTATTTTACCCGATAAAAATCCGGTAATGTAATTAAGCCCATGCGGTTCATCGGTTTAGCAAAAAATAAGGCAGTGAGGAGTAAACATAAAGCTAATCCTAACGGTAATGCTGCCCCTGCCCAAAAGCCAAATTGGACAGCTAAATCTACGTTACCCAAAGTTGCATTAGAGTCTACCGATTGAGCCATTAATGTTGCTGCGGCTAGGGGTAAAACTAAACCGCGCCCGGCTACTAAATAGTTAACACTATCGCCTTTAATTTGTTTGGCAGCCCAAAGACCAATGGCTAGAGTCGCCAATAAAAATGCAATAATCCCCCAAAAATAAATGGTATCTATCATCGCGATCGCTCCTTAACTGCTGATTTGAATACTAACTGAGTTCCCAATATTGGCTTTTTTTAGACATAACAACACAGCCCGAAAGAGCGAACAATTCTTTCAAATTGCCATTATCTTCCGGGCTTTGGTTTTGCCGCGAAATTAATTGGTTTTTCGTCTACTTTTCTGAAACCAGCCATTTAAAACTTCCCTTCAAATCGGAACTCTAGAAGTTTGTCGTAATTATTTCTGGTTGGTTGGTACATTTTCTAACAAACTTTCGATCGACAAACAGTGTTAAAAAATACAAAATAGAGGTCTGTTTCGAGCATATAGCGCTACGATCCTCGTCAGTTCGCTAAGGTTAAAGATGGACTTCAACTCAACTCAACTATGAATCAACCCGTAACCGTAATTGGCGGTGGATTAGCCGGAACAGAAGCGGCTTGGCAAATCGCCCAAGCAGGTATCCCCGTCATTCTCTACGAAATGCGTCCCGTAACCACCAGTCCTGCCCACCACAGCCAAGAACTTGCTGAGTTAGTGTGTAGTAACTCCTTCGGGGCAAAAGAAAGCGATCGCGCTTCGGGATTACTCCATACCGAACTGCGCCGTCTCAATTCAATTATTATCAATAAAGCCGACGAACACGCCGTTCCTGCCGGGGGGGCATTAGCTGTAGATCGCGCTGTCTTCAGTCAGGAACTCACCACAACCCTCGCGAACCATCCCCTTATTGACCTGCGTCGCGAGGAAATCGCCGCCATTCCCCAAGACGGCATTACAGTTCTGACCACCGGGCCTCTGACCAGCGAAGCCCTTGCTGCGGATTTACAGCGTTTTACAGGCATGGAATATTGTAGCTTTTTCGATGCCGCGAGTCCTATTGTTGTTGGAGAATCTATCGATCGCGATATTGCTTTTCTGGCTTCCCGTTACGACAAAGGGGAAGCGGCTTATCTCAACTGTCCCCTCAACCGGGAACAGTATCTTCAGTTTTGGCAAGCATTGTGTAATGCCGAACAAGCGGAAATTAAAGAATTTGAGCGAGAAAATGCTAAATTCTTTGAAGGTTGTCTGCCGATCGAGGAATTAGCCCAACGAGGCGAGGATACCATGCGCTACGGCCCCCTCAAACCCGTGGGCTTGCGCGATCGCCGTTATCCAGAGCGCGATCGCCCCTACGCAGTTATCCAACTCCGTCAAGAAGACAAAGCTGGACAACTCTGGAATTTAGTCGGTTTTCAAACAAACCTGCGATGGGGCGAACAAAAGCGGGTTTTTCGCCTGATTCCCGGTTTAGAAAATGCTGAATTTGTCCGCATGGGAGTCATGCACCGCAATACCTTCATCAACTCCCCGCAACTCCTCAAAGCCACTTTACAATTTAAAGACCGCGAGACCCTCCTAGCGGCGGGTCAATTAGTCGGAACAGAGGGCTACACTGCGGCTACTGCCGGGGGTTGGTTAGCCGGAACTAATGCCGCTCGTCTCGTCCGGGGTCTAAGCCCCGTCACCCTACCTCCAACCCTGATGATGGGAGCATTAATCGAATTTATCACCTCGGCCTCCCCAAAACACTTTCAACCCATGCCCCCGAATTTCGGCATCATTCCCCCCCTAACTCAACGGATTCGCAACAAACGAGAACGATACGGTGTTTATCGCGATCGCGCTCTCGCTGACCTCGAAACCTGGCAAACTCAACTTAAACTCCCGCCAGTTGTTCCGAGTGCAAGTTAGATTGAATCGGAGGGCATTGAGAAGACATTTTCGCTTTATGTTGGCGAGTCGTCAGCATCACATTTACTAAGTCGGGCATTTCTTGACGGCATTCTAAGCAGTACCAGTACAAACGCCGATTGCCCGCACAAAGTACCATCGTGTGGTTGCAACAAGGACAGTTATTATTCATGACTTTTATTATTTGCTTGGCCGTTATTTTTTTTTAAAAGTGGTTCTAAATCCACATCTTCTTTCAGTGTAAGAGACAAAAATAGAAACGAGTGTAAAGTTACATAAACTTTACCGGAATGGGCTTGCAGCTCGAAGATTCCCTCTAAGAATTGACGATCCCCAAGCCATTAGCTAATGCCATTGATTGCTGATTGTTAAGTTTGAAAACCTTAAGTTTTTCTAAAATCATAGCGCGATCGCCCCCCAACGATTTGTTATAAAAATCACAATCCCCCAAAAACTCTCGCGACTATTACCCCAACTACCCGCAAAAAATGTTATCCTAAAAACCGAAGTTAGGGCATGTAGCTCAGGGGATAGAGCACCAGATTCCGGTTCTGGGTGTCGGGGGTTCAAATCCCTCCATGCTCGTGAAAGCCAGCTTATTCAATCACCACACCAACCGCAAAAAACCAAGACAGCGCTATACTCTAGTCGAAGTTAAACTCGTATAGAACAGCGCAACTATGGCAAAAACCAGTCAAATCTACTGTTTTCGCGCCAATTACCAAAAATCTCGCACCTTTAACCCCCATACCCTTCCCGAATGGTTAACCCTTGGCGAAAACTGGCAAGGCTACCGGATATCCACCTTACCGTGGGTTGCTGATGTCGCCAAAGTCTTGGGACAGTTGCAAGTAGAAGACACCCCCGAAGGCTGGCGTACTTATCTCGAAAGCTTGGGCTTGCAAGAAGTGACCATTGTCGCTTGTGAAGACTTTTTTGCAGACACTTTGTACTGTTAATCCCTAACCTTCGGGAAACACTGAGGAATCTCTTGTTTAAGAAAATAAAAAGAGTCAACTCCTAGGGGAAACTATGGTTAAACATTCTGCAATATTAACGGGTATCGCGATTGCATCCTTACTACTCACTCCAGGTTGCCAGAGCGTAGTTCCTTCTGCCACTCAATCCTCCGTTCCCGAACCCACCCCAAC
>JAWQFT010000059.1:0-30885 GCA_035968055.1 Jaaginema sp. PMC 1080.18 | reverse complement strand
TTTATGATATAACCAACATTAGCATTATAGGTAAATATTTTTGCGTAGGTGCTTATATCTGCTCGCGCTGACTCTTTTGAGACTGCACCAATTTCACTCAAGACGGCATCATCTTCTTTCTTCACAGAGCCAAATAACTTTTTGAATTGCTGAATAAGTTCGCTTTTATTCCAATCTGTTAAGTTTTTTGTTAAAGCACCAATTTTAGCTTGCAAACCAAAATTTGTCTGATTTAACTTTTCATTAATTGCAGCACGTTCGTTGCGTTCGGAAAATATTTTGACGAGAATTTCAGCAGACAGCGTAATTTCACCAGTATTTACCCAAGACTCTAGGTGTTCTTTTTTTAAAGGATGGTGGAGATTACTGAGAATTAACGTTGGGTTTTCCTCTAAAATCTTGGCTTTTAACTCATCTTTATTCATGTCCGTAATTTCCTCAGAGTGTGGAGAAAGTAAGTTAAATTAAGTGCTTAACACTACTATAGTAGTTACAGATGAGATGTGAATCCTGATACTCCGTTACCCGGTTAAATTAGATAACGAGAAACCCAAACAGAGACTTGTTTTGAGCGTTTTTATCTTATTAAGAAAAACTTGGACGTGAGTTTACCTCTCAAATAGAGTTACTATATATCAACTTAATGTAATAAAACAAAAAACTTTGGCTTATTAGGGCAATATCGTCTAGCCTGTGTAACTTAACCTAAGTTCGGGATAAGATCGAGTAAGTTTAGTAGAATAACCCGCGATGTATGCTGTCATTTCTCCAGTTGAAATACAACTCCCTGTGGGCTGTGTGGTGCGGTTGTTGGGAACGTGGCAAGATTATTGTAGCCTCAGAGACAGTCGGGGCGATCGCGCTCTACCCCGCATCAAGTATAGTGAAGGTGAAATCCTACTCATGAGTCCTTTGCCCAAACACGGACGGGAAGCTCATCTATTGGCGAGAGTAGTTGAAGTTTTATTAGATAGCAAAAATCGCAACTACGAGGTGTTTACACCGATTACCATAGAGTTGCCAGAACAAGGCGGTATTGAACCAGATTATTGTTTTTATTTGGACAATTGGCAAGCTATTGTGGGTCAAGAACGTATCGATTGGCGTAACAGTCCTCCACCCGATTTAGTTGTTGAGGTTGATGTTACCAGTTATACGGCAGTTGAGGATTATTTACCCTACAAAGTGCCTGAAGTTTGGTTGTATCGGGAGAAGGGATTGCAAATTTATACCCTTGAAAGGGATAATTATCAACAACAAAGTTTGAGTCGCTATTTTCCCGATTTAGAGTTGTCTGGATTAGTTGAACAGGTGTTTCAATTAGCTTCAACGCAAGGTACAGGGCAAGCTATTCGCGATTTACGCCGTAGATTAAGGGTTTAAGCAATTACTAATTACTAATTACCAATGACCAATTTTTTCGGACAGAGGAGCAACAAACAACCAATAACTAACAACTAACAACCAATAACAAAAAACCAGTTAATCCTGGTAAAAACGTCCCAATCAACCCAACAAAAGAACAAATTTTGCGAAAATGCGTCTGTAGCAGACTAGAACTTAGTAAAGTGTAGGAATTATTAATATGTTTTGGAAATCGGGAACTTCGGTAATTTTGATGTTAACGTTGGGGATGAGTGCGATCGCGCCGATTCTAACCCCAGGACAAGCGAAGGCGCAATTATTCCCTTCGGAGTCTCAGCAACAGCGTCGTCCCTTATTATTTAGCGATCGCGTCGCCATTCCCAGTAATACAACTATTCCGGTACAATACAGCGAAAAAGAGAAAATTCTGGTTACGAAAGAAGAAACCCTGCCGTTAACCCTGACAGTAGCCGCAAATGTGCGAGATACCCAGAATCGCATCTTAATTCCTAGAGGGAGCGAGATTGTCGGAGAATTACGCCCCGATGGTGAAGGTCAGCGCTTTTTTGCCCAAACTTTAATCATTTCAGAAGACGAACAATACGACCTCGATGCCAGTTCCGAGATTGTTACCCGGACTGAAACGATAGATGAAGGAGCAGATACCGGAACAATCTTGCAAAATGCGGCGATTGGGGCTGCGGCTGCGGCATTACTTTCCTCGATTTTCGGAGACGGGCCGGGTTTTGGCGAAATCCTCGGTGGTGCGGGAATTGGCGCGTTGGGGGGCTTAATTTTTGGCCGCAAACAGGTAGAATTGATCTCCATTGACCCCGACCAAGATTTAGATACAGTGGTGCGGTCGGAATTTGTCGTGAAAGTGGACGGGAACGAGGTATTACAAACGCGGTAATAAAGCCGGGAGGAGTTGACCCGGAACGAGAGATAAAGCGCGATTTTGACCGGGTATCCCTCCTTCTTGGTAAAACCAACGCAGAATCCGGGCAATATATTTGAGGGTAGTTTCGTAAGCATCGCCGTTAGAAGTAATGATTTGGATAGCGCGAATATGAGCTTTAAGGGCGATTTCGAGGTATTGCGCTTGGTCGGTATGGTCGAGGTCAAAGTCTTGCGTGGTTGCGAGTTGGAAGCAAACCAAACCTAAGTTATTATCTGCCGCAGGGAGGTCGAAATTAACGGGGATGGGGGGCTGTTGTTGGCTGAGTTGGCTGCCAATTTCGATGGCAACTTCGTAAGCCGCGATCGCCTCAGCAAGATAATTTTGCCGTTGAGAGGCGTTGAATACCTCTTTTGACCCCAAGTGCCAAAAAGCCGTTCCCAGGTTGTTGTAGGTGGCAGCACAGGCGGCTGGTGCGTTTTCGCGGGTGCGATACTCTAAGCTGAAGTTATAGCATTGGACAGCTTCTTGTAGCCAGCGTTCGGAGTTTTCGTGTTGAGCCAGATTCCAGTAAGCCGTCCCTAGGTTATTATGAATCATTGCCCATTGCATCGATGCAGTTTGGGGGGAATATTGAGCAACAGCTTCTTCGTAAGCCGCGATCGCAGCTTTGAGATGAGAAACTGGATCGAGGTATTGAGCTAAATGCCAATATGCTGTGCCTAAATTGTTTTGAGTCGAGCCGTATTTGAGAGGGTCAACGCTGGCATTACGATAGCGTAGAGCTTCAGTATAAGCTTGAATGGAAAGTTGCAGGCGATCGGCAGGCTCGCCGTAACGAGCTAAATCCCCAAACGCTGCCCCCAGGTTATTCTGGATCATGGCGTAGTGTTGCGCTGCGTTGTCGGGATTGCCGAGTTTTTCCAACGCCAGATGGTAGTATTGAATAGCCTGTTCGAGGTCGTCTAGAGTATGGGCTAGTTCTCGATCTTTACTGCGCGATCGCATCCAGTAAAAATTCCCCAGATCGTTGAAGATATTAGACAGAGTGGGGAGATCGTCCTCCAGCCATTGTAAGCCCCGTTCGTAAGCCGCGATCGCCGTACTGAGAGTTGTAAGTTGGGTTTCACCGTTGGCAATGCGATCGCGATAACGATCCCCAATCTCAATAAACGTTTGAACCAGAACTTCAGGAGAATTGTTTTCGATTTCGAGGCGATCGAGATCGGCTAAACTGGGTAGACTGGGCAGAACAGAGAGTTGACTTTTTACCGCCACAGGAGCGATGAAATTAGCTGCAACGGGGGGTTTTGTCATTTCCTCCGTTTTAGCAGCTTTCTGGACGATTTTAGAAGCGCTAGGAGGCGTTTTTTGACTGGGGGGATAACCCGGAAAACTCAAATGACGCACGAAGGGAAACTCCCCCGACGCATGGGCCGATCGCAATCTTCTGCCGCGATCGCTATCCTCCATCAATATATCAGCTTCGGGTTGAGGGGAAGAATGGCCGTTTAATTCTACCGGATGAGCCGACGCATCTAGACTTTTTTTGAGAACATCTACTGCCGATTGTAAAGAAACTGAAGCCGCATTGGATTCCCCTGGAAACTCAAAAACTCCCGTGCGCCATTGCCAAAATTCCGGTACAGTTTGCTTGATATTGTGATACCAAGGACGAGGTAGCCATAGCAACAAATTGACATTAAGTTGCGGTAAATGGCGAGAAATAGCACTCAAATGCTTAATGAAGCGACATTGAACTTCACTCGGTTGTCGCGTCAAACCCTCAATTCCAATAATCTGAAAAGTGGGAGTACAAGGGGCATTTTGAGCATCGGGATTTTGCTTTAACCAGCGATCGATTTGTTTGAGAAAAGTGGGATTATTAAGATCGAGATCGATCGTTACTAATTGGGGAAGACGACTAGACGGATTAATATCCCGTTCCAGTTGTACCGCAAGGCGATCGCGCAGTTCTAAATTGTCGCACACTGCGATCGCAATTTGGCGACGCAATCCTAATATTAAAGTCAGTTGCAAACGTTGATACGCTTGCAAATTAGAGTAAGCACTTTCGGAGATAGCGGGAAGGGCTGTAGTTTTCACGTTGGATGCACTGGGTAGTGGATGTAATAAGGTTTGGCCTGGCTTTTCCCTTTTTTCGCGTCTTCCGCTTCCCAGTCAGGATAAATTGCTTGTTTGTGATGACAGGAGGTAACGTTTACCCGATAGTCTGCTAGTTTTCTGTTATTTGTTATTAATTGTTGATTTTCCCTGCACTACGAGAGAGATTGTTACCAATAACCAACAACAAACAACAAACAACTAATAACAAACGATACTAATCATCCATTTGCCAAGGTTCTAAAATATTCCTTTCATCCAAAATCTTTTTCGGACGTAGAATTAAAACCACTTGACCCACAATTGGGTCTGAAGGAGATTCTGGATACCATTCAATTTCCACGCGATCGCCCTTCATCATGAGAAAATAACTACTAGCATTCCATTCCCTCGTACTGCGGTCTACCACCACTAATGCTTGCTCAAAGGCTTCTTCTGGGGCGCTGGGGAGGTCTTCGAGACGAGTAATTAGGGCCACCGGGTCAATGGCTTTTAACACCGCTTGCCAGCCCGGAACAGACACCACTGCACCCTTGCCATTATATTCGCAAATGCCAAAAAGACCTTGAGGCGCGATCGCGTCCACCGCTTCGACTTCAGCCAAACTCAAAGGCATTTCCCCCACCACCGGGACAAGACGGGGGATTTGTTCCTCGGCTTCCAAGCGATAAAGCGGTAGCATGGGAGCGCGAGCCGTCGGTACAATGGTAAAATCGCTCAAAAGCTGCTCAATTTTCCCTCTCGCTCCCTGAGATTCGGCAAAACGCAATGCCTGAGCAATCAGACGCGATCGCGCTTGCAAATCCTTCTTACCCCGTGCTAACTTCCAATAGTAATACGCGATCGCATCCCCAGGACTATCCTCAAAACCCTGGGGAGGACGAGAAAACCTCGCAAATTCCTTCAAAGCCCGGACAACCTCGTGAGTTGCATCCACATCCAACTGCTTCTCCTGTGCAATCATAGCCGCAGCCAAACGCTGGTCTTGATTGAGAATGCGTAACTCGTAAATTACATCACTGCGCGGCCCCTGACAATACTGCTGCAATTGCGCCGAAGCCCCCGTCCGCACTATACTGTCATATACTTGCGAAGCCACAATCACCAGATTTTGCTGACTCGCTTCAATTCCCGTATCTTCAAAAATATCTGTGGCTGGATAACCCGCTTGCTGCAACTGATAACAAGCCTTACCCCAATCTACCCAGTTTCCTTCTTTGCGGCGCAATTTTTGTAATAACTCGCGGGCTGCGTCGTCGGAGAGGGGAGAAGGATTGTTGGTCATGGTTGTATCTTTGGGATAATTAGCGACTTTTTATTGTAGCGTTCAGTTGCCCCAAAGCTTTGTTCTAGAACTCCAGTTGCTTGAAAATAAGCCCATCTCCCGTGGGAGATGGGTGGGGGGTGAGGGCTTCAGATTCTGAATTTAACTCACATCCCACACAGAAGTTAAATCCAGCACGAAACCCGGCAAAACAGCCTCTCCCGACAAGGTATTGGGATTATCTAAAACCATAATCTCTGTTTCCGGTTGATAAACGCTAACTTGACGGTTTTGCGGGTCAATTAGCCAGCCCAATCTTGCACCGTTGTCTCGATATTCTGCCATTTTTGCTTGTAACGAGGATAAATTATCGGAAGGAGAGCGCAACTCAACGACGAAATCCGGGCAAATTTGGGGAAAGGTACTTTTCTGCTGCGGGGTAAGTTGCGACCAGCGTTGTAAACTAATCCAAGAAGCATCGGGAGAGCGTATTGCGCCATTGGGGAGGGTAAAACCCGTGGAGGAGTCGAAGGTTTTGCCTGTGCGGTTGCGATCGCTCCAATTGGCAAGTTGTTGGATAATCTTACCATTACGCTCTCCAGTTTCCCAACTGGTGGGGGGATTCACGATTAGTTCTCCTTGGTGATTTCGTTCTAAACTTAATTCCCGATTCGCGATCGCGAGTCTTTCAAACTGTGCCACACTAACCTGTAGTCTCACAGTTTTCGGTAAGTTCAGCAGATAGTTTTCTGTTGGGGGAGAAGCAAGAATCATACAGCCAGAAGTAGAGCAATATTTACGCTTATTAGCTTAATTAAATCTTAGAACCTTCGTTTAACAAGAACTCTAACTTTGTATGCCAGCCCGCGACTACTATCACGATACTGTACGCAATGCCCTTATCAAAGACGGCTGGACAATCACCCATGACCCCTATCGTCTCAAATTAACACGCGGCAAAAACCTATTCGTAGATTTAGGAGCAGAAAGACTAATTGCTGCTGAAAAGGGCATTGAGAAAATTGCCATCGAAATCAAAAGTTTCCGCAGCGCCTCCGATATGAAAGACTTAGAAGAAGCCGTGGGTCAGTTTGTCTTGTACGAACATTTACTAAACCGCTACGAACCAGAGCGAAAACTCTATCTCGCTATTCCTGAAAATGTTAAGATTTCAGTTTTTGAAGAAGAAGCAGGTCAAGTTTTATTAGAAGATAAAATTCTAAGATTACTAACTTTTGATGTTACCAAAGAAGAAGTTGTAAGATGGATAATTTAGATAAAGTAAATCTGGAAACAGTCATCATTAAAGTATTACAAGATTACCAAAACTTCATCGGTAATGACTCCGATAGCCACATTCAACTCATCATTGACCAAAGCAAAACCCATTATTTATTAATCGAAACAGGCTGGCAAAACAACCGCAGAATTTACGGTAATTTGATCCACATTGATATCATTGGTAATAAAATTTGGATACAACAAGATGGCACAGAAGCAGGAATCGCCAACGAACTCGTCCAACAGGGAATCCCACCTCAGCAAATCGTCCTTGCCTTCAAAACCCCAGAACGCCGTAAAATTACCGACTTCGCCGTTTCTTAAATTCTTTCTAAACTTAGGGCGCGATCATCTCAAACTGTGCCACACTAACCTGTAGTCTCAGAGTTTTCGGTAAGTGCAGGAGATAGTTTTCCGTTGGGGGAGAAGCAATAATCATACAGCCAGAAGTGGGGCAATATTTACTAGCTTAGATTAGAACCCCAGTTTTTTGGAAAAACCGAAGTTCTGTATTTAGGCACTTTTCTTTCTCTAGATAGATGTTACAAAAATAGGTCGCTGGGTAAAAGTGAATCATTGCCTCAGCGCGATCGCGAATGCTTCTTTTTGATAAAACTATCATTTAATTTTTTAGCTTTTATATCCCGTTCTTGAAGTTTTATCTATACGATGCCTCATTATCGAAGTTGACTTATTAGATGGATTTCTTGGGATGAAGCTAACATTGTTCTCAACAGTATTAAATATGAATACTTCAGAAAATATAACCCCAACCCATCAAGAGACTCATCATCATCAAGGAATGCAGGGTAGTTATGTCAGATTCTTCGCAATGATTGGAACTTCAATTGTTGTGATGTTCTTCTTAATGTATCTGCATTCTTATCAATTGCTAGATCATGCTTGGTTTAGCGAAACGCGGGTATTTATGGCACTGATTATGGGTGCTGCGATGATGGTAATTATGCTGTCGTATATGCTGCATATGTATAAAAGCAAAACCGTCAATATCGCTATTTATGTCGGTGCGATTGTACTATTTGGCGTAGCACTTTGGCTGGTACGCTCTCAAGTGACGGTGAGCGATGTAGACTATATGGAAGGGATGATTCCCCACCATTCCATCGCGGTTTTGACGAGCGAACGCGCTCAAATTGAGGATATTCGCGTTCGGGAACTGGCTGACGAAATTCTTGAAGCACAACGCCGCGAGATTAAAGAGATGGAATGGCTCATTACTGATATTCGAGCCAACGGTTTGGTCACAACGCAAGCTGGATTAGAGGGAAGAACAGTTCCTGAGTTTGAACCCACTCCTGAATAAAGTTTTATCAATAGAACCCGATTTTTTGGCAAAACTGGGGTTCTGAATGCTTCCTGCTGAGGTGGATTTGATGGCATTAAGTCCGTGAAAACGGACTTTGTAGCGTTAGCCCCGGATTTTAATCCGTGGGCGGGTTAGCGGGATAGACTGTTATCATCGACGCGCAACCCAGTTTTCCGCTTCTTGTAACGCATATTGCCACATCGCGTAACCTTGAGCATTGAGGTGAATGCCATCGGTGGTTAACTCTTGATGTAACTTGCCCTCATAATCCACAAAAAAGGCGTGGAGATTGAGATAACTTGCCCCTTCTTGTTGCGCGATGAGGACAATTTGGCGGTTGAGGTTGCGAATCCGAGCGTTGGAGATACTGGGTAAGCGAGTCGGTAAAATCGATTGGACGACAATTTCAGCGTTGGGGTGCTGATTCCGCAACTGCCGCAGCATTTCCCGCATATTATTGAGTATCGTAGCGTCGCTTGCACCTTGTTTGAGGTCGTTAATGCCCGCCATCAGGTACACTGTGTCCGGGCGCGTATTTTGAAAAGCCTGGAGTCTTTGGCGGATTTGCGTGGAGTTTTCGCCAGAAATGCCTTGATTGAGCCAAAACTTATCAACGCTCAACAACTCGCTGGGAAACCACTGACTCAGAGAATCCCCCACTAAAATACTAAGACGATTTTGGCCTTGACCCTTCGCGATCGCCCTCGCTTCTGCCGCTAACAACTGCTGCCATTGTTGATGTGTCGGCTGTTGCGTCGCTTTGCCCCACTTCTCCTGAAAACTTCCCGGTGACAAGCGCGTATAGAGTTTTCCCGCCCGTAAAGCCTCCTGGCGCTGAGAAAACAACTGCGCCCCCGAAACTGGCATGAGTGACGCTTTTGGGGCGGTAGCAGTGCTGCTAAACTCCATTAAAGGCATTTCGGCAGAGGGCTTTGCCTGGGCTAAAGTTGCGGCTTGGGCGGCCGCATCCTGCTCGAACCAAGCCTTAAACTGTTCCAGCCAATCCGGGGGCAAAGGCGGTGGGGGTACAGAAACCGGCCCGGCGGCAATCAAGCCCGTAGCAAGGAACAAAGCTTGGCTCATATTAAAATACCTCCATTGATTTTAAAGACAAATTCAAACAAACGCGATCGCTATTTCCTTTGACACCCTTTTCCCCCAAGCGTCAGGAAAAACGCCTCAGCACAGTCTCGTCCCAGAATCAGTGGTCAGAAAAGCAGCAGTATGCAAAAGGCTTAGGTACATTGTTTAAAGATTAATTAAAGATCGACGCTCTCGCAGCGAGCCAACAGCCAAACTAGGAGATTCAGTTACAACGCATGATATTTTTTCAACCGATTGTCGATTTCACAACGACGCACGGGCTGTCTATTCCCTCTTTTTGGATAGCAACAACCGCAGAAACCGCCGATGTCGATCGCGGTACGCTAGTCATTGCTGGTGTATTGTTAAGCCTGATTACCATCTTTATTGCCAGTAAAGTCGGAGGCGAGGTTTGTGCGCGCCTCAACCTGCCGCCAGTATTAGGTGAATTAGTCGGGGGCGTAATTGTCGGTATTTCTGCCCTCTCCATTTTGGTATTTCCCGAAAGCGGCGCACAAGCCAGTGATTCTCTTATTTTCAAAGTCATCGAACTCAGTACCCCCATTCCCCCCGAAGTCGCCGAATCGATTTTTGAGACTCAAAGCGAGGTGATTGATGTCCTCTCCGAAATTGGGGTGATTATTTTACTCTTTGAAATCGGTCTAGAATCCGACCTCAAAGAACTCATTGATGCCGGGGTACAAGCAACCATTGTGGCCGTCGTCGGGGTAGTTGCGCCTTTTGCCTTGGGGACAATTGGCTTAATTTATTTATTTGGCATTCCCACTGTACCCGCGATTTTTGCTGGGGCTGCTTTAACCGCCACCAGTATCGGCATTACCGCCAAAGTTCTCGCAGAACTCGGACAACTCAGCAGCAAAGAAGGTCAAATTATTATCGGTGCGGCAGTTATTGATGATGTTTTGGGCATTATCGTCCTAGCCGTCGTTTCCAGCTTGGCGAAAACCGGAGAAGTCCAAATTGTCAATATTGCTTATCTGATTATTAGTGCGGCTGTCTTTTTAGTCGGAGCAATTTTATTAGGTCGCTTACTCAAAGATTATTACGTCGGCTTGGTCAACAACATGAAAACCCGCGGCCAACTGTTGTTAACCGCTTTGGTGTTTTGTTTTACCTTGGCTTATATCGCCAATATGATTCAACTCGAAGCCATTTTAGGAGCATTTGCCGCCGGGTTGGTTCTCGCGGAAACCGAGAAACGTCACGAACTCGAAAAGCAAATCGTCCCGGTATCCGATGTCCTCGTTCCCGTCTTTTTTGTCTGTGTGGGAGCGCAAACCAACTTGGGAGTGCTAAATCCTGCCGT
The DNA here is from genome assembly GCA_035968055.1 of Jaaginema sp. PMC 1080.18. Lineage (GTDB taxonomy): Bacteria > Cyanobacteriota > Cyanobacteriia > Cyanobacteriales > Spirulinaceae > Jaaginema. Next base: position 20,216 of record JAWQFT010000059.1, on the reverse strand, counting down.
ACCCAGTAACCGCGAAGGTCTGATTGTGGCGTTTTTCCTGATTGTTGTTGCCATTATCGGTAAGGTAATCACGGGTTTCACGGTGTTCGGACAACCTGGGATTAACCGCTTGGCTATTGGGGTCGGGATGATCCCTCGCGGTGAAGTGGGTTTGGTGTTTGCGGGGGTGGGTTCGGCGAGCGGCGCACTTTCAGCCTCCACCGAAGCAGCAATTATTATGATGGTAATTTCAACAACATTTCTCGCGCCACCTTTACTACGAGTGGTTTTTCAAACGCCCAAATCGGAAACCCTTACCAAAACGGCTGCGTCTAAGGGGACTAATTCAGAATCTTAGTAGGGGTTAAGGTATCTTGGTGAATTACAAAGATATCTCAATCCCATTGACCAGCTAATTATTTTTCAAGGAGTATGATTTTGAAACATTACCAACGATACGGACTACTCCTCAGTCTTTTGGGCGTGTTGTGTTTTGCCCCGCCGAGTTGGGCTGACCGCATTACGTTTTGGCGTTTTGACCGCGATCAAAATCAGTTACTATTCACCACTGATTCTGGGGTACAACCGACAGCCCAGTTGATTTCTAATCCGACTCGTTTAGTGATCGATTTGCCGGGGATTCGCTTAGGTCGTCCGACGGTGAATGAATCGGTCGGCGGTTTGATTCGCTCGTTGCGAGTGGGTCAGTTTGATACGCGCACGACTCGCATTGTGATTGAGGTAGCGCCAGGTTATACCTTAGACCCGGATAAGATTCAGTTTCGCGGGGCGACACCGACTCAGTGGTCGGTACGTTTGCCCGCACCGGAACGGATTACTTCGTCGCCCCAGTCTTCCCTTCCCGAACCGACTCCAACAACGACAACGACAACACCAAATGCGGTAGAGTCGGATAATCCTTTTCGGGTGACGAGTAGCGGTTTTTTTTTAAGTCTGGACGACTCGCCGACTAAGGTGAATGTAAATCGCGATCGCGACAACGTTAATATTGACCTCGAAGGGGTGGTTTTCTCTGAGGATTTACTAACGAACGCGATCGCGATTAATGAGTTTGGCGTGCGCTCGGCTCGTTTTACGCAGGTCAGCAGCAATCCACCGATCGCTCGCGTTACTTTGGATACAAGGGATCGCGACCAACGCTGGCAAGCGACTCCCAGTTCTCTGGGGGGGGTGACGATTTTACCTTTGGGTAATGTCACCCCGATTGCTGCTAGTTCGGGGTTAGCGACGATTGAATCCATTGATTTTAATAGGGATACCTTGATCGTGAATGCGGATAACGAAATTACCGCCGAAAGTCGCTGGAACGAGCAAGCGCAACTCTACGAAATCACGATTCCGAATACCAAAATACGCGATCGCCTCCCCGGGCCGCAAATTGACAGCAATAGCTCCATCGCGGAGTTACGAGTCCGTCAACAAGACGAGCGCACGACGGTTTTGTTGCTCAAACCCAATCGCGGTTATCGCTTAGAGCCAATTCCTAGAGGGGGTAGCCGTAGTTTGCGTTTGTCCCTACAACCTGAGATTATCAGCCTCGACCCCCGACAGATTAACGTACCGCCTCCCAGCCGCCGCTCTACCCCGGCTCAACCTGCCCCAACTCCCCTCCCTACAGGGGATTTACCAAGGGTACGCAATGCGCGGGTTCTGGTGACGGTAGACCCCGGTCATGGCGGGAAAGACCCTGGAGCGATTGGGATTGGGGGCTTGCGGGAAAAGGATGTGGTACTTGATATCAGCTTGCAAGTGGCTAGGTTGCTCGAACAGCAGGGGGTACAGGTGTTACTCACTAGGGCAGATGACCGCTTTATTAGTTTGGATGGGCGCACCACGATGGCGAATCGTGCCAGGGCAGATGCTTTTGTGAGTATTCATGCCAATGCGATTAGTATGAGTCGCCCGGAGGTCAACGGTTTGGAGACTTATTATTATTCCAGTGGGCTGCGTTTAGCCCAGACGATTCACCGCAGTATTTTACAAAGTGTTAGTATTCGCGATCGCGGGGTACGTCAAGCCCGGTTTTATGTGCTGCGAAACTCTGCTATGCCTGCGGTTTTAGTCGAGACGGGCTTTTTGACGGGACAGGAGGATGCGGCAAATCTCCGCAATGCCGAGCATCGCAGTCGTTTGGCCGAGGCGATCGCCAGAGGTATTCTACTTTATATTCAAGGGCGCTAATTCTAACTCAAGAGTCCAGAAAAAGATACAAAAGCTCAACACTTCGATAAACTAGGGTCTAATTCTTCTTGCAGAATTGCGTTCACGATATTAGGAAACCAATGCAGCGAATTGGCATTTTTGATAGTGGTGTGGGGGGATTAACGGTACTGCGCGAACTCGATCGCCAGCTTCCCCAAGAGTCTATTCTTTATTTTGCAGATACGGCGCGTTTGCCTTATGGTACGCGATCGCCCCAGGAAATTTTGGCCTTTGTGCGCGAGATTATTCCCTGGATGCTCGACCAACAAGTCAAGATGATCTTAATGGCTTGTAATACCAGTTCGGCGTTAGCCCTAGATGTGGTGCGCCAAGAGTTTGATGTACCGATTTTAGGCTTAATTTTACCAGGGGCGGCGGCGGCGGTGAAACAAGGCCGCAAAATCGGGGTAATTGCTACCCCCGCTACGGCAGCGAGTCACGCTTATCGCAACGCCATCCTCGAAGTTGACCCCACTACCCAAGTTTGGGAGGTGGGCTGTCCGGAGTTTGTGCCGCTCATCGAACAAAACCGCTTACACGAAGGTTACACCTACGAGGTTGCCCGCCGCTATCTTCAACCGCTCCTCGATCGCGAAATTGATACGTTGATTTACGGTTGTACCCACTACCCCCACCTAGAACCCGTCCTGCGGGCGATTTTACCGCCGACGGTACGATTAGTCGATCCGGCGGTTTCCTTGGTACAAGCGACGCAGCAGGAGTTACAGTTGTTGGGTTCGTTAGCAGGGGGCGATCGCGCTGGGACGTTATTCCGAGTGAGCGGTTCGCCGCAGCAGTTTGCCCGGTTATCTCAGCAATGGTTGGGAGATTACCCCCATGTAGAGAAAGTCTACCTCTCAAAGGTCTTGGAGTTGCCCCTTGAGCCGATAGACTGATATAATATTAGGCTACAGTGCTTTATAGCCTAGTGAATGTTCCGCGTGGGCGTGGCTGTTACTTTGCCGGTACGCTGCGCCAACGCTAACAACAAATAAACGGACAATAAGTAGGTCGAAGCAATAATTAAAATAGTCGTGGGCATTTTAGGGATTAACTCATGGGCTAAAGGACAAGAAAAGAATAGCGGTAGTATCGAATTGTTGGTTGTGAATCGTCTGCCCAAAGGAAAACTGAGCTTCCTTGCAGTTCGCGAATCGTGGTGTTAATTCTTGAAGCTACGATCGACTGTCTCGCCAGCTTAATTGACAAGTTCCTAGGCTGACGCAAACAATGAATGCTACAAGTCAATCTTTACTACAAACCAGCAGGAAGTTCTCCCATCACAACCCAAATTCTTACCCTAAAGCTAGAGAATTTAAGTTGTGACTCACACGACCATAGTCTCCTGATGTAGTTTGACTTTATACTCTTGCTACAGGACGGCCAAAACTTAACTCCTAAGAGTTGTTAGTGTCGGCTGACAGGCGGACGATAGCGTGCTTTTCGTGCGGAAAGACGATCTGCTATTCAAGCTTTAAGATTTCCTAATAAAATCTCATAGATGAATTACGAGCTTCGGAAATGCTTAAAACCCTTACTAATAAAATAACACAACATCCCTCAGTCTTAAAGGGGGTAGCCCAAAAAAAATGAGTCAATCGCTGTTGCTGATGGCTAAAGTATAGACGCAAGCTCAGGCGATCGCGAAAAATTGCCAGGAAATTCTCTAAAATCAACCGCCCTTGTCAGCAAAGCTTGTCTTAAAATAAATTAAAAGATATGTAAACTTTCGTAACCAACAGCCAAACTAGGCGAACTCATGACCTCAGTAAAATCGCTTTTTGCGCCCGTTGAGACCGATTTGAGACTCTTAGCGGAAAACCTCCAAAACCTCGTTAGCGCACAACATCCCATCCTTAGTGCTGCCGCCGAACACCTATTTGGTGCAGGAGGAAAGCGACTCAGGCCGGCCATCGTCCTCTTAGTCGCCCGGAGTACGATGCTCGACCGAGAGATTACCCCCCGTCACCGTCGCTTGGCCGAAATCACCGAAATGATCCATACCGCCAGTTTAGTCCACGACGACGTGGTAGACGAATCGGCAGTACGGCGCAACGTCTCTACAGTAAATAGCTTATTTGGCAATCGCATTGCGGTTTTAGCCGGAGACTTTCTCTTTGCCCAAGCCTCTTGGTATTTAGCCAATCTCGACCAACTCGAAGTCGTCAAACTTTTGTCTGAGGTGATTCGCGACTTTGCCGAGGGAGAAATTCGCCAAGGTCTAAATCGTTTCGACACCAGCTTATCTTTAGAAGCCTATATCGAAAAAAGCTACTACAAAACCGCGTCTTTGATGGCTAACAGTGCGAAAGCGGCAGGGGTACTCAGCGAAATGCCTGTGGAAGTCAATCAAGCGTTGTATGAATATGGCCGTCACTTTGGCTTGGCTTTCCAGATTGTGGATGATATTCTTGACTTCACCGCTTCAACGGAAGTTTTAGGCAAACCCGCCGGGTCAGATTTAGCCAGTGGTAATCTCACAGCCCCGGTTTTGTATGCCATGACCGAACAGCCTTTCTTGGAAGTGTTAATCGAGCGCGAGTTTAGTCAAGAAGGGGATTTAGAGCAAGCTTTACTAATGGTTCGCGAAAGCCAAGGCATTACCAAGTCGAGAGAATTAGCCGCTCACCACTCCCAGTTGGCTGTGGAAAGTATTAAAGTATTGAAGCCTTCTGCGGCGAGTCAAGCTTTGTTGGATTTGACGGAGTATGTGCTGAGTCGGATGTATTAACGGGGATGAGAATCACAATCACGCAATTTTATGACTGCTTTAAAACCGCGACAGCCTGATATTGGTTATGTGCCAACTCCTCATAAGATTACGCGATCGCTCCTGAATTTTGCGAAAGTTAACTCAACAGATATTTTCTACGATTTGGGCAGTGGCGATGGTCGTATCTTGATTGAGGCAGCTTTACGATGGGGAATGAGGGGAGTCGGCATTGATATAGACCCCCAACGCCTGCAACAAGCCCAAGACAATGCCCAAACTGCCGGGGTGGAGGGATTACTCGAATTTCGCCAAGGAGACTTGTTTGAGAGCGATTTTCGGGAGGCGACGGTGGTGTTTATTTACCTGTTGCCTCATCTTAATCTACGGTTGCGATCGCGCCTGCAACAACAACTCCAACCCGGCAGTCGTATCATCTCGAAAGACTTTGATATGGGGGATTGGTTGCCCCACAAGACTTTATTTTTACCCGCCAAAACCGAGGATGACGAAGAAGTCACCCTCTATCTTTGGCAGGTTTGATTAGCGTTCCAAAACAATGCGATAACGGGGTTTGCCGTTGCGGAGATGTTCCATTGCCTCGTTCACTTCTGACATGGGGAACATCTCGGTCATGGTTTCGATGCCGTGACGCGCCGTAAAATCAAGCATTTGCGAGATTGTAGACGGACTTCCTACAGGACTCGATGAAATCTGCTTTTGCCCCAAAAGTAAGGGAAAAATCCCAATTTCCAGAGGATTGGGTGCAGCGCCTACAACGTGCAAGCGTCCTTTCGGGCGTAAAGCTTCGATATAAGCCATCCAATCCAAATCGGCGCTGACAGTAGAAATGATAAAATCAAAACTACTGGCAACGGCGGCAAGTGCGCCTTCTTCCTTGGCATTGATAAAGTGGGAAGCACCGAGTTCGCGAGCTTCGGCTTCTTTGTCTGGGCTAGTGGAAAAGACCGTCACATCACAGCCCCAAGCACTGAGAAACTGTATCGCGAGATGACCCAAACCGCCAATACCAATGACCGCGACGCGATCGGTGGGTTTAACGTTAAATTGTACAATGGGATTGAAAACGGTAATACCGCCACAAAACAAAGGCCCGGCTTTGGCGGGATCGATATTATCGGGAAGGGGTAACACCCAACCCGCATGAGCGCGGACTTTATCGGCAAAGCCCCCATGTCGTCCTACGATTGTACCCTCGCCGTCGGGACAAAGATTTTTATCCCCAGTATTGCACCATTCACAACTCATACAGGAATTGGAAAACCAGCCTAAACCAACGGTTTGACCGACTTGGAGATGTTGAACGCGATCGCCCACTGCGGTAATTTTACCCACAACTTCGTGACCGGGAACTAAAGGATATTCACTCATCTGCCACTCGTTATCCAGCATACTCAAGTCGCTGTGGCAAATGCCGCAATATTCCACGGCAATTTCAACTTGTTCATCTCCTAATGCTCCAGGGTCATACTCAAAAGGTTCGAGTTTTCCCCCGGCTTCTTGGGCTGCATACGCCTTAATCGTCATCAAGATACCTCCTCAATGGGTTCTTTTACGTTCGATGGTAGCGAGAGAATCCGTACCGTCGCTCAAAGATATGTCGAGAGAGAGAGAGACAAAAGCCAAGAGGGGAAAAAACCCAGCACCCAAATGTTAAGTCTTGCAACAAGACTGACTAAGCCTTACCCATCCTGATAAAAGATAAAACTTAATGTTTTTAAGCGTTTTTAAGGAGAACAAGCTCTAATGAACTCTATGTTATTTTTGGCTGCGGATGTCGCCAATACGGTGTCTTGGAGTCCCAAAGTGGCAATTGTGATGATTGTGGCTAATATTATCGCGATCGCGATCGGCAAATATACGATTAAATATCCTAGTGTCGGCCCGGCTATGCCCAGTCCAGATTTATTCGGCGGTTTCAGCTTTCCGACAGTTCTAGCAACTACCAGCTTCGGTCACATCCTGGGTGTGGGTGCTATCCTAGGTTTAGCTTATGTCGGCGCACTTTAGGTCGTCGTTAGCTGTTGAGCATTAACAGCACTTTATTTTAGTTGAGGGGCGGTCGTAAACGCGATCGCCCGATGTTTCGTGGTGGCTTGTTGACAAGGATGGAGAGGGGGAAGAGGGGGAGGATAAGAACTATTGCGACACACTTTAAATGGTGGGTTACGGCGGATAGCTAGATTGCAGTCATAGCGGAAGTTTTAGCCGCCTAACCCACCCTACTGGCATGACACACTTTAAATGGTGGGTTACGGCGGATAGCTAGATTGCAGTCATAGCGAAAGTTTTAGCCGCCTAACCCACCCTACATCAAAGCCTCATTTTAGCTGTGTCACGCCACTACATCAAAGCCTCATTTTAGCTGTGTCGCGCCACTACAACAAGGCAATAACTTTTGGGTCTGTCTTTTTGTGGAATTGAATCAAGTTTCGAGTCGATTCTAACAAAGATAAAGGCGCTCACTCCCCACCTAACTCCCACGGGAGATGGGCTTCTAAATTCCGAGTGAAATGAAGCGCACCGAGGCTTTGCCATAGTGCTATAGCAGAATCTCTCAATTGGTAATTGGTAATTGGTAATTGGTAATTGGTAATTGGTAATTGGTAATTGGTAATTTCGTCCCCCTCTTCCCCCTCTTCCCTCTCTATACCTATGGCAGCCGAAATTATTGAACTCGAAGTCCAAACTGCTGCTAAACGGCTGGATGCTTGGCTTTCGCTACAGTTACCAAGCATATCGCGATCGCGCTTACAAAAACTCATCGAACAAGGGCAAGTTCAACTCAATCAAACCCCCTGCTTGGCTAAAAAAGCGAGTCTGCAAGTTGGGGATAAAGTTATTGTTACTTTACCGCCTCCCAAACCCTTAGATGTACAGCCCCAGGACATTCCTCTCGATATTCTCTACGAAGACGAGGAAATGATTATCCTCAACAAACCCGCCGGAATGGTGGTACATCCCGCCCCAGGCCATTCTGACGGGACGCTGGTGAATGCTTTACTATATCACTGCGATCGCCTAGCGGGAATTGGTGGAGTCGAACGTCCGGGAATCGTCCATCGCCTGGATAAAGATACCACAGGGGCGATCGCGATCGCCAAGACGGATTTTGCCCATCAAGCCCTACAAAAACAAATCCAGAGTAAAACCGCTTATCGCGAGTATTTAGGGGTGGTCTACGGTCGTCCGGGGGCGGCTGAAGGGACGGTTAACCAGCCTGTGGGTCGTCATGGAGGCGATCGCAAAAAGATGGCCATTATCCCCGTAGAAAAAGGAGGACGGGTAGCCATCACCCACTGGCAAATCCTCGAAACTTTGGGCAACTATACCCTGATGCGCTACCAACTCGAAACCGGACGCACCCATCAAATTCGCGTCCATTCGGCTTTTTTGGGGCATCCTATTGTGGGAGATACGGTTTACGGTTCGAGTCGCAGCCTAAAAGTTAACCTCACGGGACAAGCCCTACACGCTCGCAAGTTGCGGTTATACCATCCTCGCACCGAAAAGTTAATTGAGGCGATCGCGCCACTCCCCCAGGAGTTTAGCAAGTTACTGGAGGTGTTGCGGGGACGAGCTTTTCAGTAATCAGTTATCAAGGGGGAGTAGGTCTTGGGTAGTAGGTCTTAGGCAGTGGGTCTTGGGCAATCGGCAGTCGTGAAAGAAGAGGAAGCTCGACGGACAACAAACAACCAATAACCAACAACCAACAACCAACAAAAACAACGGGGAAGTTACCAACCCACAAATCAATCGAGTTTTGCTCCCGAATTGTTTGCGAAGAATGTAACTTCCCCAAAACCCACGCTAGTTCGCTAAAAGTTTGAGCGCTTTAGTAAACTATCTGCGAGGAACTTTGTTCATATCAACGTTCATGGCTGAGATGCGAGGTACAGACTTGCCTTGGGCGCTGCTGAGACCGCGAGCCATACTCACAAAGGAAGAAGGATCGCCAGCTTTGGTTTTTTGCTCTTGGGGAGTAAAGCGGCGGATTTCGTTTTGCCAAACGATTTGAGGGAAGTTGAGGATGCTACGGTAGTAACCATCGTAGCGAGGCGATTGGATGTTGAACGGACGTTCACCTTCTTCGCGACCCGGAAGTACGCGACGACGTTGGAAAGGTACTTTGTCGTAACCGAAGTTTTCCAAATATTCGTCGCTGTTGAGCAGTTCGTCAATAAAGCCTTGATAGCCCAGGGTAGCAACTTTAACTGACCAGGCAATTTTTTCCTGTTCGCTGTAAACATCGCGGCCTAAAATACGTTGGACGCACTGTTCGACGAAACGATAGTTGCTGTTTTTCTCATAGAAACTGTTGCGGAAGGTTTCCGACAGTGCTAAACCACGAATAAAATCACGGACAGTGATGGTGTTATTGCGTAGTTGCGATTCTAGGCAAGTTTGGCGATCGCTTTTGAAGGCGTGGAAAAACATCTGGCGATATGCAGCTTCGATTAGCTCACCCATCGCAGAGGCAGATAAGACGTTTTCGGTGTTGTATTGTTTGGGTTGTTCGTCCCCAGGGACTTCATAACCAGCCACGCGCTGATTTTGAGAGCTGGGAGCGTAATTTAGTAAAGGAATAGCCAACTGAAAGATCCTCCGTATTTTTTTACGAATTCTTAAAAACTTTAATACACATCATAAAGGAGTGCGGGGCGCTACGTTGCTGAATATTATAAATTCTTACAGAATCTATTTTGAAGGAAGTGCTAGATTACTTGGGTCTGACCCCACTCAAGCCAAGCATTCTGTCTTAAAACTGTCTCTGAGGAGGTTTGCCGGGGGAATTCGCGATCGCTTTTTTATGTAATAAAGATAAATATTTCGCAATATTTATTTACATTTTAGCGAGGAAGAGATGAGAGTAGCAGCAAAAATTGTTCTCAAACGTCAGTTCAACTCAAATGAAAGGCGCTGGGGCAATTGAGAGCGATCGCGTTTTTTTGACAGTGGGGATTAAAAAAACAATAATGACTTTTCTTGACAAATCATCTCCAACGGATAACGTAGTAGAGCAATATCATCATTTTCTGGATTTGTCATGGGAAAATCTACGGTGAAATGATTTTAGGGGGAAAGTAACTTCGGTAGTTTCCCGAATAGAGCGAGATTGCCGATCGCCGCACAATAAAGAAAGTATTGATTTAATCCCCTAGAATGATGCGGTCATTTTACAATGAATTGATAAAGGCTTGATATTTGATGAACTATCTTGTCGGTCAGCGAATGCTAAACAATTACAACTAATCGGGCAGGCGATCGCAATTGCATCTTCAGTATTTAGCTCAATTAGTTCCTCGGTTAGTTCCTCTTGCACTCTTACCACGGTACTTCTCATGGATATTAAATCCCATCAATTTATTACCTTTTTTGATTCTGAGTCTGCGGCACAATTGGCTGCCATTGCCACCGTCGAAAAATTCTCAAATCAAACCGTTATTTTTGAAGAAGGAGAAGTTCCCGACTACTTATATCTCGTCCTTGTCGGTCAAGTAAACTTTAGAAAACGCATCCGCAAACATCATTATCAAATTGTGGCAACAGCACAGCCCAATGAGTTTTTTGGAGAATTTGGGGTACTAGACGGTCAACCTCGTAGCGCTCAGGCAATTGTTTGCGAAAATGCCACAGTTGCTAAAATTCCCCGTTCTGTGTTGATGGAAATTTTAGAAAATGCCAGTAGTGAGGTTGTTTTAAAACTATTTAACTATGTGATTCAGCGCTTGCGTGTCACAACAAAAGAGTATGTACAGCAAGTAGCTTATAAAGAAAAAATGGTGTTAGTTGGGGAAATGGTGAATACTATTATTCACGACTTGAAAAGTCCTCTGAGTGGCATTCACCTTTCTAGTGGCATGATCAAAGAAATTCACGAAGATGAAGAAACTGCCGAATGGTGCGAGTTGATTCAACAACAAGCCCAACGCATGACCAGTATGGCCGAAGAATTGCTAGAATTTGCCAAGGGATTGCCCGTATTAAAACGCGATCGCCTCAACTTAAAACCAGCACTACAACAGTTTCAAAAACTTAATGGCGTTTACTGCGATAATGCTCGCGTCCAACTGATTATCAAATGTCCTGAAGATGTGACCATTTATGCCGACGAAACTAAATTAATGCGAGTCTGGCAAAATTTGGTGGTGAATGCGGTTGAAGCTTTTGGGTCTAAAGGTGGCATTATTAAAATTGAAGTAACGCCGCGACCGGAATGGGTGCAGATGACCATCGCCGATGACGGACCGGGCATTCCTGAAGAAATCCGAGAAACTTTCTTTGAATCCTTTGTGACTCATGGTAAAGCTAATGGTACGGGATTAGGTACGGCGATCGCCAAATCTATCGTAGATGCTCACGGAGGAACGCTATTCTTTCAAGCCAACACCGACAAAGGAACGACCTTCTTCCTCAACTTACCCTACACCCTCGAAGCTTTGAATGTGACCCACTTACCGCGAAAAGTTGCCACTCCGGTTCTGAGTCCTTCCCGTAGTTTGTGAAGTCGCGATCGGTGCTACCATTTTTGAGGAGCAAGAAAATCTGAAAGCGCGGTGCGAGGACAATAATAGACTCAAAAGGGCAGGATACAATCCAATGGACTTGGATTCCCATCAATTTTTATCTTTTTTTGAACCCAAGCAAGCTGCACAACTGCAAGTCGTAGCTATTATCGAGCAATTCCGCGATCGCGCTGTTATCTTTGACGAAGGAGCAGAATCCGATTGCATTTATTTGGTGCTTGACGGGGAAGTCGAATTTCGCAAGCAAATCAGCCCCGACAAATATCAAAGCCTCGCAAAAGCTCAACCCGATGCTTTTTTTGGCGAACTCGGCTTACTTGACGGCAAACCCCGCAGTATGCAAGCTATTGCTTTAGATAGCGCCATCTTAGCCAAAATTCCCAGTGAAGACTTAATGCAAGTCTTAGAACAAACTAAGGGAACTGTCGTGACCAAACTGTGTAGTTATATGATCGAACGACTACGCAGCAACACCGAAGAATACGTCCACGAACTCATTCGCAAAGAGAAAATGGTGTTGTACGGGGAAATGCTCAACACCGTGATTCACGACTTTCGTAGCCCTCTCAGTAGCATCAATCTTGCCAGTAGTATTATTAAAGACCAACATCCCAACACCGATACGGTAGAATGGTGCGAACTGATTGCCGCTCAAACTCAACGCATGACGGCAATGGCTGAGGAATTTCTCGAATTTGCGCGGGGAAATACGGTCATGAACGAGCAACCCCTCGATATTGCCGTTTTGCTGCAACGCTTGGAAAAACTCAATCGTATTTTCTGGGAACAATCTCAAGTTGAGTTGCAAATTGATTGTCCTTCAGGCATCATTATCAGCGCCGACGAAGACAAGTTACTGCGGGTTTTGCAAAATCTAACAACCAATGCGGTAGATGCGTTTAGGGGGAAAGGAGGACGCATCGAAATTAAAGTAATGAAGCAAGACAATCAAGCCGAAATTACCATCCGCGATAATGGCCCCGGCATTCCTGAAAGTATTCAAGCCCGTTTATTTGATGCCTTTGTCACCCACGGAAAAGCGAATGGAACGGGTTTAGGAACGGCGATCGCCAAATCTATTGTAGACGCTCACCACGGCGAAATTGATTTTGTTTCCCATCCCGGTCAAGGCACTTGTTTTTATTTGCGTTTTCCCTCAATGCCTTTTTAGTTATACAGAGCCAAAGTTTCCGATCAACTTTGCTGGGGCATTCATCCCACTCCCCCCCTACTGCCCACTGCCCCTTAACAGTTTCTCAAAGAGTTGGCATCCTTCTCAATACTCTAACAGCAGATGAAATTTTAAATCAACTTTTATTATTTAGTAATGTCTTATCCCTCCGAACTTTTAGATTATCTTCCCCAAAAGACCCGCATCGGACTGCAAAAAGCAGACCAAAAATGGACAGCTTTAAAACAAGGTAAGATTCCAACTCCGCAAGTTATAAACCAAAATAATGACGCTTTAGAAACTGTCGATTATGATGTTGTGATTTCAGGCGGTACGCTGGGTATATTACTTGCTACAGCATTACAGCAGCGAGGCTGGAAAGTTGCGTTAATTGAACGGGGGAAACTGCGAGGACGAGATCAAGAATGGAATATTTCGCGGTCAGAATTAGAGGTTTTCTGCGAGTTAGACTTGTTGAGTGAAGGGGAATTAGAAAAGGCGATCGCGACGGAGTATAATCCCGCTAGAGTGAGCTTTCATCAAGGTCGAGAGATTTGGGTTAAAAATGTCCTCAATATCGGCGTTGACCCAGTTTTTCTCTTGGAAACCCTTAAGCAAAAATTCTTAGCCGCAAACGGTAAACTCCTCGAAGAAACCGCCTTTCAAAGCGCCACAATTCACCCCAACGGTGTCAAAATTACAACCGATAATCAAACCCTAACCACTCGCTTACTCATCGACGCAATGGGCAATTTTTCCCCCATTGTAGCCCAAGCCCGTAACGGCGAAAAACCCGAAGGAGTCTGCTTAGTTGTTGGCAGTTGTGCAACAGGTTATCCTGAGAACAAAACAGGGGATTTAATCGCCTCTTTTACCCCCATTGAAAATCAATGTCAGTATTTTTGGGAAGCGTTTCCCGCTAGAGACGGACGCACGACTTATCTTTTTACCTATCTCGACGCACAGCCAAACCGTTTCAGCTTGGAATTTTTCATGGCGGAATATTTACGGTTGCTGCCCCAATATCAAGGCGTAGACCTGTCTCAACTTGATTTTAAGCGATTTTTATTCGGTTTCTTTCCTTCCTACCGTCACAGCCCCTTGAGAGTGCCGTGGCAGCGACTTTTACCCGTGGGGGACAGTAGCGGCGCACAGTCTCCGGTAAGTTTTGGCGGTTTTGGGTCGATGGTGCGTCATCTCAAACGGTTAACCCAGGGGATAGCAGAAGCCCTGGAAACCGACAGTTTGAGTCGGGCTGATTTGGCATTGTTGCAGCCGTATCAGCCCAATATGGCGGTGACTTGGTTGTTTCAGCGTACCATGAGCGTCGAGGGCGATCGCCCTGTCCCCCCAAACCAGATCAACGACTTGATGAATGGGGTGTTTGCGGTGATGGAAGACTTGGGGGATGAAGTCCTCAAACCATTCTTACAAGATGTCATTCAATTCGGCCCTTTAGCCAAAACTTTACCCCGCGTTCCGCCCCAATTAGTGTTACCGATTTTGCCTCAAGTCGGTATTCCTTTGTTGTGGGACTGGCTGAAGCATTACCTAAGTTTGGGGACTTATAGCGGTTTGTATCCCCTAGGAAAAGCATTAGAGGCGATCGCGTCCCATCTACCCGCCAAACAACAATATTACTACTATCGCTGGCTCGACGCTTGGCAATATGGCTCTGGGAACGATTAAGGAGAGGGAAGAAAGACACCAAGATTGACATCCTCCCCCCAAAATCAAGACTGGCGCTCATTCCCCCACAACAGAAGCCAAATTTTGCGCTTCTTGCCACACTTTGAATAAGAAAAACTCCACTCGGTGATTCATGGTGGTGACAAAAACCCCTTCTTCCGCTTCCGGGCTTTCGGCGATCCAAGTACCATTAAGACAAAGCTCAACACAATCCTCATCGCAAGGCACAATGTCGAGGAGGTCGGCCATTTCGCCTTGGGCTAAAGCTTGTAAATCGCTTAAGTACGGCACATCAATGGGCAACAAGAAAGAAGCCGTCATTGGTTCGACGTAGATGGGAGTAGCGGCTCGCACTGCCAAAACAACGCGCCCAGATACCCAATCTTCGACTGCTTGTGTCAATAACTCAAGATTAAATCCGTTTTCAATGTAAGTCAGTTTTAACATTGTCCGTTTCTGGTAATTAATCGCCTGTGGCTTGTTGTTCGCGCCAAAACTCTTCTGCAAAAGCAACAGCAGGGTGGGGGGGCGCTTTGGGTTGATGACGGAGTGGCATTCGGGCTTGCGAGGGCGTGCGATCGCCTTTTTTGGCATTACAAGTGGCGCAAGCGGTTACTACATTGTCCCAAGTATGTTTTCCGCCTTTCGAGCGCGGTATGACATGATCGAGGGTCAGTTTTTGCTGACTGCCACAGTATTGACAAGTATTTTGGTCTCGGCGCAAAACCTCGCGACGGTTGACTGGGGGTATTTTCCAAATTCGTTCCAACTTGTGCGCGGTCAAACGAATATGAGCCGGGACATACAGCACAATCTGGGGCGATCGCACTTGCCAACCGAGATCGCTGAATCCTTGGACAGGTTCGGCTTTCCCCGTTGTCAGCAAGACAATGGCACGTTTGATATTTACCCGACTCATAGGCAGGTAATTTTTAGAAAATACGACCACAGATTGGTTTAAGGTTTGAGGGATGCTAGTCACGGCTTTACTCCTTCCTTGAGCCGTTGAGGATAAAACAATTTACCGATGAGACAATTAAAAACCCCGCGACCTATTGCTTGAGGTGCGGGGGGAACAAACCAGCTTGAAGGTTTGAAGTTTTAATCTACATGGGTACAGGGATTGTGGGTCTGTACCTCCCGCATCGGTATTTAAGGTTTGGGTCTACGCCGGGTAAAGTCTTGGGGGCGTAATTCTGGGGATAGCTGCCATCCGAAATCTCGGATTGATGGTTAAAAAACGCTGACCCGGGAATGTCGAGGAAACTGACAATTTCTCTGCCAAAAGCCACACCCCGGCCGCTAATCTGCCAATCTCGGCAAACAACGGGGGTTGGGTTGGTGGTTGTGACTAGATGTAGGTTCACAGAACTTTTCCTTGGGGCAATTTTGCGATCTCTGACTTTTTAATACTACACTTGTATTATCAATCTGTCTACATTTTTTGGAGAAAAGATTTCAATGAAGACCCTAACCCGTACTTCAACCACCGAAATGGAAGTTACCAGCATTCGACTAGAACGCGATCTCAAGAACAAACTCAAAGAAATAGCCGGAGGAACGGGCTATCAAGCGTTGATCAGAGATGTACTTTGGAATTATGTTCAACAAAAATCCGGTGCTTATCGTCCCCAGTTTGCCAAGCATGATATTCGGGCTAGCATAGACGCGATCGCCCAAAAAGACGAACGTTGCGTCCTCACGGGCCAATTTATTCGAGAGAATGAACCGATGTTACTCGGCTTAACAGGTCATGGCGACCTGGTTCCCCTCAGTCTCAGCAGTCTCGATTGCTAAATCTACCTTTTTCTGTCGTCATGGCCGGGTTGCGATCGCAACCCGGTTTTTCCGGCCAAATGGCCTTTTTCTTGTACAATGAAAGCGTTTCACCCTTACCTAAACCGCAGAAAGTATTGCCTAGGTTGCTGTCATTGCGTTTAATTTCTTCAGCAGAAACCCGGAGTTAACAGTCTATTTCCCGAAAAAGGGCTGAGACTCTGAGAACAAATTAGTGCGATCGGAGCAAGCCTTAAGGTCAATCTCTATATTTAGTCTTATTGTCTTGAGCGTTAAGGCTGCACAGACACAATCCCTTATGATTTAAGCGATTTATTCAAGTGCTTTAGCCATTTACTGCCTTAATATTGTTGTCTTCAGGCAATACCGCCAGATTCAATCTTAAGTTGCTTAATTCATCAAATCGGATAAACCCGTCATCGGCGATCCTATCGACAGGATTGCTTTTTTACCCACCCTGGCATAAATTAAAATCCTGAGAACAAGTTTAATACAGATGTCTCGAAAGCGCGTATCAACTGGAATTCAAGGACTCGACCGAGTTCTATGTGGTGGCTTAGTGGCCAACCAAGCTTATCTGGTCAGAGGCGGTCCGGGTATGGGAAAAACCACCCTAGGACTGCATTTTTTGTGCGAAGGGATCGCTCGCCAAGAAAGTTGTATGTTAATTACTCTAGGAGAGTCTCGACAGCAACTCTGTCGTAATGCTGAAGGTTTGGGCTTCGATTTGAGCCAAGTCGAATTCCTCGATTTTAGTCCGACAACAGAATTTTTTACCCAAACCGAAAGTTACGATATTTTTGCCCCGGCTGAAGTCGAACAAGAACCCATCGCGCAACAAATCAGGGATTGCGTCACTCAATACCAACCGCAACGTATTTTTCTCGATGCGATGACCCAGTTTCGCTATTTAGCCAGCAATGAGTTTCAGTTTCGCAAGCAGGTATTATCTTTATTGCGCTTTCTCGTCGAACAAGACTCAACCGTCATATTTACCTCAGAAGGTTATGGATTAGCCCCTGATGACGACCTACAGTTTATGAGTGATGGGGTAATCGAACTGGAATCTACCCTAGAAGGTCGCAAAATTCGCGTTTCTAAGTTCCGGGGGTCGGACTTTTTGAGCGGTTATCACGCCATTCGACTGACCGATTGCGGTTTGGAGATGTTTCCGCGTTTGCTACCGGGTGCTTACAAAAAAGATTTTCTGTTAGAAAGTGTTTCTTCCGGCATTCCCGAATTAGATGAATTATTACACGGCGGTATCGAACGCGGTACGGTAACGATTCTGAGCGGTCCGAGTGGGGTGGGTAAGTCTACCTTGGGGTTACAGTTTATGAAAGAAGCAGCCGGTCGAGGAGAACGTTCGGCTATTTTTGTGTTTGAAGAAGCGGAGGAAACTTTACTACATCGTTGCGAGGCGGTGAATATTCCTGCTCGTATTATGCGCGATCGCGGCGTACTTTCGGTAACAGCGATTGAACCTCTCACCTATAGCCCCGACCATTTTGCTTATATGGTACGCGAAGAAGTCGAAAAATACGAAGCTAAAATTGTGATGATTGACAGCACTTCCGGTTACAGTCTCTCGATTCGTGGTAATGACTTAGTGCCTCATATTCATTCGTTGTGTCAATATCTTCGTAATGCCGGGGTAACTACTATTTTGATTAATGAAATTGAATCCATTTCTGGCGCAAATTTTCAAGCCACGGAAATTGGTTTATCTTATTTAGCCGATAATATTATTTTTCTGCGTTACGTTGAGTTTCAGGGTCAACTGCGTAAAGCGATTGGGGTACTGAAAAAGCGGATGTCAGATTACGAGCGCTACTTGCGAGCTTTTGAGGTAACTCGCTATGGTTTGAAGGTGGGAGAACCTCTCAAACAATTACGGCGGATTCTGAGCGGTTCGCCAGAATTAACCGAGGGTTCTAATCCCGTTGCTCCGAGTTCGATGTGGCATTTGTGAAAAGATGAGTCAAATTGTTTTATTGTTATCTAATAAGGCGAATGCAGAGTTACTATCTCAGTGGTTAGGCAAGCAATACGAAGTCACAATTGGCGATCGCAGTTTAGCAGTTTTACAAAAACCTTTTGATTTGGCTTTTGTTGATGATGTGTTTTTGCGGTTTTGCGGGCCGAAGATTGCCCGTTTGCGTCAAGAAAAAGAACCTGTTTTTTTACCCTTTGTTTTGCTCACGGTTCGACAAGATTTGAAACAAGTTTTTGGGCAATTAGCCGATCTTTTTGATGAGATTATTCAAACGCCAGTTGAAAAGAGCGAGTTAGCAACCCGGATTAAATGTTTGTTGCGATCGCGTCATTATTCTCTAGAATTACAAAAGGCTAAAAGTAATGCCGAAAGCGCTTTAGCTCAAGAAAAAGAACTCAATCAACTCAAATCTACTTTTGTCTCGATTGTTTCCCACGAATTTCGCAATCCTCTTAATAGTATTTCAGGATGGGCGCAATTACTCAAACAATACGACGCACAACTAACTCCCGAAAAAAAACAAGATTTGTTCCGCAATATCGATCGTAGTATTAGTCAAATGTTGCTTTTACTCGATGATGTTTTAATTTTGGGTCGCGCGGGGGTAGGAAAACTCAATTACAAGCCAAGTTTATTCGATTTGAGAATATTTTGTCTGCAAATTAGCCAAGAAATTCGCATGAGTATCGGCGATCGCGCGGCAATCGAGCTAGATTATACAGGGGAAAATCAAGTTAATCTTGACCCCCAATTATTACAGCATATTCTCAGTAACTTATTGTCGAATGCCCTCAAATATTCCCCGGAAAATACCCCCGTTCAATTTGCGGTAGAGTCACAAACTTCTCAAGTTATTTTCACCCTTCGCGATCGCGGGATTGGCATTCCTGAAGACGAACAAAAACATCTGTTTGACTCTTTTTATCGTGCTAGTAATGTCGGTCAAATTCAAGGTACGGGTTTGGGTTTAGCCATCGTGAAGCAATGCGTCGATTTTCACGGAGGCCAAATTAACTTTAGCAGTCAACCTCAAAAAGGGACAACCGTTACCGTAACCCTACCTCAAACGCGATCTTCAGCTTCGAGTCCGCAAGGATGATTGGGATCGCCAGTTTCGAGTTGTAGGGTAGCGTGAGCGATACCGAAATGGGTCTCTAACGCCTCGGAAGTCTCTTGCAGAAAGCGATCGCCCCCTATCCCTTGGGGCATGACTAAATGGGCAGTTAACGCCGTTTCCGTGGTACTCATTGCCCAGATATGCAAGTCGTGAACTTGGGTAACGCCCGGACGCTCGCAGAGATATTGTCGCACGGCTTGGGGTTCGATGTCGCGGGGAACGGCATCCAGAGCTAGATTGCCTGAATCTTTGAGTAACTGCCAAGTGCTATAAACCACCACCACCACAATAACCAAACTCACCACTGGGTCAAACCACAACCAACCCGTCAGCAAAATTCCGATCCCGGCTAATACAACTCCCAAGGATACCAAGGCATCGGCAGCCATGTGCCAAAAAGCCCCGCGAATGTTTAAATCTCCTTCTCGTCCCGACATAAACATTAAAGCGGTGGCTGTATTGATCGCAACCCCCACCGCCGCGACGAAAATAATAGTTGTACCGGGGACTTCACTGGGGTCGAAAAAACGACGTACTGCTTCCCAGGCGATCGCCCCCATCGTCAATAGTAAAATAATCGAATTGAATAACGCAGCCAAAATCGACGACCGCCGCAGACCGTAAGTATAGCGTTGGCTTGGGGGTCGTTGTACCAAATAACTTGCTCCCCAAGCCAATAACAAACCCAACACATCGCTGAGATTATGACCCGCATCTGCAAGTAGAGCCAGGGATTGCGTCAGCAGCCCAAAAACCGCCTCAACTGCCACGAAACCGACATTAAGGATAGTTCCAATGACAAAGGCTTTGTTGTAGTTTGAGGGGGCGTGATGGTGGTCGTGATGATGGTCGTGATGATGGTGAGTCATGCCATTAACAGCGCGATCGCGTTTACTCGATAGTTTACTGGTTGTTGGTTGTTGGTTGTTGGTTGTTAGTTGTTAGTTGTCCGTCACAATTCCAATTTCTTCCCACTCCTCCCACTC
>JAWQFT010000058.1:0-31435 GCA_035968055.1 Jaaginema sp. PMC 1080.18 | reverse complement strand
GTTGTTGGTTGTTGGTTGTTGGTTGTTGGTTGTTGGTTGTTAGTTGTTAGTTGTTAGTTGTTGGTTGTTGGTTGTTAGTTGTTCGCCAACATCCCCAATGCCCACTGCCCAAGACCTACTGCCTAATCTCCCCCGATTGCCGATTGCCGATTGCCGACTGCCCAAAACACTGATGACTGATGACTCTCCAGAAACTTAATTTCGCTTTTTGACGCTGAAACCTTTATGTATTCTAGCGTTGAGCCATTTTGAAAGACAATCCTAAGAGCCAAAGTTTCTGACCTCCTTTCTGGGGCATTCATTCCACTTCCCCCCCAATCCTTACTGCCCAATCCCTACTGCCCCTTAGAGGCTGTTAACTGAACATCCCCCACTCCCCCCCGATTGCCGACTGCCCAAAAACCACTCCCTACTGCCCAATCCCTACTGCCCAAAACTACTGCCCAAAACCATCCTCTGAGTAATAGACAATATTGGGATTTAGCGTAGTTAGTGTGGTTTGCGGATAATAAAAGGCTAAAATTTCGGGGGCTGTTTTCCCTAAATTGGCTAAATTATACGATCCATATTGACTCATACCGACACCGTGACCAAAACCCCCTCCAATAAAGCGATATCCGGTTAAACTTTGGTTGGCATCTTGGATGGGTTCGAGATAAAACAGGGTACTGCGCGGCGGCTCAAAGGCACTGCGGGCTTCGGTTTTATGCAGTGCGATCGTTCCTTTGTCAGTATAAACACTGAGGGTTAAAATCCGACCGGAGGGCGATCGCTCTGTCACTGCCATATTAGTAATGCGGGTAATATTAGTAATGGGGTTTTTTGTCCGTTCGAGATAACGATTCAAGTCCGCCGTTAATGCCTCAATACTGCTTTGACGATCCCAACGAAAGACATTGATGCCACTTTCATTAAAACCGTCGGTGAGGGCAATGAAACGGCGAAAAGTGGCTTCGTCGTTGAGGGGCTGTTGCGCGAGATTCCAGGGGGGATTGGGGGAGTCTACGCGGGGTTGCAGGTAAGGGCGGTTTTCTCCGTCCCAGATATCGCTGAATTGGGCAGTGATACCCCCCGTGGTGGAAGAATACAAAGCATCGATCAGTTCGTTGTTGTAGGTGAGAACTTGACCCTGAGTTTCGATGATGGCGCGATCGGCTTTTTCCACAGTGGCTGTTAAACCATGATACACCTGACAATGCACCGATGCACAAAGTTGATAATCATCGGCTCGGAAGCGACGCAAATTGCGGAGGGCATAGGTGCGAGCGAGAATGGCTTGGGCTGCAACGGCTTGATAGGGGGCATTGGGGCCGATTTCGTGGGGAACAACGCCGCGTAAATAGGTTTCTAGGGGAACGGTGTTGACGAGGGTAAAGTCACCGTAGGCGTTGGGTTGAATGTTTAAGTCCCCGGCATAGGTGTGGGTTTTGGCGGTTTCTTCGTCGTTACTTTCTTGGACTTGAATGCGATTTTGCCCGGAGGTAATGGAGACGCGATCGCGATTGTAACGAAAACCATCCACAACAAATGAGACTTTGGCAACGGCTTCTAAAACCTCTGATTCGAGGTAGGGGGTGGTTTCTCCTTGTTCGCGCAGGCTTTCGAGCAGTAAACGCCGCAATACAGGGGTTTTGTAAACATCTCGTTTAGCCCACACTTGCCAGCGTCCCGGTTGGACGATTTCGACGGCAATGCCTTTGGCTCGCCAGGCTTTGGCGCTGGCTTCGGCGGTTTCAAAGGTGGCGCGATCGCTCAATACCACTCTTTCTTGTATGATGGGTGTTTCGACTGGACGCGGGTTGATTTCTAGGGTTACCTTGTCGGTACTCAGGGTTTTGGGTTGTAAATCTCCTCCTAAAAATTCTAGGGTGAGGGTATCTCCTGAGTTGCTCGCGAGGGTGAGGGTTTCAGTGGGTTCGTCCCCAAAGCGCTGCACCACACCTACTTTGATATCCACATCTTGGGCTTGGGCGGTGGGGGAGAGGGTGGTAATTAGGGAAAAAGAGAGGAGAAAAAAGAGAGACGAGGGTTTAAAACGCATTGTCGGTTTTTTAGGCTGAGATGAACGCAATGATAGGTACTAGAAATATATAGAAAAGGTTTTGGTATTGGCAGTTCCCGTTGTTTTATTTTAACCTTTACGATCGCGCTTTCCTTATTTACAAAGATTTGCAGTTTCTCAGGGGCGATGGGGAGTTGTTCTGGGGCTGACTTTTCTGCAATTACGGGGATGATAGGGGGGGGAGGCGATCGCGAAAATCCCCCATTACCCAACTAAAATCGCGAATGAGTCGTGACAATTGTTGCTCTTTAATGCAAAATATTATCATTAACCTTTTCAGGAGTTATCCCCAATGTCCTCATCCCCTGCTATTGTTTGGTTGTCGGCAAATCCCAGTTTTGAGCGGTTTTCCCGCCCTTTGCTGCGCTATCTCGCTCAAACCCAGAATCTGGCGCTGTGGCAATATCAGCAACACCCAGACGAAGGCAGTTCTCTAGATACGGCGCTCGTGTTGCTACACGATTATATCCAGCAAAGCGATCGCCGTCTGCATTTGGTCGGACACAGTACCGGAGGGCTGTTAGCCTGGCTCTATGCTCGTCAGTATCCGGAAAAGGTGCAGTCTGTGAGCTTACTGGGTGTAGGGGCTTATCCGGGGGTAGACTGGCAAGCCCATTACTACGCTTTACAACGGCTTTTACCTTGTCCCCGTCAAGTGTTGTTAGCCCAAATGGTGCGGCTGCTGTTTGGCAAACAAAACCACTACACGACGAAAGCCTTGATTGCCGTATTGGAAAAAGATATTGCCACTTCTCCCTCGCCTCATTCTCTGTATCAGCGTCCCAGTATTGCCCCTGGAAGCGTGGCGATGCCGTTTTTGGTGTGCGGCAGCCAAAACGACGCGATCGCGGATATTAACGCTCTCAAAGGCTGGCACGAGTGGCTCAAACCCGAAGATAGTTTGTGGACTTGCGCCCAAGGTTATCACTTCTTCCACTATTTTTACCCCCAGTTGGTGGGCGATCGCCTGTTGCGGTTTTGGACGCGATCGCAGGCGGTGGCGAATCTGTCGCGATCGCTCAACTTGTGTTAGTATTATTAACTGGCTGGGATTTCATAGCTATAACGCGGATGTGGCGGAATTGGTAGACGCGCTAGATTTAGGTTCTAGTTTCCTCGCGAAGTGAAGGTTCAAGTCCTTTCATCCGCATTAGCTAACAAATTACCAATACAGTTGATTTCAGAGCCTAGGTGCTGCAACTGAGCAAATATTGTCTAAACACAACTTGAGATAGCCCGTGGGACTCGCTGAAGAATTGTAACTTTCTCCTGTGACTCGACAGCATCTCAAGCAAAATTGAAGTCATGCGTCGTTTGTTAGCCAACACTCCTCTAAGAGTCATTCTGATTGTTCCTTTCGTGGTACAAATTACGGCGGCAGTTACAATAACAGCTTGGCTATCCATTCATAATGGACAAAAAGCAGTTCGCGATGTAGCGATGCAATTTTTAGACGAAGTGAGCATCCTAACTCGCGATCGCATCCCAATTTATCTAGAGAATCCCCCAAAAATCAATCTTCTCCATCTCCGTCACGCTCATCTCAACCTCACAGGAGATATCCGCAACCTCAGTCCTCATCTGGTGCAAACGTTGCGGAGCTTTGAAGATGTGAGTTTTACAGTATTTGCTAATCCCCAAGGAGATTATATTGGGGCTAGACGACAAGAAGGCGATCGCCTGGAAATCGGCGTAGTTGATAATGCCACCAACCGTCATCTGCAATACTACAGCACCAATAGTCAAGGAGAATTTGTCGAACTCCTACAGGATATCGAGTTAGCCCCTGGAGATGTATTACAGCGTCCTTGGTATCAAGCAGCAGTAAAAGCCCAAGCCCCGACGTGGAGCGAAGTATATACCACGCGCAGCACCGAAAACCTGGCAATCTCGGCAACTCGACCTGTATATAGCGATCGCGGCGATTTATTAGGGGTTTTCAGCACCACAATTTCTCTAGAACAAATCGATCGCTTTTTGAAGTCGATTGAAATTAGCAAATCAGGACAGGTGTTCATCCTTGATGAAGCAGGCCGACTCATTGCCTCATCTACAGGAGAGCGGCTTTACCGAGTAGTTAGGCGCAATGGTATAACAGAAAAGGCACTGATTCGCGCCGTCGAGAGTCGCGATCCCTTAACCCAGGCTACAGCTAAAGCTGTACGCGATCGCCAAAAAGCTTTAGCCGCAACAGCAACCGCTCCCACCTTTGAACTCACCATCGAGGGCGAGCGGCAATTTGTCAAAGTAACCGCACTGCCCGAAACTATTAACTTAAATTGGCAAGTTGTAGTTGTTGCTCCCGAAGCCGATTTTATGGAGCAACTTCATGCCAACACAGACAACACCGTTTGGCTCTGTTTGATAGCATTATCCCTGGCTGCGGTTTCTAGTATTCTGACGGCTCGCTGGATTACTCAACCCTTGCAGCAACTCAATCAAGTGGCAAAGCGTATTACTCAGAATACCTTACCCTTACCTTCAACTTCATTTCTAGGGGCGATCGCCACAACGCGCGAAGTCAACGAGCTAAGTCAATCCTTCGAGCAGATGACCCAACAACTGCAAACTTCTTTTGCCGCTCTACAAGCCAGCGAAGCCAACTTTAGAAATGTAGCAGCTAATGTGCCAGGAGCGATCTTTCGCTACATTTTGTATGCCGACGGAACGGATGCGGTACTGTATATGAGTCCGGGGTGCTATCAGCTTTGGGAACTTTCCGCTTCTGCGGTAGAACAAGATGCCAGCTTGTTGTGGGCAATGGTTGATCCAGAAGATTTGCCTGTGATGCAAGCTTCGGTGATGCAATCTGCCCAAACCCTAGCAACGTGGAATTGCCAATGGCGCATTACGACACCATCCGGTCATCGCAAGTGGTTGCAAGGAATCGGTCAACCCGTGCGTCAACCCGATGAATCAGTGCTTTGGCATAGCGTTATTTTGGATATTAGCGATCGCAAACTGGCCGAAATCCAACTTCAGGACTTGACGAATCGACTGGAATTAGCCACGCGCTCGGCTAAGATTGGGATTTGGGATTGGGATATTGTCAGCGATCGCCTAATCTGGGACGATCGGATGTACGATCTCTACGGCCTCGATCCCCAAGACTTTAACGAAGTCTACGCCGCTTGGGAAACGAAGATACATCCTGAAGATTTAATCGCCTCTCGAACTTCTCTACAACAAGCTTTAAAGGGCGAACAAGACTTCAATACTGAATTTCGGATTGTACGGCCTGATGGTACGGTGCGCTACGTTGAAGCCCACGCTATTGTCCAGCGAGATGCCGCAGAGCAACCAATACGCATGATTGGGGCGAATTTAGACATTAGCGATCGCAAACTGGTGAAACTCGCTCTCGAAAAAGAATTATTCCTGAGTCAAACCCTGTTTAATACCTCGATTGACGGCATTGTGCTACTGGATAGCCAAGGTAATGTCTTGCAAACCAGTGCCAGTTTTGCCCAAATGCTGGGCTATACAATCGCAGAGACTTACAGATTGAATGTGGTGGATTGGGATGCTCAATGGAGTCGAGCAGAATTACAAAGTCTTCTTCAGGGAACAAACCCGTTACCTCCTTATTTTGAAACTCGTCATCGTCGTAAAGATGGCTCTGTCTACGATGTAGAAATTAGCTACAACCAAGAATTTCTCAACGGTGAGACGGTTCATTTTTGTATGTGTCGGGATATTAGCAATCGTAAACTTGCCGAATCCGAACGTAGCCGTTTAATTAATGTCCTTGAAGCCAGTCTCAACGAAATTTATCTTTTTAATCCTGATACGCTTCAGTTTGAGTATGTGAATCAGGGGGCTTTACAGAACTTGGGCTATTCCCTGAAACAGCTTCAAGCGATGACTCCTTTGGATATTAAGCCTGATATATCAGCCGCCGAGTTTGAAAAATTGCTGACTCCATTACGGCAAGGCCAAACCCCCAAAATCAATTTTGAAACCGTGCATCAACGTGCTGATGGCAGCTACTACCCAGTTGAAGTCCATTTACAATTGTCTCAGCACGATGGACAATCGGTTTTTCTGGCAATTGTTTTGGATATTAGCGATCGCAAAGAGACCGAAGCACGACTGATTCATCAAGCTCTGTACGATAGTCTCACCGATTTACCCAATCGGACAATGCTCACCAATCGCCTAGAATCGTCGATTCAGAGGGCAAAGCGATCGCCTACTTATCATTTTGCCGTTTTGTTTCTCGACCTCGACCGCTTCAAGGTGATTAACGACAGCTTGGGGCATTTGGTGGGGGACGAATTACTAATTACAGTAGCCCAAAAGCTCCGCAACATGATTCGAGCGACGGATTTAGCCGCTCGTTTGGGGGGAGATGAGTTTGTCATTCTCCTAGAGCATATTCCTGATATCAAAGCCGCAATCCACATGGCTGAACGCCTGTTAGCCGCGTTTAAGAATGCTACTATTATCAATAATCACCGCGTCTTTGTCTCGACTAGCATTGGCATTGTTTGGGGTACAAACGCTTACACCGAAGCTTCCAATCTATTGCGAGATGCTGATATTGCCCTGTATCGAGCTAAAGCGAAAGGTCGCGGGAAATACGAGATTTTTGATGTCGAGATGCACGTCCAAACGGTCAAACGCATGACCTTAGAACAGGACTTACGCATCGCTATCGATCGACAAGAGTTTATCCCCTATTATCAACCGATTGTCGATATCAAAACCCGACGCATTGCAGGGTTTGAAGCCTTGATTCGCTGGCAACATCCCACGCGGGGCTTTGTTTCACCCGCAGACTTTATTCCCGTAGCCGAGGAAACTGGATTAATTTTACCCATAAGCTTTTGGATGCTGCAAGCTGCTTGCGAGCAAGTCGCGGTTTGGCAACAACAGTTTCCCGATACTGCCGATCTCAGAATTAGTATTAATCTTTCCAGTCAAGATTTGCGGCAACCTTCTTTAGTACAAATGGTGCAGCAAACTTTACAAGAATCCCAGTTACCTGCTACTTCCTTAACTTTAGAAATTACCGAGAGTATGTTAATAGAAAATATTGAAGTAACGATTACGCGGTTATCGCAATTGCGGGATATTGGGATTCGCATTAGTATTGACGATTTTGGGACGGGATATTCTTCCCTGAGTTATTTGTATAATCTGCCCGCCAATTACCTCAAAATTGACCAATCTTTTGTGAGTAATATGCAGATGGGGGATAGAAATTATAAGATTGTACAAGCTATTGTGGCATTGAGCGATCAGTTAGAATTGGCCGCGATCGCCGAAGGGATTGAAACGGAACAACAACTCCTCTGGCTCAAAGAATTGGGTTGCGAATTGGGTCAGGGCTATTTGCTCGCGCGACCTTTAGCGCCAGAGGCCGTTAGCGATATTTTAGCGGCGGGGCGGATAATTCGCTAATGGTTGGGGGCGAAAATCGAGCATCCGGGGTTCGCTACGGCTTAATTTTCCTTGGATTTCGTCGGACTCGCAGGCGGCGCAAACACAGTTAAACCATTGGCAATACATTCGACTTCAATGGGCGTTGTACCAATCACTTCGCCATCAAGAACGACTTTTTGGGGCGGGTTGGTGGTGACTTTCAGGCGTTTCGCTCCAAAATGAGCCGTATTTTCGTGATTGGCATCCATTTTCACCAATGCTGCTCCCAACATCTTGGCCATCGCCGATACTGCTTGCATTCGGCTCTCGGCGGTGGTGATCGTAATATCGAGTAAGCCATCATCAAAAATCACTTGTCCTACACCTTGAGCTAAAACTGAGGTAGGCGGCGCGGCATTGGCAATGGTAATCGCTCCCGCTTGAAAGGTTTTAACTGAGCCTTCAATTTCGATCTCAGTTTCAAAGAGTTCTTGCTCGCTTAACTGTTGCCAACCGGCCATAATGTAAGCCAAAGGGCCCCATTGTTTCTTGGCTTCGCGATCGGTGCGTTCGATGGTTTCGGCTTCGTAACCCACTCCTGCTAAGAGAATTAGGGGTTTATTGTTACAACGAGCAATGTCTACGACGCGAGTATGGCCGGCGAGAATGACCTCACAAGTGTTGCGAATGGGGGTGAGACCGAGGGGCAGACCGATAGCGACGGCAAAGGCATTGGCTGTGCCTCTGGGGATAATACCGAGGGGGATATTTGTGCCGATTAATTCTCCAGCTACCGCCGAAACCGTGCCATCACCCCCGGAGGCGATAATGAGGTCGGGTTCGCTGGCGATCGCGTCTTGGGCTAATTCTTCGGCAGAAATTTTAGGAGTTGTGAGATGTATCTGCACGTGCATTTGTTTTTCCAGCATATTGCGAATGAATTGTAGTTCTTCATCGCTGTTTCCCTGGCCGGAAATTGGGTTAAAAATGAGATGAGCAACGCGACTTTGCCGTAATTTAGCAGCGATCGCCTCTGCTGTAGCCCGGTTCAGCGCGATCGCGACGTTATGCACCACACAAATTCGCTCTAAGGATTTAATATCCGGTTCGTGGGGTTGGGCGTGTAGAGGATCGGTAAAAAAGATGACCGCTATTACCTCTCCCGCGGCCACTCGTGCGGCAATTTGGGCATCGCCGCCTTGAGGCCCGGAGAGTACCTGCTCAATTTCTAGATTTGTGGCTTGTCGAATACGCTGTCCGGTCGTCCCTGTGGCTATCAAGCGATACCGAGACAGCAATACTTGATACTCCTTGACAAAGGCGACCAAACTATCCTTTTTACCATCGTGGGCGATGAGCGCGATCGTCGCAGACATAAACTCAATCCCCTATAGCTTTGCTGTTAACCTATCATAGCGTCTAAATGTTTGCCCCACCGAGCCGCCAAAGTCGGATCGGTAAAGGGAATGCGAGTGGAGGCGCGATCGCCTTTAAACTCAAACTCCAAGGCCGTTTTGCCTCGTTGTGGAGGGTTTTCCCAACTCGCAACCCGCTCATTCACCCATAACCGAATCGCCGCTACATCCTGCAACGAAAACTGCTGAATCTCTATCGGTTCTCGGCGCGTGGGCTTTCCCCAAGTAATTTCTTGCCCTTTTTGTCCTAGGACGGCATAAATATCGTACTTTGCCGTATCAAAATCCGCCGCCCAACGATTATAGGCTTCTAGCTTTTGGTATTCGTGCCATCCGGCCCAAGCTAAACCGATAAATAATGCTAACAATGGCAACCACAATAAACCCCGTTCCATAGTGATGAATTAAAGAAGGTTTGCTCTTTTGTGCTTTAGTTTACTTTGATCTCGTCTGAGCGAAGTCGAACAGTGATTGAAAGGGCTGGGAACTGGGAGGGGAAACCAAACTCCTCCCATTACCCCTAGCCGAAAACTCCCTGTTTCACGATCCAAGCCACCGCCTCAACCAAATTAGTAGCAATATAGACAGGATCGGCATGATGTTGGTAATCTCCGCTCAAAACCCGTTGACCGTAGCCCGTTTTTACCAAAATACCCTTTGCGCCGACATTATTCGCCATATCAATATCTGTAGCCTTGTCTCCCACCATATAGCTTTGCGACAAATCGAGGTCGTGTTCCCAGGCCGCTGCCACAAGCATTCCCGTGTTGGGTTTGCGCCAGGTACTCCAATAAGCAAAGTCGGGGTTTTTGCCCCCTGCCGGAGGACTGAGGGCGTGACAGGAATATACAGCATCGAGTTTGGCCCCGGCTGCTGCGTCGAGTAAGCGACACAAGCGATGGTTGAGGGCAGTGATGTGGTCGAGGGGATAATAACCCCGGGCCGCCCCCGCTTGGTTGGTGACCAAACAACAAAAGAGGTTGAGGTCATTAAGGCGGCGCACGGCTTGAGCGACACCGGGAATTAAGTTTAAGTCCTCTAGGTGGTGGATGTAGCCCACCTCTTGGTTGAGGACTCCATCGCGGTCGAGAAATATTGCTGGTTTAGCCACGCCAAATTTGTTCGAGAACGGTAACGGGGGCAATATCGGCGATCGCACTGCGGTTGGATTGAATCGCTTTGATTTTTTCGCTATCGGGGGGGATCAGTTTTTTCGAGTCGGTGGGGCCGAATAAAGCAACGGTATAAGTTCCCACGGCGATCGCGAGGTGCATGGGCGCACTATCGGTACACAGCATTAAGTTTGCCCCGGCAATCAAGCCAGCGAGTTTGCCAATATCGGGGGGCGAAATGGCGATTGTGTTTTCGGTGCCTCTGAGGATTTCTTGGACGAGGGCTTTGTCTTCCGGGCCTTTGAGTAAAACCACAGGGACGTTGGGCTGTTTGTTTTGGATGTCTTTGATAATGCTGATCCAGCTTTGGGCTGGGTAAACTTTATTAATGCCTTTGGCGAGGGCCAGTTGACTCGAACCCCCGTGAATCAGGATGTAACCGCTTTCGTTGAGGCCGAGGCGTTTTTGTTCGGCTTCAGCCCAATCGATATCTTTACGGGGTACGCTAATGCCGACGGGAGGACAGGGGGCTTGAATGCCCAAACCGCCGACTAAATCGTGATACATCCGGGCGGCGTATTGTTGGGGTTTGAGGGGGACGGGATTGGTGATAAACCAAGAATTGCTGGTTTCGTAACCTACTCGCGTGGGAATGCCGTTCAACCATAGTAGCAAGCCCACTGTCCAGCGCTGACCGAGGGCGAGGGCAATATCGTACTCGCGATCGCGAATGACCCCTAGTAAGTTCAGATAATCCGCCAAGCCGTTGCGGTCTTTGTAGTCGAACAGGAGAACGTCATCCACCGTGGCACAGACTCGGTAAGCCGCCTTGGATCGCGGTTCGACGAGGACATCAATCGCCGCGTCGGGATAAGTCTTTTTGAGGGTTTCCAGGGTTGGGAAAAATAGGATTTGGTCGCCAATTCCACCAGGAACAAGGGCTAGTATTCGCATCTTTTTTGTGTTCGCTTGTTGTAGATGGCTTAAAGATTAGACTAGATTTGACTCGAATGGGCTTTAATTTTTCAGACTCCCTGGGATGAGGGTTGCGTCTGACCTCTACAATTCTAAGGGAAGAAATACCTACTCATCACAATCTTTTGCTAGATTTTAGCCTTATGCACTTATTAATTCCTGCCGCCGGGATGGGACGGCGGATGCAGCATTCTCGCAATAAGTTACTGTTAACTTTGCTGGGAAAACCGCTTTTGGCGTGGACTTTGGAGGCAGCGATCGCGTCGCCGTCTTTGGAATGGATCGGCATTATGGGACAACCGGAGGATTTTGCCGATTTTCAAGAAATCATTACTTCTGTCAAGGGCCATAAACCGATTGAATTAATTGTGGGGGGGGCAACTCGCCAAGAATCGGTTTATAACGGCTTACAAGGGCTTCCTGATACCGCAGAGCGCGTTCTAATTCACGATGGCGCGCGCTGTTTGGTTACGCCGGATTTATTCGACCGTTGCGCGATCGCTTTGCCAGATTGTCAGGGCTTGATTGCGGCGATCCCCGTTAAGGATACGATTAAAGTAGTGGATGAGGATGGGAGGGTCAGCGATACTCCCGATCGCGATCGCCTCTGGGCGGCTCAAACACCCCAAGGTTTTGCTGTCCAAACGCTGAAAGACTGTCACAATCGCGGCAAAGCGGCAGCTTGGCAAGTTACCGATGATGCGGCTTTGTTGGAAAAATGTCATCTGCCCGTTCGGATTGTTGAGGGGGAGGAAACGAATCTAAAAGTGACGACTCCCATTGACCTCGCGATCGCTGAGTTTATCTTACGTCAGCGCGGCG
Organism: Jaaginema sp. PMC 1080.18; assembly: GCA_035968055.1. GTDB lineage: Bacteria > Cyanobacteriota > Cyanobacteriia > Cyanobacteriales > Spirulinaceae > Jaaginema. The sequence continues at coordinate 19,682 of JAWQFT010000058.1, read as the reverse complement.
CGGTTTGAGAGGTTGTGGGCAGTAGGGTTGCTTGTTGTTTATTGATTTTTGTAACAATTTATTTCCCAAAGCCCCGCTTGTGGCGCAAATTGATTGAAGTACATTGCTATTTCAGGAGTCGATTATAATATGGGTTCTTTAAGTGACGTTCAAGTTCTCGGTGCTTTATTTGTGGCGCTTGTTCCCGGTATTTTGGCGTTTCGTTTAGCCACTGAATTGTACAAATAAAACTTCTCGATTCTAGACGCGACGGGATCGACAATCCGGTTGTGTCAAGCCATGACCCCAAGGCGATCGCATCCATGATAACGGTGTGAATCGCCTTTTTCCTTTAAATTGGCGATCGCGCCATCAGTTCGGCAAAATTGTCTGATAGGATATAGCCACAGCCTCAAGATGGTTATTGAGATGTCACTCCCCAAAACCATCTTTTGTGCCTTTTGGCCAACAACAAACTAGGCTTAAATCAAGGTGTTGTTTATTGCGTCTTGGACTTAGTAACCTTAATACACAGCACTACTTTTACAGGATTTTCACTGCAATGACTGCACTTCCAAAACCTCAGTCTCCGACAATAACGGCAAGCCGCGTTATCTCGCTACCCTCACAAGGGCGAAAGCGTTATCATTACGGTGCTTTAACGTTAGAAACCGTCGTCAAAGTTACCATTAATAGTGTCATTTCTGTAGCCGCGATCGCCGCCTTGAGTAATCTTATTCCCTATTTGGTTTCTCATCAAGCCAAGTTACGGGAAATTCGCACCCAAGTCCGCACCACCGAACTAAAAGTCAATCAACTCCAAGACAAATTTAGCCGCAGCTTCGATCCCAGCCAAGCCAGCAGCGTGATGCAAGAACAAAGCGCTCGCGTCAGCCCCAATCAACGCCGCGTGGTTTGGGTTGAAAGACCTGCTTCCTCAGAAAATAGCGATCGCGCCTTAGAATAATTAATGTAACTTTTCCCCCTTGAAAATATGCTCAAGCTTTACGGCGGTCAGCGAACTCGCGCCGCTATCGTGCAATGGTATCTTGAAGAAAAGCAAATTCCCTACGAATTTGTCCTGCTGGATTTGCAAGCTGGAGAACACCGCCAACCGGAGTATTTAGCGATTAATCCTATGGGGAAACTGCCCGCCATTGTCGATGGCGATTTTAAACTCTGGGAATCGGGAGCAATATTACTGTATTTAGCCGAAAAACACGGCGAAATCGGCACATCCATTGCAGAACGTTCAATGATCAATCAATGGATTGTCTTTGCCAATGCTACCCTCGGCCCGGGCTTATTTATCGCCGAAAGTCGCGATCGCGAAATGCCCAAACTCCTCCCTCCCCTCAACCAAATTTTAGACCAACAACCCTTCCTCCTGGGAAAAGAAATCAGCGTTGTTGATATCGCCGTAGGATCGCTTCTCGTTTACACTCAACTCATGTTGCAACTCGACCTCAGCGCCTATCCCGCCGTCACAGATTATATCAAGCGACTCATGGCAAGAGACAGCTTCAAAAACAGCATTGGCAAACGTTCTCGTTGAAAACACCCAAGCAAAAAATCGGATAAGTCCACCTGTCTCTGTAACTTTCGCTACCTCCCCCCCACGACAGGAAAAAATTTGATAGCCTAACCTAATAGCTTTGGGAACGAAAATACACCAGTGGATATTCAAATTGGTCGCGGTAAAACCGCAAGACGCGCTTACGGAATCGATGAAATTGCCCTTGTCCCCGGACCGCAGACAGTAGACCCCAGTTTAGCCGATACGCGCTGGCAAATCGGCGGTATCGAACGCCATATTCCTATAATTGCCAGTGCAATGGATGGAGTAGTTGATGTCCGTATGGCAGTATTACTCTCCGAACTCGGTTCTATGGGAGTCCTGAACCTCGAAGGCATCCAAACCCGTTACGAAGACCCACAGCCCATCCTAGAACGTATCGTCTCAGTGGGCAAACATGAATTTGTCGGCTTAATGCAAGAACTTTATGCCGAACCCATTAAAACTGAACTTATCCAACAGCGTATTCGCGAAATTAAAGACCGAGGTGGCATTGCTGCTGTTAGTCTCACTCCTCTAGGGGCTTTTAAATTCGGTCACACTGTTGCCGAAGCTCAAGCCGACTTGGTATTTGTACAAGCCACTGTCGTTTCCACCTCCCACCTTTCCCCTGAAGGCGTAGTTCCTTTGAACTTAGCGCAATTTTGCCAAGAAATGCCGATGCCTGTTGCCCTAGGTAACTGCGTCACTTACGATGTTGCGATGAAGCTAATGCAGGCTGGGGCTGCCGCCGTTATGGTCGGAATTGGGCCGGGGGCGGCTTGTACCTCTCGCGGTGTATTAGGGGTTGGCGTACCGCAAGCCACAGCTACGGCTGACTGTGCTGCCGCCCGCAACGATTTTCTCCAAGAAACGGGCAAATATGTCCCAATTATCTCTGATGGTGGCATTGTCACTGGGGGCGATATTTGTAAATGTATTGCTTGTGGGGCAGATGCAGTGATGATTGGGTCGCCCATTGCCCGCGCGGCTGAAGCCCCTGGCGGCGATTTTCACTGGGGAATGGCTACACCAAGTCCAGTATTACCTCGCGGTACTCGGATTAATGTAGGGACGACGGGAACGATTAAAGAAATCCTTATTGGCCCGGCAAGACTAGATGACGGAACGCACAACTTACTCGGTGCTTTAACAACCAGTATGGGAACTTTAGGGGCAAAAGACCTGAAGGAAATGCAGCAAGTTGAAGTGGTAATTGCACCGTCGTTGTTAACCGAGGGTAAGGTTTACCAAAAAGCCCAACAGTTGGGTATGGGTAAGTAATTTTAGCTTTAGTCTTGTTTCTAAGTGTGGGGTTGATTTGACCTCACACTTTTTTTGCTTAATTGGTGTTTGCGATCTTTTTATAGGTCTTGTAACCATTGCTGTAAATCTTCAATGACGGATTCAAACTTGTATCCCTGCAATTCCGGTCGATTAATCAGTTGGAAGAAAATTGAGGGAGCGGTTTTGAAAAAACGGTAAAGTAAAGAATCAGTTTTCACAATTAACGTCCTTTCTTCTTAGGTTTCTTCGGCCATTTCTGACGGGGTTCGGCAGCTTTGGGAATCGAGGGACGTTTTGCACCGTATTTCTGAGATTTGGAGGGGAGGATTTCCAGTTGTCGGGGTTCGGAAGTGGGAGAGTTGCGACGGCGTTCGGAGGTGCGTTCCTCGCTGGTATCTTCGGCGATAACTTCGTAGAGAATGGCAAATTTCTGCCCCTCTGTGCCTTTACGGAGAACGCGACCGAGACGTTGGACGTATTCGCGAGCAGAACCTGTCCCAGAGAGGATAATCGCGATGCGTGCGTCGGGAACGTCTACTCCTTCGTTGAGGACGTGGGAGGCAGCGAGGGCTTTATATTCCCCGGCTTTGAAGCGTTGTAGGATGTCGTGACGTTCTTTGACGGGGGTTTGGTAGGTAATAGCAGGGATGAGAAAGTCTTGGGAGATGCGGTAAACGGTGGCGTTGTCGTTGGTAAAGATGAGGATGCGTTCGGGGTAATGTTGGGTAATGAGATCGTTGAGGATATTGAGTTTGCCGTCGGTACAGAGGGCGATTTCTTTGGCTTCGCGGTGGGCTAACATGGCGCGACGACCTGGGACGGAACAAGCGGAGGCTTTGACGAATTCTTGCCAGCCGTTGAGGTTGTAAAGGGAGATATTGGCTTGACGGAGAAAACTGTTGCGGGTTTGTACAGCTTGGTCGTAGCGATCGCGTTCTTTTTCTGAGAGTTTGACTTTGATTTGGACGACTTTGTGTTCTGCGAGGGCTTGACCGGATAGGTCTTCGGGGCGTTTGCGATACACGATAGACCCGATTAAGCCTTCTAGGTCGCGGTGAGAACCGTCGGCTCTTTCGGGGGTAGCAGTGAGGCCGAGACGATAGGGCGCGATCGCGTACTCGGCAATTACTCGGAAAAAGTCGGTGGGCAAATGATGACATTCGTCAAAAATCAGTAAAGCGTATTGATCGCCCAGATTTTCGGCATTAATGGCAGCACTATTATAAGTGGCTACGAGGATCGGAGTGCGATCGCGCGAACCCCCTCCGAGTAAACCCACTTCGACATTGGGAAAGGCGGCTTCGAGTTGAGCATACCATTGGTGCATCAAGTCAAGAGTGGGGACTAAAATCAAGGTACTGCGAGGGGTGGACTCCATGGCCAGTTGCGCCAAATAGGTCTTTCCTGCCGCCGTAGGCAGCACCACCACCCCATTACGTCCGGACAGTTTCCAAGCCTGTAGTGCCTCTTCCTGGTGCGGATACGGCTGCATTGGGAGGTTGGAGTTGAGGTCGAGGGGAACAAAGGCTTTGGCTTCGTCGATAAACTCTGTCCCTTCTCCTTGCAGAGTTTCGACAAGTTGGCGATACTGCATCGCAGGAATGCGAAATTTCTCCACGCGGTCGTCCCAAGTGGCAAAATCAATCCAAGCTTTGCCTCGCGGTGGGGGATGAATTAGGAGTGTTCCCCGGTCAAAGGTTAAGATAGGCGGACGCGGCATAAATAATGGGTACGATCGTCAAGAAAATGTTAGCAAAATAGCTACAAATACTTAAGTTGCCGTTTAACTATCGTAAAGCTAAACAGCGATACGCCCGTAAGAATTTAAGAGTAAGTCGGCAGCGAGAGGAGTTTGTCAAGAGAGTGGCACTCCGTTTAATCCAATCTAACGATTTGGTAGCCTACGAATAATTATTATTCCAGTATTGAGCGATCGCCATTTCTAATTTTTGAGTCTGCTGCCAACCGACAAAACCGCAGTACAGGCAATTCTCCAGGGCATCGCTGACAAAAACATGAAGCACTCTCAGGGGATTGTACCACAACCGTATTGTTCCCCCATCGGCCAGGGTTACCACAATTCGCGATCGCCAGAAGTGACGGGGATGGGTATCGGTCATTCCTGGAACAGTTTGTAAATACCGAATCGCTTTTTGGGTCGGGGAAAAGTCTCGATTGGGTAAAATTACAGGATTATCCCAAAATTGCTGAATTATGGGTAACAATTCGGGGGTATTTTTAAGCTGTGGATGAGAAAGTCCCGATAATTTTACCCAATGGGCTTGTTCAATTTCAGTGGAACTCACGGGGATTGTACCATCACTACCGTTATCAATATCCCCCGCGATCGCCAGGGTGGGGATTTTTTGAGCGATGCTGTTGGCCAAAATGCGGCGATTTTGACCTAAATCTCTGGCAATGCTAAAGCCCCAAAACCCAGGATCGATAATACGGGCTAAATCTGCCCCTCCGATAGGGGAAGCAATTAAAACGAGGCTTTCGACACACTCGCACCATTCGGGATGGCGATGCAGTAATTCTAACCAAATCAGCCCTCCCATAGAATGTCCGATAATCCGCCAGGGTAAATCGGGATATTCTCGTTTTGTTGTAGAGGCGATCGCTTCGACCTTAGCAATTAACGGCTCAATACGCCACCAAGTTTGCCACCATCCCAAATTTGGTGTCACAATTAAGGCGCGATCGCCAGCTAAAGTCTTGGCTAAACGTCCAATTTCTCGACTTGTATCCGCCCAACCGTGTTGAGCGTATAAAATAAATTTAGTATCTTGAGAACTGCTGCTCAAATTCATTACAATTTCCTTAAAATTGCCCTCATTTCTAAATTACAAATATTTACCATGACTCTTGCGATTATTGATGACAGTTGGTATCAGCGTCCACCGAATATTCCTGAAGATATTTCAGCCGGAGGGGTTGTCATTCGCTTAGAAGCTCAACGTCTCTTAATTGCCGTCGTCACCGAAGGCCATCTTACTAAATTTGTTTTACCCAAAGGTCGCCTCGAAAAAGGTGAAAGTATTGAAGATGCTGCTTATCGCGAAGTGGCTGAAGAAGCAGGTTTAACCGATTTAAAACTCATGGCAGATTTGGGTAGTCGCGAGCGTTTAGATTACTCGAAAAAGCGCTGGAAAAAAGTTTATTACTTTCTATTTTTGACTTCCCAAATTGAAGGAATCCCCACTGATACAACTCACGATTATCAGCTTTATTGGTTTGACCTTGAAGACTTGCCCCCTTTGTTCTGGCCCGAACAAAAGGAGATAATTGTCAACAATCGCGATCGCATTCGCAAGTTAATTTTGCCTTAATTTCGGTCTTAGGAAAACTCAAATACTGACGCGCATTCAGTGGCTCAATTTTTAGAACCATTAACTTAACAACACATTTTTGTATCGTAAAGCAGCAAATTGCAAAGCATCATTAGGCTTTGGAGGACTGAGAAGTGCATCCACAACTGCTTCACTATCCTCTAAGCACCTACTTAAAATTGATTACATATTCTTTGCCAAATTGACTCAAGACTTTTTCGAGATATTCCAATAAACTTTGCCAGCTTTCATAAGCGTCCATTTCAATCCATTCATACTTAATAAATCGCCAAAGAAGCTCAATTAAGTTCAAATGGGGTGAGTAGGGTGGTAACCAGAAAAACTCCAAGTTTTTGCCTTGCCATTCTGTTACTTTTTCGAGAAACTTGTCACTGGTATGAATGGGGGCTTGATCCAAAATAACTACGGTTCTTTGGTCTAAGTTTTTACTAAATTTATCAAAGAACGCGATCGCTACTTCGCTGTCTACTTTTCCTGTATGAATTTCATAATAAAGTTCTTGTTTTCGGTTCATTAACCCTAACAAATTTGCTCTTTTACTGGTACTACTTTTAACGGTTAGTCTTTCTCCTTTCTTTTGCCAAGCATAGGGGACATAAGGGGTCAAAGTGAAACCGCTTTCATCAAAATATCTCAGATTTATTTCTCCCCTTTTTTCTTGTTCTTTCAATTCCAAAAGAGCCGGTAATTTCACCTCTAGCTCCCACTCCTGGGCGCTTTTACTCGTTCGCTTCTTTATCCTTTTCCAAACCATATTCAGCTTTTTTAATAGTCTTTTTAGGGTACTTTTACTAACTTTGATATCCCATTCTTTTTCTATCTTTGTAACGACTTTATTTAAGTTTTTAGGAGTCTCGTTAACCCAATTTTTAACCTGAACTTCTTTATCAGAACTAAGTTTCGGATTTCTCCCTCTTCCTTTCTGGTCATAAAGACCTCTAAGTTTTTGGTCTTCCCAACGAGTTAACCAGTTATATATTGTTTTACAACTCACCCTGAATATTGTCATTAATTCTTCAATTTCGTACCCTTGATAACTTAAAATTATACATTGAGCGCGGTTTCGGACTTTGGGTAATCTGCTTTGTTGACTTATTCTTTCTAAGAATTTCTGGGTTTCCGGGTTTAAGTCGCGAATAAATCTCATCACTCTCCTGCCTTAGTTTCTTTATTTTATGATATAATTAACATTAGAATTATAGGTAAATATTTTTGCGTAGGTGCTTACATTCAGCTTGAGTATTTGATGTTTCTGGATGACTCGATATGCTTCTGCTTGAACGCTAGAAACCACAAAATCGGTTAAACTACGTCCTTCCAAATCGGCTGCTTTCTGCAAAAGTGCTTTGGTTTCTGGGCTAATTCGGGCTTCTAGTTTAGCGGTTAATTTAAGTTGCGGTTTATTGGTCATGTCAGCTTAAGGAGAGCTATTTTAGGAATTGGTCATAATCTGCGTGGGTAAACTTGTAAATAATTTGCGAAATTGTCGAGTTGTACGCGATCTCACAGCTTTTCTGGATCGAGTTCTTGCGTTTCACCTGCATGATATTCTGTCATTGCTGAAGCTGCGAGTGTTGCAAGAACATCAGGAGAACGGGAGAAGGATTCATCCCAACGCTGCTCATCTTCTAGTTCTTCTAAGATAATAGACGCGATCGCGTTTTGTTCGTTTCCAGATAGGGTTTGTAATTTCGCGATCGTCTGCTTTAGTAATTCTGTCATTGCTTCTATACCCAAAACGCCACTACTACTATTCTATAAAAATTCAAGCCCATTTAACTCGCATTACTATACAAGCTCCTAGCCTCAGAAACAATATCTTCAGCTTTGATTCCGGCTGCAATAAGATTATTTGTTAACCCTTCCTCAAAGTTATCTTCAGCAATAAAAACCTTATTATCTGCCAAGCGAGCATGAAATAGAATAATATCAAGCCAGCGTTGCTTATCCCAACCCGTCGCTAATACTAAAAAGTGACCGGACTCCAGATCGCAAACAGGATACAAACGCAGGGCTTGTAAACGGGGTTGATCTTGGGTTGCTTTTTGTAGCGTTTCTTGGATTATCTTTTGATAATTCAGTGAGTTATCCATTGGAGAATCACCTCTTGATTTGAGTCGTAAACTAATAGATTTATTTTATTGCGCTGGATGGCTAACTGAAATATTGGCTTTTGGAAATGCTCAGTATAAGCAATTTGACTAACAGCTAGAAATAATTGACGTTCCGGTTATTGTACTTCTAAAGACCATTGATAAAGTTGAAGCTGTCCCATCGTTTTTTCTAATTCGCTGATAATAGATGGACTGTCAAAGTCTTTAACTTCGACTGCAATTTTACGTCCTTCTTTTTCAGCCGTGAAAAACTTTTCTGCACCTAAGTCTGCTTTCAGTACAGTTTGCTCTAGAATTAGGATTAAAGGATCGTCAGTGATTGACCATCCATCTTTTTCTAAAGTGCGACGCACAGCAAAGTGTAAATCATCTCGTCTAGACATTTATCTTTCTCATGCTTTAAGCTATTTTAGCCGCGATCGCGTCCCACAACCAGCGCGATATTATGGAAATGGTCTATTTGTACAACAATAGTTTATGGCAACTTATACCGAAATATTAAGTCAAATTCAAAGTCTTTCTGCTGTGCGATCGCCCAAAAGCTTTTTGAAGAATTAAAAGCCACCTTACCCAATCCGGTAGAAGTTGAAGGCACAAATGAGGTTATTTCTTCAGAAGAACTTCCTATCAGCGATGCAGCTTGGCAAGATTATATCAGTGGAACTATATGTAACTCAACTTCCTGAAGATAAGCCGTTAAACCCGTTTGATTTCCTCGTTGTTGTAAAAGCTCTAAACTTGTTTCTTCCCAACATTTCTGTTCTCTCAGCCTATCATTTCTCGTCAGTGTTTCAAGAACAACTTTTGGGTTTCTAATACGGTTGGGTTCTTCAAAAGAATTAGAACGCAATCGATGAGACTCTATACAAGGATCGAAGTTTAATTGGCTTTTGATATTCTCTAATGTTTTTCCTTCCTCCTCATCTAAGGGAATAAACCCATTAAGAACCCAAGCTTCTCGCATTCGATTAGCTGTACCAATAATAATTTCTAGTTGTGGTAATCTTTCTGTGTGTTCAGAACGAGCTTGTTTCATCCCTTCTCGACGTTCGGGTTGATTATCCAAATCGCGGATTAAAAATACTGCTTTGATTGGTCGATTTTTTTGAAGAATTCGGATAAAGTTTAGAATCTTAATAGATGACGCACCATCAGCTTTGATATTTTTTTGCTTACTATGACCGATAAATTTTGGTAGACGCATCCCCGATTCTTTAGCATTTTTAATGATTTTATTAATATCCGTCCAACAAGAATAGGGTGTGTTTTCTTGTAATCCACTCCACTGAAATACATACTGAAGTAACTCTTGTTCCAGCCAATCAACTTTTTCGATTAAAAGGCGTTCAGCTAATACAGTAGCAATTTCTGCATCTGCCCGACTTTCAACAACTACAACGAACTCAACCATTTTTATCTTCAGAAACTACCCAATTTTCTCCTTCTGCATCCCAAAATTCTCCAGTTGTCAGCGTTTGTTTAGCCCATTCGATATCGGGATGCTCGTCTAGTCTTTTGGAGCGTGTAAACCCAGAATTAGTATTACTTAAAACATGGACTTGAGAAGGTGACAGTTCATCGATAATGTAAGGAGAGTGGGTAGAAAAAATAATTTGTAAATTGGGATTTGATTCAATAATCTCTTGAAAAACAGCAATTAATTCTCGTTGCGCTTTGGGATGAAGTCCTTGTTCGATATCATCTAATAAAACTAAATTGGGCTGTTTCGGATTCATAAGGACAGTTAACAACCCTAGAGTTAGCATTGTTCCTTCACTAATAGCATGAGCCGGAATTCGATCTCCTGTATTCATGTCTAGGACAATTTCTTGTCCCGTCACTTCCTGGCCTTCTTCATAGGAAATAGCTTTACCATCAACTTCAATTAAACGTTGTTTATTAATCGTAACCTTGGCACGTCTTACTCCTACTTTCTGAACACCCGGAACCACCTTTTTTAACATTTCTTGTAAGGCTTGAAAATGCTCTGGGGCTTCATTACGGAGATAATCTAAAGTGGGTGCTAATCCTGAACCATCAAATTCCACTCTTGGTGTAATTTCTTCACTATAAGCTGCTTTAGCGAGATTCGCAGCGACTAACTTAAGATGCACTGCAAACCTCAAAGCTAGAGGGATTGGGTGCGAGGCAGCGTTTAGTGAATTGTACCAACCCTCTAGATGATCTTCATTTTCTTCATCAACGTTCCATGATATTTGAGGATTCCATCTACCGTCTTGTTGTTGCTGAAAGGTATAAGAAGCTTGCCAGTTTTTTCTATTACTGGAATAACCCCAAAAGCCACTCCCAACAACAGACATTTTTTCTTGACTAATGGTAGTAATAAATTCGGGAGAGCGTTGATATCCAAATACATTCTTGAATGGTGAATCTGCTAGTCGGCTAAGGTAATGTAATGCTTGTAAAATTGAGGTTTTTCCAGAACTATTTTGACCAACCAGTGCATGGATGCGAGAACTATCTAAAACAAGTTGGGTGTTTCGATGACTTTTAAAGTTATAAAGTTCGACCTTTTTAAGCATTTAGTTGACTTCGAGTTATTGTTATTTTAGGAGATTTTCGCGATCGCGTCCCAGTTTATTATAAATAGGTTGGGTCGTTTCTCGCCGCGATCGCGTCCCACAACCAGCGCGATATGATAGAAATGGTCAATTGTCAAAACAGTATTTATGGCAACTTATACCGAGATATTAAGTCAAATTCAAAATCTTTCTGCGAGCGATCGCGTTCGGCTTTTTGAGGAATTAAAAGCCACTTTACCCAACCCGGTAGAAGTTGAAGGAACAGATGAGGTTATTTCCCCTGAAGAACTTGCTATCAGCGATGCAGCTTGGCAAGATTATATCAGTGGACGCGATCGCGGTATCTCCTCCAAAGAGTTGAAACGTAAACTTTTCGGAGAGCATCAGAGTCGCGATTGATTATGTTTTGCTAAAATCAGCAGAACGGTACTTGTCACGAATGCAACCCGATGACCAAGTTCGTATCATTAATGCGTTGGATACGTTGTTGGAGAATCCAACTTTACTAGATATTAAACCACTCAAGGGGCGGGCTGAATCTCGCTTGCGTGTTGGGAAATATCGCGTTTTGTTTGTAGAAGATGCAGAGAATCAAGTTTATCTGATTACAGCTATAGGTTCTCGCGGAGATGTTTACAAATAAACGCGATCGCGGTTTGAGAACCCCGGTTTCTTATCGACTAACACGATAAAGTTAGAACTCGATCGCAGAAACCGGGGTTCTGAATTGCCACTGAGGTTATTTTTTCTGAAGAAGTTGCTATCAGTGATGCAGCTTGGCAAGATTATATCAGTGGACGCGATTTTGGTATCTCCTCCAAAGACTTAAAACGCAAACTAACAGCCTCTTATTAAACTTTTAAGCGATTTCAGCCCCCATTAATCGTCCCTCTAGGGGTTCATATTCATCTTCGAGTAACCAAAGTTCTGCTTCTTTGTAATGACTGCATTGCTTGATAACTCGATAGTTTTCTGCGGGATCGAGAATCGTACAATGTCCCGCTTCATCAGTCAGTAATAACAAAATATAAGGGGGGAATTGTAACGGGTCAATCCAAACTTCTAAAAAGTTCCAGTTATCCTGTACTTGGTCGAGTGCGGGTGATGGGGTAGTATCGGTTGTTGACATCGATTTTGATTTCACTATTCAATACTCTTTCTTATTTTTTCAATTTACTCGGCAATGTTATAAATGTTATATGGTACAATAATACTTATAATTATTATTTGAATTAAATATTATGTTTCAGCAACTTTCTTTATTCGAGAATAGTGAACAAGACAGTAATGAAAGTCAACGCTTTCGTCAAAATATTAAAGGATTTGGGTTTAATTATCAAGAAATTGATATTGGAGATATTACTTTTAAAGCAGGACAAATAGAATCCATACATAGATGGTATCGCTTGACTCCAAGTTATTCTCCTAACCTAGTAAGATTTTTTATTAAACAATTCGCTATTGATAGAAAATCTCTCGTCTTAGACCCGTTTAGTGGTCGAGGAACAACTATAATTGAATGTCAAAAACATGGAATATTATCTTTAGGTCTTGAAATTAATCCTTTATTACAACGAGTTTCTCAAGATTCTTTGATTTGGAAACTTGAAAACTTACCTTTGATTAATTCTTTTCTCAAAGATGCTTCAGAATTAATCGAAGAGTATCAAAAGCAATCAATAGATTATGTTGCTCATTGCTTGAATACTAAAATACCAATCATACATAATGTGTTTCGTTGGTGGAAGCCTCACGTTCTCAAAGAACTAATAATTTTTCGTTTTTTAATCAATAAACCAAAATATTCTAAAATATTTAGTTATCTTTGGTTAGCTGTTAATAAAGCTAGTTTAGATTGTGCCAATATTCATAGAAATCACCCAACTATAACCTTTGATGATAATCATACAAGAAATATAAATGTTTTTGAAGATATAAAAAATAATTTAATAATGATACAGAGTGATTTAAAAAAACTAAGTTCTCAAGAATTATGTTATTCCCAACTTAATCATGTTTCTTTGGGTAATTCAACTTCAAATTTACAAAAACATATTTTTCAAAAAGTTAACTTTGTCATTACGTCTCCACCTTATCCTAACCGATATAGTTATGTCCATCAAACTAGACCACAACTTTACTTTATGGAGTTGTTGAAAGATGTGAAACAAGCCACGGAAATTGACCTTAAAGCTATTGGTGGAACTTGGGGAAGAGCTACATCTATATTACAAAAAAATTTAATTTCACCACCTGACGATCTCAAACCTTATCTAGATTATTACTCAGAACTTAGCCAAAAGAGTATTTTAATGTGTAACTACGCAACAAAGTATTTCATCGATATGCAAAAACATATTAGGTCTCTTAAAGAAGTCACATCTTCTAATTTTAGAGGAGCTTATGTTGTTGGTAATTCTAGACTTTCAGGAGTTGAAGTTTTTACCGAAGTAATTTTAGCCAGAATGTTTGAAAAAGAAGGATTTGAGGTAGACAAAATAATTACTTTTAGAAAACGGGGAGGCAAAAAGAAGCTATATGAAACAGCTATCTGTATTAGAGATTAGATAAAATTTGGTTTATTTCTTTCTTAAGAGTATCTGAATTTTTTTGAAGAAAAGAGTACAAATCAAAATCGGTAATCAATTCTATTAATTTAAAAGTTTCTTGACCCTCATATAGCTCCCATGACTTAGATAGCCTAGCGACAGGAGAACGTAGGGAGGTATTACAAAATATTAGCATAACAGGAAGTATATTTTGTGCTTTTAGGGCTAATGACATATCATAATCAGCTTGAATTCTTTTGGAATCACCAATTTGATAACAGGATCGAATTTCAAATCCTACTCCTTCATATTGTAACCATTGGTTGGGTAGGTTTTGATGCAATTTACTTTTGGGAATTAATCCGTCAGTTGATCTTTTTTGGGTGCGATCGCCAATCGTTATATCAACACTAAAATGAAGATCGTCTTCTTGTAAACTAAATTTTTGTTTTAGCAACTCGGCAAATAGTTCTTCATACATATCACCCACTTTACGATGAAGGGAAGTAATTAAATTGCCACCTATACGTGCTAAAATATAACGCTCGTCATTCAGTCCTAATGTATTAAAAGCTGGATCGTTTTCCATTAATTTTTTAAAATCTTCGCGATTATCAATACCAGGATATTTTTTATAGGGGTCAAACTTTAAAACTTGTTGTAAATTGGCTATAGCTAACTTAAGTAGCGCATCTTCATCAATCATATTCTGTCTATTTTCTTGAGGTTTTTCATCAAAAAGCCTTTAGCATTAACTTACAGTATGTCATATCAAATCTGCTTAAAACGCTTGTAGTTCCGAACTCTTAAAATTCTTCATATTCATCAGGAAGTTGATACATAAAAAAATCCACCAAATCCAATCTATCAGCTATATCGCTTATATAACTATATTCTGGTTCTTCAAAGAATCTTACTTTGCTACTTTCTTTGTACAACCGTAAAAGTAAATATTCAACATACCATTCTAATTCGTTTATGTAGTTATCAGAGTAAACGTTACTAGATATTACTGTAACTGTGCCAATATCTGGAAAAGGACGAGGTGGAAGCGGCGGTATTCTTATTTTTTTCGCTGTTTCCTCCAAAGCTTCTATAGCTGCTATCAAAAGCTGTATTTTTGTATCTTTTTTAACAGCAATATCTGCAATATCTGCAATTTCTAAAATCATTTTATCTTGCAAAGATTTTGATTTTTCTACTAATTCACTCAGTTCCTTAAATTTTGATTTGATAACTATTAATTCTTGCTTCAATTTCTCGTTCTCACTTTTTAAGTAAGTATTTTCTTTTATAAGTTTTTCATTGATTAGTTTTAACCTCTCTATTTCTTTTTTCAAAAAACTACTGTCACTATCTTGATTAGTTTTGTGAAAACCATCACCTTGAGTTAATTGTGGACTCAAACTACTATTTCGTATAGTCACTGTATTCTGAATTAGGATTATTATAATTTCGATTGCTTGTATCGAGATCAGTATATCTGACTCTGAAAACGTAAAACCTCCCGATAATTCTTCAATCAGAGCTTTTTTATGATTTTCTAATTCAGTTAACCTGGCTTTGAGATCGAGTTTTTCAACTTCTGATGTTGATAGTTTTTTATTTAAATCTTCAAGATATTGCTGAACTTCCTTCGTAACTTTGTCGGTAGCGTCTACTGGTAGCCGATCGATAGTAGATGTATTTAGTGTGAAGACGGAAAAGATTGACTTTAAGACTTTTGTGGTAGTAGTAAAAAGAAAAGAGATTAACTTCCACAAAAGTGTTATTATTCCACATAAAACCCCTAGAGCAACTATTAATACAAGTAAAGGGCTAATAATGTCCATATCTGTATGTAGAGTGCGGTGAGAAAGAACTTATACGATTATAACCGTAGTTTTACTTTCAATTTGATTTCTTATTTCTACTAAAAGCATTGAGTAGATGGTGTTATAAAAGCAAAGGATGGTAAGAATAAGCATAAAAACCCAAGAAAAACCCCGATTCTTGTTAGAAACCGGGGCTTAAAACCTTAAGAAAACGAGAGACTAATCAATCCCTTCGATACGGTCTTCTGCTTCTTGGTAGAGTTCCTGCAAGCGTTCGATGTTTTCCTCGCTGGTTTCCCAGTAGCCGCGGCCGTTGACTTCGAGTAAAGTGCTGACCATTTTGCGGAAGGAGTTGGGGTTGAGGTTCATTAAGCGCTGGCACATTTCTGGGTCGTTGATGAAAGTGGTGTTAACATCTTCGTAAACCCAGTTATCAACCGCATCGGCGGTAGCAGACCAACCCATCGTGTTGACCAGGCGCTTCGAGAGTTCGCGTACTCCTTCGTAACCGTGACTCAGCATCCCTTCGTACCATTTGGGATTCAGCATTTTGGTACGAGCATCGAGGCGGACGGTTTCGGAGAGGGTGCGGACTTGGGCGTTGGCGGTGGTGGTGTCTGCGATGTAGGAGGCGGGTTTCTTGCCGTCGTTTCGCAGGGTGGAGACGATCTTGGTGGGGTCAGAGTCGAAGTAGTGAGAGACATCCGTGAGGCTGATCTCCGAGGAGTCGAGGTTTTGGAAGGTGACATCCGCCGTTTTCAGGGAAGCCTCAAAAATACCGCGACTTTCGTCCATCACGCCGGGATTGTCGGAATTGAAGGAGAAGGATTTGCGCTTGAGGTACATTTCTTGTAACTCGGCTTCTTCTTCCCAACTGCTGTTTTCCACGGCGAGGTTGATGTTGGAGGAGTACGACCCGGAGGCGTTGGAGAAGATGCGGGTGGCCGCTTGACGCAGATTAATCCCCATTTCCTCGGCTTGGGTGAGGGCGTGTTTGCGGACAAAGTTCATCTCCAAAGGTTCGTCGGCTTCGGCAGCCATTTTCACGGCGCGGTCGAGGAGGTTCATTTGGTTGATGAACAAATCCCGGAAGACCCCAGAACAGTTTACGACGACATCGAGACGGGGACGACCCAATTCTGCGAGGGGAATCAGTTCCAGTTTATTGACGCGACCGAGGGAATCGGGACAGGGTTTCACGCCGACCATCCAAAGGATTTGGGCGAGGGATTCGCCGTAGGTTTTGATGTTATCGGTTCCCCAGAGGACGCAGGCGATGGTTTCGGGGTAGTTGCCGCCGTTATCGAGGCGTTGCCGTTCGATGAGGCGGTCTACGACGATTTTCGCGGATTTGACGGCGGCTAGGGTGGGGATGGATTGGGGGTCGAGGGCGTGAATGTTTTTGCCTGTGGGGAGTACCATCGGGTTGCGGATGGGGTCGCCACCGGGGCCGGGAAGGACGTATTCGCCTTCGAGGGCTTTGAGGAGTGCGCCAAGTTCGTTGTCGGCGCAGACTTGTTCGAGGCAGTATTCGAGATACTCGAACAAGGGTTTGAGGTCGTCGGCGTTGACGTTGGGATAGCCTGCGTCTTCGAGGGCGGTAATCCAGGGCGCTTTTTTCTTCATATTAAAGAAGTTGAGGGCGCTGACTTTGGTGACGCGGCCTTCGGCGTTGGTTTGTTCTGCGACGAGGGCAGCAACGGCTTTGCGGGTGGCTTCGGTGATGTTTTGCAGTAAGGTGACATCTTCGAGAATACCGCGATCGCTATTCCCATAAATCTCGTTAATATCGCGGTTGACACTCTCAGCAATAATGCGGGGCAGACTCTTAATATTGTCGTCTTCCCGGTCGAGAGAACCAATATTAACCAAAGTCGCGATCGCCTCTGTCGCAGTAGGAGGCTTACCAATGACGTGCAAGCCACAGGGAAGCAAGCGGGATTCAATTTCCATCAGCTTGCGATATACCGACCCAATCAGGTTATCTCGCGCCTCCATTGCATCTTCTTGTTGCAATTTCTCCCGCAAGTTATCCGCATCCTCTAATTCCGGGATATCCCGTTCTAAATTGAGTTGGATGCTTTTCTCCATAATCGTCAGGGCGATTTGAATACCGCGACCACCTTCTTTGAGACTTTGATAAGACCCAATCAGTTCGCTGAGTTCCTGCAAACCTTTGTACAGCCCGGCATTTTCAGCCGGAGGGGTGAGGTAGGAAATGGTTTCGGCATAGCTGCGACGCTTGGCAATGGTGGCCTCAGAGGGATTATTAGCGGCGTAGTAATAAAGGTTGGGAGTAGACCCAATCAAGCTGTCGGGATAGCATTCCCCAGACATCCCCATCTGCTTCCCTGGCATAAATTCGAGAGAACCGTGAGTGCCGAAATGTAGCACTGCGTCGGCTTTCCAGATACGCTCGATATAAGTGTAATACGCCGCAAAACCGTGGTGAGGGGAGGCAGAACGAGAGAACAGCAAGCGCATGGGGTCGCCTTCATAACCGAAGGTGGGTTGTACGCCGATAAAGACGTTACCGAACTGTTTGCCGTAGATTAAGAGGTTTTGACCGTCGCTGTTGAGGTGTCCGGGAGGATCGCCCCAATTCTCCTTAAGCCGCTCGTAGTAAGGGGTGAGGCGTTCGTATTCCATCACCGACATCCGGTGAGCGATGTTGAGTTGCGGGGAGGCATATTGGGCTTGTGCGTCGTGAATCACCGCTTCCATCAGGGCTTGGGGGGATTCGGGTAAGTCTTGGATGTCGTAGCCGTTGTGTTGGAGGGCTTGCATGACTTCGTAAATCGAGCCAAATACATCCAAATAAGCGGCTGTACCGACGTTTCCTTTGTCGGGAGGGAAGCTAAAGACGGTAATGGCGACTTTTTTATCAATTTTGGGCTTTTTGCGGAGGTTAGCCCATTTTAAAGCCCGTTGCGCGATCGCCTCGATCCGGTCTTGCAGGGCGATCGCGCGACCTGTAGCCCCATCGCGACCGGATAGGATAATCGGCTCAATCGCCCCATCGAGTTCGGGAATGGCGATTTGCAGGGCAACTTGAATCGGGTGCAAACCGAGTTCGCTTTCTTCCCATTCCTCGGTAGTTTGGAAGACTAAGGGCAGGGCAACCATGTAAGGACGGTTGAGATTTTTGAGGGATTCAATGGCTTTGGGGTGATCCTGACGAGCAGGGCCACCCACCAGGGCAAATCCGGTCAAAGATACGACAATATCAACGACAGGAGTCGGTTCTACCCCTTTGATGCGTTTATCCCAGAAATACTCGTCTACGGGTTTGGAGAAGTCTAAACCGCCGGAGAAGATGGGGAGTGGTCTGGCCCCCATGGCTTCGAGTTCTTGCAGCAGTGCGACATAATGAGCATCATCCTTGGTAACGAGGTGAGTGCGTTGCAAAACTAAGCCCACACAAGGCGCGAGGGGGTCTTTGAGGTCGTCGCTGATGTCGCTGCGACTGTTGTACCAGGACAGGTAATCGCTGACATTCTCAAACATTTGCGGTGCGAGGGGATGCCAGATTCCCATATCTGGGTAGACAATGGGTTCGGCATATTCGCCGATTTTGCCATTATCGCGGTCGGGAAAGACGTATTTATCGGCAATCATCAAGAGGAAGTTTTCCAAGTTTTCCGCCGATCCCCCCAGCCAGTATTGGAAACTGAGCATGAAGTTGCGAGCGTCTTGAGCGCGGTCTACGGGCATATATTTCAAGACTTTGGGGAGGGTTCGCAGTAGCTTGAGCATACTGTCTTGGAAGGAAGACCCGCTTTGTTTCTTGCGATTCCGCATAAATTGGGCGATCGCGCTTTTGGATTGTCCTAAGTTCTCCATCGAGAAGCGCCCCATCTTATTTAAGCGCATCACCTGGGGCATGGAGGGGAAAACCACCACCGCATCGAGATTGTCGCGATGAGGAGCAACGGCTTCTACCAACTTATCAGCCAAATCTTCGAGGAAAATCAAAGAAGCGATGAAAATATTAGCTTCTGCGACTTCTTGCTTGAGATTTTCGTAGTTTTCGGGGTCGCGCAACTCCTCAATCAAATAGCCACTCATCTCCACGGCTAGTTTTGGATTGTTTTGGTTAATAGCACGAGCCGCCGCAGAAAGGGTACTTTGGTATTGGGGTTCGAGTACGACATAGACCACCTTGAGTACGGCTCGATCTGCGAGATTATCGGGCGTAATGCGGCGAATGGTGGACTTGACGTTAGTGAACATATAGGTTTCTCCTGATTACAGCAATCGGCAAGCAACTGAAAAATAAGGTAAAATGGCAAGCTTGGTTGATAAAACCATTAGTCTTTTGGGCGTGCTAAAGACCCTCGGAGATCGAAGCAATCTCAAGGTTTTTTTAACAGAAAATGGCGACTAAAACGCCATTTTACAGGGCTTCGACACAAATTGATTATAAATCTAACATAGATAGATTTTTAAAAATGTTGACAAATATTAAGAGTAATCAATCACTTATTT
>JAWQFT010000057.1:0-32201 GCA_035968055.1 Jaaginema sp. PMC 1080.18 | reverse complement strand
ACTTAATCTACGAAATACAACATTTAAGATGGTGGGCATTGCCCACCCTACATCTCCTCCCCCTCTACCCACTCTTCCCCCCAATACCTACTGCCTAATACCTACTGCCCCTGATTAGGCGGGGCACTGAAATTACGCTTGCCAAATTGAGTAAGCTGCCCATAATGCCGACGCGATCGCGATCCCTGTAACCCAGACCGGGTAACCACTTTGCACCTTTTGCTTGCCATCTTGGGTGCGAATTGTATCCACATCAATCCAGGGATTACTACTGCGTCGAAACCATCCAATTACCGTTACCTTTTGGTCGATTAATTCATCGGGACGGGGATAAACAGGCAGATACTGTTGTAAAAACCGTTCGAGTTTGCGTAAAGACAACTGACGACACAGCCAGAATAAAGGAGTTTGAATTCCCCAAAATAAGTTACCAATCGGCCCTAACTTGGTGAAAAAATGTAGCTTAATATCGCCACTATCGGTTTGCAAAATTAAGTCTTGAAATAACCAATTATTAATTCCCTTTCGGCCAATAAGTTTACCGGAAATGCGAATGCCAAGACTGCGAGGCGGAACAGATTTTGAATTTGCCAATAAGTCTTGCAATCGGGGTTCGTTACGAGTAGGAGTAATGCGAATATCAGGAAAATAGCCGTTAATCCAAGCGATAATACTGAGACTAAATACACCCAAAATACAACCGCGCACAATCTGGGTGTTGTTGGCATTGTAGAGCCAAATTACGCCGCTACCACTGACCCAAATACTCAATACATAGTCATTGAGAAAACCAGCGATCCAGAAAATGCCCCTGATGGTTAATCCCAAGATGACTGCGGCTAAAACAGCACTTTGCAGAATCGGGAGGGCTTGGTAGCTATTTTTGAGCTTGATCAGCTTATCTTTGAAGGTGCGTGCGGGGGGAATCAGGGTGGGAAGATCGATTTCTGGGGGAAGTTGCCAATAGTTCGCGTAACGATTGAGGAGGTAAACGCGATCGCCCATGAGAGGATGAGAGTTAGTCAGGGCTAACCAGTGACGGTAGGGATTGGTACATTCCCAAGCCAGAACTTCAGCATACGGGGTTTTGAAGGGAATACTACCCAGACTAATGGATTGACGATAACCCACAGGCATCAGCAAGTCAAAGCTTTCCAGGAGATAACTGGTATGTTGGCGAAACTCAATATTTTGAGCAATTCCCATGATACTCTTGAGTAAGGCACGAGTCAGGCCGTTAGGATTGGCCATGTATTGCGCGGCGAGGCGATCGCTATAAAAGTGCCGTTGTCGCGATCCCCAAAGTAAGACCACTCGCCATAACCAATACCAGGTGTAAAACAGCGCTGCCGGGACTGCTAGGAAGCATTGTAAAACAAAAGGTAAGCTGTGCCAGATTTGTGCCGGAATTCGCTGAGGGCGTTTGATATTATTAAGTTTTTCGCCGATGATTTCGCTACCCCTGGCTAACTGAGCATACAAAGTATAGGGAATTTGTAACAATGCCGTGGCTGCCGATAGCAACAGAAAATCTCGATGAATGACTTGAGCGAGTTGACTGGCAATCAAAATCGCCAATTCGTTGTCTTCCAGTTGTTCGAGCAAACCCTCACTGAGGATTAAGCGGCTATTGCGGGGTAAATGTCCGTAAACAAAAATAACTGGGGCAGTAGTGGGTAAAATGCCTAATTTAGGCAGGGGTAAATTTTTCCGCTTCGTCATTTGTCGGGTCATTTTTTGCACCACTTGAGCAGCTTCGGGATGCTTGACTTTCAAATCTGCGATCGCCAAGGGTTGGAGACGATAAACCCATTTCAGCAAGAGATCGAGCAACCAAGGAAAAGTAATTAAGACAATCAGGAAAGTAACAGCAACAAAATTGTTAGGGTTGCGATAAAATAGCTGAATCGGCTGTAAAATGGGCAAACGTACTAAAATATCGTTAATAGTTTCGAGCGTCCATTCTAAGCTAGTCGTCACCATCCAAAACAAGGCGATCGCGCTGACCAATTGTAACAGCCACAAACGCCGCAAACTCGGACTTTTCAGCTTTTTCCACTGTTTCGCTCGTTCGGCATTGCGCCACTGTCTTCCCGGTACAAATACCGTCGTTCCGGCTTCTGAAGCTTCCTTCTCCAGAGGAATCAGGGCTTGGTCTTGGGAACGAATGGCGGAGTGAAGGGGAGTTGGGGGTTGACGGCGAGACGCTTTAGCAGAGACAATCCCTAACTGATTAGCATCGGGATAACGAGCTAATAAATCTTCTAGGGTGTTCGCAGCCCAGTTGTTGTCGGGAACATTCAGCAATTGGTGACACAAAGCGATCGCGTCTTGGGGGCGATCGCATTTACAATAAGCCACCACAAGGGCTTGTTGCGATCGCGAGACAATATTCTCGTCCAACTCCACCTCACACAGAGATTCAAACTGCGCGATCGCTTCCCTGTAATTTCCTGCCCGTAACGCGGCTTCTCCTGCGTCATAACTGGGTTCTGATATATTGGCCATCTCGATCGACCCCCCAATTTCCTTTTCTCCCAAGATAAACGATGCGATCGCCAGATCGATCGTTGATTCAGGCAAAATGTTGCTTTTTGCTTAACGTCTAATCGTTGTTTCGGCGGCGGTGAGAGGAGTTATTGCTGCTGGATATTGTTGCAAAATACAATCTTCACACCAAGCTAAACTACTATTAAAATCGGGAAAAACCTTATCAACTTCTGCCTCCCGATCGAGAGCTTCTCCTTGCTGTAATAAAGGTTTTAGCTCGTCCCCTACTCCCGCCCAAATGACTGTCACTTGCCGTTGTTTTGCCAGCTTTTGAACTTTAGCTAAAGTCAGAACCGCAGAAGAATCCAAACTGCTTACCAAATGGAAATCTAAAATCACAAACTGAGGCACTGAACCCTGAGAAGTTTGCAAGCGCTGGCGTACTTGTTCGAGCAAACTATGGGCGCGACCAAAAAAGATAAAACCGTGGAGTTGTAAAATATAAATCTGTTCGCCGCGAGCCTTGAGTACCTGAATTTCAGCCGCTGTCCGCTCGCGAGAACTCCTCAAATTAACCCCAGAAAACTCGTTTTTTGTCGCTTCAATGCGGCTGTACTTAATCGTAAATAATAGCATCGCCATCGCCAACCCCAAAACCACACCTTGGAGAAAACCCCAAACATTAATAGCCACCGCGATCGCCATTGCCATTCCATAATCAGTCAAAGGCAATTTAAAAAATGATTTGTACGCCCATTGAAACAATAAATCAATACCCAAATAAAGTAATAATGCCCCTAAAATCGGTTTGGGAAACAACGACAAAAACGCCGGGCCCAAAATCAAAACTGCGCCGCAGGGAATCATTTTAAAAACCCCCGCCAAACGATGATTTGCCCCCATTTTATGCACTAAAATTGTGCTGGGTAAAGCTTGATTCCCCGCCATCCCGCTACCCAAACCCGCCAACAGATTAGCCAATCCCACCGCTTGTAACTCGCGATTGAGGTCAATTTCGCGCTCAATCGCCAACTCAATGCCATTATTAGTTAATACCAAAGACAATAAACTGATAAACATTAAAGTAGCGATCGCGCCGATTTGACTGACAATTGCCGAGAAATCGATATTGTGCCAAACTGACGGCTGAAGCGGTTGCCACAAGTCCCCCTGGGGAAAAGGCCCCAACAACCATCCCTGGGCCCTAGCCGTTACAACATCCGTCTGAGTCACCCATAAAATGCTATAGAACAACGCGATCGCACTCAACAAAATCCCCGGCATCATAAGATAGTGTTGGTAGCGCTTCGTAAAGAAAAGTAACGCGATCGCCCCTGCCAAACCCGCCAACCAATGCTCCACTTGTAAAACTGTCGCCAACTCGCGCAAATGGCGCAGATCGAACGCCACATTAGTCATCACCTGCATTCCCCCGCGAATCAGCAGCCAACCCGTCCCTGCCATAAAACCCCCCACCACCGGATAGGGAACAAAGCTGACCATTTTGCCCAACTGCAAATAGCCCAACAGCCACAAAAACAAACCCGTACATAACGATCCCAACGCGATCGCTGCTATAACCGTCGCCAGCAAAACCTCTGGGGGTGAGTCTACCATCTGAGACGCGATCGCCGCCGCCATCACAGCCAAAACCGCCGTTGGTGCTGCCAAAGGAGTAGCAATCATCCCCGGTAGAGAACTGCCCAACGCCACCACAATACTAATCGCGGCGGTACTATAAATGGCGATTCCTACCCCCACATTGAGATGAACAGCCAAACTCCCTGAAAAAATCAACGCCGCATAAGAAATCCCGCGAATCACACCGATAAAGCCCGTCACCAAACCAGCCATCAAACTCGCGAGCAAGTTTTTCGGCACAAACTCCTCGGCAAAATCAACAACAGGTAACTCAGAAGTTGCAGGATTTATCATGATTTCAGGAAATTATCAAATTGCGCGGTGATAACCCACTATCTCACCCTTACCCCAGAAATGAAAGGGCGATCGCGCCAATTCTAAGCATTACGTCAAGATTTACTGAACATTTTGTCCCGATCGCTTCAAGATTCTCGCCGTGAAAAATTGCCTCGTCGTCGCTGACGAGGCGCAGTCGCACGAGAAGGGGCTGGGGGCAATTGTCGCGAAGAGTGAGAGCGAGCCGTAAACGCCGCTTGCGGTCGTCCCTGAGGAGAAGGCGTAGCCGGGGGCAAATCAGGGTCTTCCACCTGCACAATCCGCTTCATTGGCGGTTCTGCGAGACTTTCTTGAGGATTTGTGGCTAAAGTTGACAAGCCGCCCGCAATCACCGTATAAACGGGATTCGTCATCGCATTAAGCAACGAATCAATCACATACAGTATCAAACCCACCGTCAAAACTGCGGCTGGGGCAACTTTCGGATGTCGCCATACCTTCGGCGGGTAAATTGCACAAAAACGCACCACCGGCACCAACATCATCGTCACCCAACTAAACAAAGCTACAATTCCATTAAAACCAAACAAAATAATCCACAAACTATCAGTAATCGCCATGCGACCGTCTTCGAGTTGAACCCGATGGTTTCCTGAATCACCCCAACCAAATAAAATCTTTTTACGAGCTTGTTCGCCCAAAACCTCCTCATTAATAAAGCGAAATCGTAAAGAGGAACTGCGATCGCCCCCAGTAAAAGACATAACTTGCAAAATACCCTCAGTCGGCGTTGTACCAGTAACCCCCCCAATCAAGTACAAATAAATCGTCACCACTACCAACAATATCGGAATAGATGATTTGATCGCTTTAGCCCCAAACAACAAAGCAAAACCAAAAACCGCTAACAACCAAGCCCCCGTCGAGCGACAATTAATAAAAGTTAATAACAGCAAAATGGCAAAAGGTTTAATCGGCCGACCCGCTACCTTTTTCAGAGACTTCGTGACCCACAGCCAAATTCCCGTCAAAGAAGCAACCATCATCCAAGCCCCCACCATCAAGCCATGCTGCATAAATAAAACTGGTCGCCATCCCCCATAACGTTTGGCTTGTGTCCAATCTACAAATGCGGGATAGCCGTAAACTTTTTCGTGCAGCAGCGGCCCCATACCAAATTCCACAAAAGCAAAAGGAGTATAGATCAAAGCCCCCACAAATATGCCAATCGCCAATCTCCGAAAACTCTTTAAATCCGTGATGTAGATGCGACCAATCAAATAAGGCGCACCCCACTGTACCAGTTGATTGAACGTCGGCGAAATCGGACTCAAGCCATTTTCAATTTGCGAAAAAACTGGACAAATAGCAAAAATAATCGCGGCAATGTCAATCAAACCAGGGGTAAAAGTCGCGAGTCGTTCTACATCAAACAATATCGTTCCGAGCAAAATACCATAACAAGCCGCAGCCATCTTGTCGTAGACCGGCAGTGGCGAAATATAAATTTCGTCCATCGGTAGAAATTGCCAAGCCGCAATCAAACCGATAATCGCAGCCCGTTGGGGAGGAAAGCGCACGAATAAATACAAACAAATCGGAATCCACGCATATAAAGCTAGGGTGGCTTGTGGTGTTGTCCCTACTACAGCCAGGGTGACTTGTGGTGTTATGCCCATAACCCAAAAAAAGTTAGCCGTTGCGATCGATAATTTGAGGTTTTGAACCCCAGTTTTCAATTTTAACAAAAAGGGGTTTGGGGCAAGCAACCTTGACTCCAGGGGCGCTTGGTTAGTCCTGAAAACACGATTAGGGAAGCAATTAGGGGCGATATCCTGGGGTTTACCACAACGTCTTTTCCCAGACGCTTTAGAATGGATAAAACTTGCAACAAAATCTTGCGTACATTCAACATTCTTGTGTGAAAGGTAATTCTTCTCATTCTTCATTTGGTTTAGACGTTGCGGACTTGTTTCCTTTTGAGTTGGACGAGTTCCAACACCAAAGCATCGCAGCCCTCAATGATAATCAATCTGTAGTGGTTTGCGTTCCCACGGGTTCGGGTAAAACTCTTGTGGGAGAATATGCCATTCACCGCGCCCTCGCTCGCGGTAAGCGGGTTTTTTATACAACACCGCTCAAAGCTTTATCGAATCAGAAAGTGCGGGATTTTCGTCAGCAATTTGGCGAAGACCAAGTGGGCTTACTCACGGGGGATGCTTCCTACAATCGCGATGCCCCGATTTTGGTCATGACTACCGAAATTTTCCGCAATATGCTCTACGGTACGCCCATTGGTCAGGTGGGGACTTCCTTGACAGAAGTGGAAACGGTGGTTTTGGACGAATGCCACTACATGAACGATCGCCAACGGGGTACGGTGTGGGAAGAATCCATTGTGTATTGTCCGCCGAATATCCAGTTGGTGGCGCTTTCGGCTACGATCGCCAATGCGAACCAACTTGCGGATTGGATCGATCGAGTCCACGGCAAAACTCAACTGATTCAATCGGATTTTCGCCCCGTTCCCTTGGAGTTTTACTTTAGTTCTCTCAAGGGCTTGTTTCCTTTACTCAACCCGGAACAAACAGCGATTAATCCTCGCTTGAAAAAGCAAGATAAACGACGGCGTAATCCTCGTCAGCGCTTGCGTCGGGAAGAATGCCCGGATATCCGCCTGGTGGTGGAACAACTGCGCGATCGCGATTATCTCCCCGCAATTTACTTTATCTTCAGTCGGCGGGGTTGCGACCAAGCGGTGAAAAATATGAGCGATGTGTTGTTGGTTAACGATACGGAAAAAGCTGCTCTTAAAACCCGCATTGATGCTTTTCTCGAACGCAATCCCGACGCGGGACGAGCCGGACAGGTTGCTCCCCTTTATCAAGGCATTGCGGCTCATCACGCTGGGATTTTACCCGCTTGGAAGAGTTTAGTAGAGGAGTTGTTTCAAGCCGGGTTGATTAAGGTGGTTTTTGCCACTGAAACCCTGGCTGCGGGGATTAATATGCCCGCACGCACCACGGTAATTGCCGCGATTTCTAAACGCACCGATCGCGGCCATCGCTTGCTCACGGCTTCAGAATTCTTGCAAATGGCGGGACGAGCCGGACGACGGGGTATGGATGCGGTGGGTCAGGTGGTGACGATACAAACGCCGTTTGAGGGGGCGAAGGATGTGGCGAGTTTGGCGCTGAAGCCTGCCGATCCGTTGGTGAGTCAGTTTACGCCAAACTACGGTATGGTGCTGAATTTGCTGCAAACCCACAGTTTAGCAGAAGCGAAAAATTTGTTGGAACGCAGTTTTGCTCAGTATATCGCGGCGTTGCGCCTCGAACCCGAACGCAGCGCGATCGCGGAATTAACGACAGAACTGGCTAAACTCGATGTGGAACTCGCCGCGATTAATCCCGACCAATTTCGCCATTACGAAAAACTGCGCGAACGGATTAAAGAAGAACGGCGTTTGCTCAAAACCCTGGCTCAACAAGCGGAAACTGCCCGCAAAAGCACGATCGCGGCGGCATTAATGGGAGTTGAACCGGGACAGGTACTCTACCTCCAAGGTAAGCACATTCGCACTTCAGAGCCAATTCCCGCCCTGTTGTACGCCCAAACCCCCGGTCGCGGTCAAATGCCTTATTTGGTGTGTTTGACGGCGGATAATCGCTGGTTTGTGGTGGCGATCGCCGATGTGGTGGCAATTTCCCCGGAAACGATTGCTCTCCAAAAGCGAGAAACCCTTGTTCCTCCAGAAGACTTACCCATTAAACTCGGTCAATATCGCAAGGGAGATGCAACCACCCAGGCGATCGCGGCCAATATTCCGGCTAATCTGGAAGCTGTCCCCCAAGCAGCAGAAGTCCTCGAACAACAAAAACGCCTTGAAGCGGTTGAAGCTCAACTTGATAACCATCCCCTTCAGCAATGGGGCAAACCCAGTAAACTGATTAAACGCCACAAACGGCGCGAGGAGTTACGCAGCCAACTCAACGAGCGCCAAACGAGCTATCGCGAACACCAAACCCATCATTGGCGCGAATTTCTGCATTTAATCGAAATTCTCCAGGAATTTAATGCCCTGGATCGCTATAATCCCACTCCTCTCGGTCAAGCAGCAGCGGCCATTCGCGGCGATAATGAGTTGTGGTTGGGGTTGGTATTGCTGTCTGGGAAGTTAGATAATCTCGATCCTCAAGACTTGGCTGCGGCGGTTTATACTTTAATTTCTGAGCCACCGCGACCGGATAGTTGGACAAATTACCCCCCAGCGAGAAAGGCTGCAACAGCGTTGGAGGGGTTGCGGGGTTTACGCAGCGAGTTGATTAAATGCCAACATCGCGATCGCTATAAAATTGCTTTACCCGTTTGGTTAGAGCCAGAAGTTATCGAATTTACTGGGATTGTCGAGCAGTGGGCTTTGGGAGTTAAGTGGACGGAGTTATGCGACAATACCAGTTTTGATGAAGGGGATTTAGTCCGAATGTTACGCCGTACTGTGGATTTTCTTTCGCAAATTCCCCACGTTCCTAATGTGTCGGAAATGTTAAAAAATAATGCCCGACGAGCAATGTATTTGATGGAACGTTTCCCGGTGATTGAGTTAGTAGAATGATGTTGCTTGCCACCAACGAGTCACGACTTTTCGGGTAATCTTGTCAATCAGGGCGCGATTTTCGACGTTCCAGCGTGTAATTTCGAGTTGTCCTTGACTGTCGAGAACGAGCAGGGTTTGATAGGGGCGATCGCCGCCCCAAGAAGCCGGGAAAAAGGTTGGGGGACATATCCCTTCGTACTGAGCATAAACTACCGTTTCAGCGCCCAAATCGGGTAGCTCAGAGGGTTTTGGGGCGACCCAGGTTACTTGGGGAGAAAGGGTTAAACTGTGGTTTTCACCAACAAAGTAAATCGTGATTTTACAAGTTTTGCCTTGCTGAATTGCCTCGATTAAATAATCTTTATTTTGATAAGATTCGCCAATGGGATATTCAGTTCCATCTACATTATTGGCATAAATTAATTTTCGGGGATTTTTGACTATTTCTCTGGCGGTGGTATTGGCTTTATTCTGTTCAATTAAGTCTTGCCACGGGTCATCAATGCGAGTATTATGATCAACTTGAATATTATTCAACAAGCTAACTTGAGATAAATCGATTCCGGTTAAATTCGCTCCTTTGAGATTCGCCCCACTCCAATTACTCTGAGTTAAATTACAATTTTCTAAGTTAGCATTTTTTAAATTTGCATTTGCTAAATCCAAATGACTCAAATTCAAACCAGCTAAGTCCTGTTTGGGATTTAATCCTGCTGAGTTTAACCCCTCAATAAAATCTTGGGCGATCGCGCTTTTGAGACGCTCGATAATCACTTGGCGTTCCTCTAAACTGCCGGGGGTAGCGACGGCAGTATAACCTTTTTTGACTTTCTGGGAAATAACCTGGTTGAAGATAGCTTCCGCTTCCGGGAGAGCTACAGGTTCAGGGCTTTTGATGCTACTTTTTAAAGATTGCCCGACTTTGCCATATTCAGCGACAACAATGTATAATTCTGTCTCAATTTGTCGCAGATAAACCCAGTAAACCTTATGAGAATTATCTTGTTGATAAACTAGCTGGACTTGCTTAACATTGACTTGGCTCATGAGCGTTTTTCCTCTCGAAGTTCGGTTACAGTAAGCCGAAAAAAATAATCAAAACGAAACGGCGATCGCGCTTTTACAGGCGATTTCCACTCAAGCCTTAATTATAGAACTAATGTACCATATCAAAAAGAGAATCCCAACTGTGGGAGAATACCCAATATGAAATAAGTCATTACCCCTTATCAATAACAAACCGCCGATTATAACAGTTCAAAATGCCTACTCAAACCCGAAAACCTTTTTTACTCGATTTTGAAAAACCTTTATGCGAACTAGAATCGCGAATTGCTCAAATTCGCGAACTTGCGGCTGAAAATAACGTCGATGTATCGGGACAGATTCAGGAGTTAGAAGCCAAAGCCGTGGAATTGCGTCAAGAAATATTTAGCGCCTTAACTCCCTCCCAACGCCTCCAACTAGCCCGTCATCCCCGTCGTCCCTCCACCCTCGACTATATTCAGGCCATCTGCGATGATTGGTTTGAAATGCACGGCGATCGCGGCGGCTATGACGATCCGGCATTAGTGGGGGGAGTCGCTCGTATCGCAGGCAAACCTGTAGTCATACTCGGCCACCAAAAAGGCCGCGACACCAAAGATAACGTCGCACGCAACTTCGGGATGGCTTCCCCTGGAGGCTATCGTAAAGCCATGCGCCTCATGGAACACGCCAATCGCTTTGGAATGCCCATTATTACCTTAATCGATACTCCTGGGGCTTGGGCTGGCATTGATGCCGAGAAATTGGGACAAGGAGAGGCGATCGCCTACAATTTACGAGAAATGTTTGCCCTAGATGTGCCAATTTTGTGTACCGTCATTGGGGAAGGCGGTTCGGGAGGGGCGCTCGGTATTGGGGTGGGCGATCGCCTTATGATGTTCGAGCATTCCGTGTATACTGTCGCTACCCCCGAAGCCTGTGCGGCGATTTTGTGGAAAGATGCCAGCCGTTCCCCCCAAGCCGCCTCTGCCCTCAAAATTACCGCCTGGGACTTGAAAGAACTCGGCATTATCGACCAAATATTACCCGAACCCTCCAGTGGCGCTCATGCCGATCCCTTGGGGGCTGCCAAAATCCTCAAAGACGCTGTATTGGAGAATTTACAAGACCTTTTGAACTTGAGCGCCAAACAACGTCGCGATTTGCGTTACCAAAAATTCCGTCAGATGGGAAAATATATTTTGGCTTAACCCGGTAAAGGAGGAGCATTTTGTTTTGAGCGATCGCCTCTCAAAATTCTCCCAATCCCATCTTAATAAGATCGAGATTCTGAGAATGATACACTAAAAGACAGTAACATTTGTTTATACTTATCCAAAGCGCTCATCAAAAAGTTTCTTTAAGCTTTTCAACTACTCCCTCATCGGGTTAATTCATCAACAACACTCGCAACTGTTCGGGTGCAATTCGTGCGTTCGGCTTAGCCCGCTCAACGCAGTTCTATTGTGATGATGAGAAGTGAGTATTTTCTCCCATGATTTGCCTTTTTTGATAGGTATTCCCAACAATCTCAATTATGACCATCGTTTCTTCCAACGGTTCTAATCGCTCCAACTCTATGTCTATGAGTAATAATCAATCTAACGCCAACTCCAGCAATGGTATTTCTACCCTTCCCGATCGCAATACCCACAACGGGACAGAAGTCAAAATTCATCCCACTTCCGATCGCGATAAAGACAAAATGATGAAGGCGGTACGGGAAATCCTCGAAGGCGTAGGAGAAGACCCAGAACGAGAGGGTTTACTAAAAACACCCAAGCGAGTTGCTGAAGCTTATCAATTTTTGACTCAAGGGTACAACCAATCTTTAGAAGCCCTCGTCAATGGGGCAATCTTTGATGAAGGTCACAACGAAATGGTATTGGTGCGGGATATTGATTTCTTCAGTTTGTGCGAACACCATATGCTGCCTTTTATGGGTAAAGCCCATGTTGCTTACATCCCCAACCAAAAAGTCGTGGGTTTAAGTAAACTCGCTCGCATTGTGGAAATGTATGCCCGTCGCTTGCAAGTCCAAGAACGTCTCACGCGCCAAATTGCGGAGGCGATTCAAACCATTTTAGAACCTCAAGGAGTCGCCGTCGTCATGGAAGCGACCCATATGTGTATGGCAATGCGGGGTGTCCAAAAACCAGGGTCTTGGACTGTAACCAGCGCTATGTTAGGACGGTTTGACGAGGAGCAAAAAACCCGCGAGGAGTTTTTAAGTTTAATTCGCCATCAACCCCGGTTTTTCTAAGGATTATGGGTTGTTGATTATTGGTTATTCAACGCTACTGTCTCGACACTGTTTGGGCAATTGCTTGAGATAAGTCTTCAGTCCAGTACAAAGTCGGATGAGGCCCGGTGAGAATTGCCTCCCAATCTACGCCAATCGAGCGGACAATAAACTGCGTTTCTGAAGAATTGGCATTGCGAGCTTTTTTTCTGAGGGTAGAACGTTCTCGTGCAGAGCGTTGCGATCGCTCCTGGGAAGCCGTCGGTCTTTCAGCCCGTTCTTCGCTACCCGTAATTTTGGTGAGGGGGTGGGGAGGCTCAATCGAGGTGACGAGGGCTTTAGCTATTGCGGTACTCATTGGTGTATCGCTCAAACAATGAATCAGAATGCGATCGATGCCTTCAACTGCTTGGAGTTGTGCCAATCCATAAGCCAAAGCATCGGCTAAATCTGCTTCGTTATCCAGTATCCCGTCCCTTGCTGGAGCTATTATCCAACAACAAGCGGGTTTTCCCCCCGCGTCGCACAGTAAATCCCAAGCGAGCATCCCTAAACCCGCACTACTACTGAGAATGCCGATATTGCCTTTGGCATCGTCAACGTCTAGGGGATAAACTGTGGGTTCGGCGTTCGTGTCCGGGGGAGCAACTTGGGGTGGGTCTTGGGCTTCGATTTCGTTGTGGTTGAGTTGGTCGAGTAATCCTAAGACTTCCCCTTGACGACCCAAGGCGCGATCGTCGATGGTAATTTTACCGTCTAAAGCCATCACTTCTCCGGCAGCATTGATACCCAAAGGATTAATTTCAATGCTGTTGAGGTCTTTGGTGGTGAATAAGCGATACATCCGCACAATAATCTCGCTGACAGAGGCGATCGCCTGACCTTCGAGGCCCATCATGACAGCCAGTTTGCGGGCGTAGAAAGGGGAAAATTCGCTTTGTAGGACGATTTTCTGCATTTGTTCGAGAACCGTCTCGACTTGCATCCCGCCGCGAGACGAGCCTAGCAAAACCGGACAACCGAGGAGATAATCGAATACAATTGCCAAAAAACACTCTTGGTCTGTATCGTAACGCGCTTCAGCTAGGAGGACTTGAGGATACTTGTCCATAATGGGTAAATTGAAGATCGTCCGAGCTGCCGCGATCGCGTCGATGGTATTCTCAACAAAGCGAATCCCCCCCGCTTGACCTCGACCTCCCGCATGGACTTGGGATTTTAAAACGATGGGATAAGGAATGTGCAACTGCTTGAGGTCTCGCGGATCGTTCACTTGTTGAGAAGGCAACACGGGAATGCCGACTTCTCTAAATAATGCTTTTGCCTGATATTCCAATAAGTCCATGCACACTTTGTCCAAAAATTTCAACGCTTAGCTTCTCTCTAGGCAGAAAAACGCCTAAACTACTATTAAATTTACATCTAATGATGTGATGCTATGCCATACACAGCCACTCCCCCGATTGATTTAGCTCAACTCGAACAATTGTATCAACGGCACTTACAAGCCGATTTCCCGCAACTTGCTCCCATTCAAATGCACTGCTATCTGCGGGACGATACTTTAGCAATTTTGGTCGAACACGGTCAACCTGTATTTCCTTATCCTCATCGCGTCTTTCAGCGCTGCGAGCAGATTTTGGCTGCCACAGAATTGCCGTTTGAGCCGGAGCGCAGTTTAATTTATCTTCGCATTGAAGGTCAAACACAGCCCTATGGGTTTCATATTGCGAAGGTGAAGCCGTCGGTTGCTGAGACAGAAGTTGAGCCAACTCCTAACCTTACATCATACTCGGATTCAGAGTCAGCAGCACTGGCGGATGCGGCTTGGGAAGCGGCGGAGGAGGAGGCGGAGGAGGATAACACCGCGATCGCGAAAACGCCCTGGTTGCCAATGATTTTGGTCGGGACGGGCTTTGCTGGCATTATCTTTTTTACGAGTTTATATTTGTTGAGTCGGCCTTGTGTTTTGAGAGAATGCGAGGAAATTCCTTATGCGAAGGAGTTGACTACTGATGCCCTTTCTACTTTAGCCGCGCCGGAGTCGGGTCGGGAAATTTTGAAGGCACAATGGCAATTTCAGAAAGCTACGGATTTGCTTGAGGAGATTCCTTTTTGGTCAAATCGTCACACCGAAGCCCAGAATTTATTAGCAGTTTATCAAGAAACGGAGTTAGAGTTAGACCGTTTAGTGGAAGCTCTACAAACTGGGGTGAGAGCTTCGTATTTAACCCAAAATCGTCCTGTTTCTGCGGCAAAATGGCTCGAAGCGGTAGAGCATTGGCAAAACGCGATCGCCCTTTTAGCTGCTATCGATTCCCAAAATCAGTTTTATGATTTTGCTCAAACTAAACTGCCGGAATATCGCCGCAACTTACGGGCAGTCAAGCAAGGCTTAGAAAAAGAAGGTAATGCCGATACGAGCTTGGCAATAGCCCAAGAAAAAGCGAAAACTGCCGCCGTTCGCCAAGAAATTGCTCAAAATCTTGAGAATTTGCGGTTAGCGGAGAATTTGTGGCAAAGCGCGATCGCCAGTTTGCGCCAAATTCCGCAAGAGACTGCCGCTTATAGCGAAGCCCGCGCTACCCTCACGACTTATAATACTGAGTTAGGGGTATTGCGCGATCGCCTCAACCGCGAAAACTTTTCCAATCGCGCTTACAACGAAGCCCTACGCTTTGCCACCGATGCTAAAGCCGCCGAAAACCGCAATCAGTGGTCTCAAGCTGTGATTAACTGGCGTAGCGCCCTCAACGCCATCGAAGAAGTCCAAGATGATACCTTCGACTACGGCAAGGCACAACCCCTCGTAGAAACTTACCGAAACGCCCTTAATAACGCCGAGAACCAGCTTAAAAATGCTGTTATTATTCAACAAGCCCGTAACGATTTGAACCGCCTGTGTGGGCAAAATGGCGACAAGGTATGTCACTACACCCTCAGCGATAAACTACTCAAAGTAACGCTCACTCCCACCTACATCCAGAAAGTACGCTCAACCGCCTTTGAAGCCCAATCTGCCGGGGATGTCAACGCTCAAGTTAAAATTCTCGATCATGTTTATACCTTAGAACGAGCCCTCGAAACCGTTAGTCAAAATCTCAATGTCCGTCTGGAAGTTTATACCAGTAATAATGTGTTGGTACAAACCTTTATTCCGGGAACGAATCGCTAATTTGAGAGTTTCTAAGCTTAAATTGACTTAAAATGACTGAATCTGAGCGCATTGACCACGATCGCCTATTCAAAGAGTTAATTCAGGCTTTTCCTGAAGATTTCCTCCTACAGTTTCTGCCAGATGTTGCCACTCGCTTAGTTTTTCCCTCCCTGACTTTTGAGGGAACGGAGTTGTTTACCGATGTCACCTCTGGCCAAAAATATACCGCCGATTTGGTCGCACTGGCACAACTGGATAATCCCGATACTCCTTTTGTGCTGCACATCGAACACCAATCGGGGAGTAAATCGAACTTTCCCCGTCGGATGTGGTTATATTTCAGCCGTCTGCACGAAAAGTATAATTTGCCTGTTTGTCAAGTGGCAGTTTTGGCTTTTGACGAGCCGCAACGTGCCGATCCAAATAACTATACCGTGGATTTTCTGGGTTATTCAGTATTAAACTTGCAATATCGCACAATTCAACTGAATCGCCTTCATTGGCAAGATTTTGTCGAACGCGATAGCCCCATTATTTGCGCCTTTATGGCCAAAATGCGGATGCAAACCTCAGAGCGTCCGAGGGTCAAGCTACAATGTTTGTTGATGCTGGTACGCTTGCCCTTGGATGCAGCGCGATCGCAATTACTGTCGGGCTTTATCGACACTTATCTGCGACTCAATGCCAGCGAAGAAGCGATTTTTCAAGCAGAACTCGCCCAAGTTTTACCCCCGCAGCAGGAGGATATTATGGAAATTGTCACCAGTTGGATGGAACGCGGTATTGAGCAAGGTCGGGAAAGAGAAGCGCGATCGCTCATTTTACGGCAACTATCTCGACGCTTTGGCAGTTTGTCCTCTATTCAAGTTACTGCAATTGAAAACTTGAATTTGACTCAATTAGAAGTCCTCAGCGAAGCTTTGTTAGACTTTACCACCGTCGCTGATTTGGATGCTTGGTTGCAGCAATTATAGGATTCCCAATTACTGTCGGGCTTTATCGACACTTATCTGCGACTCAATGCCAGCGAAGAAGCGATTTTTCAAGCAGAACTCGCCCAAGTTTTACCCCCGCAGCAGGAGGATATTATGGAAATTGTCACCAGTTGGATGGAACGCGGTATTGAGCAAGGTCGGGAACAGGGTCGGGAAGAAGGTCGGGAACAGGGTATTGAGCAGGGTAGAGAACAAGGAACGCGATCGCTTATTTTAAGACAACTATCTCGACGCTTTGGCAGTTTGTCTTCTATTCAAGTTACTGCAATTGAAAACTTGAATTTGACTCAATTAGAAGCCCTCAGCGAAGCTTTGTTAGACTTTACCACCGTCGCTGATTTGGATGCTTGGTTGCAGCAATGGTAAAACTTGTGAATTGCTGTTGATTCGCTTGGGAAAAACCCGCGATCGCGTCACAATCTAAACTAAGATGGCAATGTGGCAAGAAACGGCGGATGGCAGATACCCTCAAAGCATCAAAACAAGGACTCGCTCAAGTCGATCGAGCAAGACAGCGCCAAGGTTGGACAAAAACTCGCACTCCGGCTTGGTGGGATGCTGCTTACACGACACAAGCGACGCTGAAACGGTTTTGGCGAGGAATTGCGATTCAGCGCGAGAATTTTATCGCTATTTGTCAAGCGGTGGGGATTGAGGATTGGCAACAAATTGCGGAGTTTGCTGAAGCTGAAGTTGACGACCTCGCTTCACCTCAAAATGTTATTTCATGGCAAAATTGGGGAGAAGCGCCGGAAGTTCCCTATTTTTACGGGCGAACCTGGGAATTACAACAGCTAGAAAGCTGGATCGCCGAGGATCGCTGTAAATTGGTAATGCTTTTGGGGATGGGGGGGATTGGTAAAACGGCGTTATCGGTGACAATTGCCGAACAACTGCAAGATCGCTTTGAAGGGCTGATTTGGCGATCGCTCTTGAGTGCGCCTCCTTTACCCGCGTTACTCGACAGTTTAATACAGTTTCTCTCTCGCGGTCAGCAAACGTTGACAACCGATAATATTCAGCAAGCCATCACCCAAACTGTTACCTTGATGCAAGCTCATCGTTGTCTGATTGTCTTAGATGAAGTAGAAGCGATTTGTGGGTCTTCTGGGGAGAATGGCGGACGAATTGTACAATATTTGCCTGGTTATGAAGATTATGGCGAATTTTTCCGCCGAATGGGGAGCGATCGCCATCAAAGTTGCGTCCTCATGACCAGTCGCGAAAAACCGGGGGAAGTGGTAGCTTATGAAGGTCAAATGTTGCCCGTGCGATCGCTACAACTGCGCGGTTTGGAAGTTCGAGATGCAATGGAATTATTACAAGCTCAAGGCTTTTCAGGATCGGAAAATGAACTGCAAATGTTGATTCATTTTTACAGTGGGAATCCTTTAGCTTTGAAATCCATTACTACGATGATTCGCGAAGTTTTTAATGGCAATATTGGCGCATTTTTACATCAAAATACCATTGTATTAGGCGATCGCCTCCGCACCTTACTCGCGCAACAAATTAACCGTCTCAGCGACCTAGAGATGGAAATATTATACTGGTTCGCGATCGCTCAAGAACCCCTTTCCCTTAATCAATTACGAGCCGCTTTACTCTTTCCTCCCTCTCAATCCCGTTTATTTGAATACTTAGCGGCTTTAGAAAGGCGATCGCTCCTCGATAAAATTATTAATTCTCAAGCTACTTTATTTACTCTACAACCTCTCGTTATGAAGTACGCGATCGAGAAATTTGTCGAGCAATCTTGCCAAGAAATTCAAACTGTCCTCAACACCCAAGAAATTAGCAATTTCCGCGTTTTTAAAAACCATCGCCTCAACCCTCAAACCCCCGCAACCGGACGCTATCCCCCCGCAAGAATTTTACAACGCTTAAAAAACAATCTTCAGATGGATTTACGCTGCGACGAAACTCAAATTGCCCGTCAACTTTTACTAATTCTGCCCCTTTTACAACACCAATCGCCGCTCACTGTCGGTTATACTGCGGCCAATTTACGAGAACTATTAGTGATTTTAGGTTGGAATTTTGACCGACGAGAATGGCAAAATATTCCTCTCATTCCTTAACTCAATCTATGGCAAATCAACAACAATGGCAAAATATCGTCCAACAAATCCAAACCCAATTCAACGCTGAAACCGCCGTTCTCGCCAAAGCCGAAGCCCAAAATACTATAATCCACTACATCGCTGCGGTTGGCAAACACGCCGCCGCTATTGTCGGGAAACGAGGCGAAATGGCTACCTCTGGCTTGTGCGGTATCGCTATGCAAAGCAATTGCCCAATTTTGAGTACCGAAACCGTTGGAGACACCCGTCTTCGCCAAGATTACGTCAAAAGTTTGGGCATTTATACTGCTTTAGCTGTTCCCCTCTACACCCAAGATCAATTGTGTGGTGCAATTATGGTATTAAATCGCCTTGATGGTAGCAATTTTGATCAATTCTCCGAGCAACAATTGGTGAAGTATGCTGAAGAAATATCGCCCGCGATCGCTGATTGGGTAGAAGCAACTCACTCCCAATAAATTGAGTTTATAAATGAAGAATCAATTGCTTAACTTAATAAATTCCCAGATGCTTGTAAAACGTTTAAGCGCTGATAAATGCCGCCTTGTTCTAATAACTCTGCATGATTTCCCGATTCGACAATTTGACCTTCATCTAACACAATAATGCGGTCGGCTTCGCGGACGGTACTGAGACGGTGAGCAATCACAATCAAAGTTCGCGTTCCATAAATTGAGCGCATTGCTAATTGAATTAAGCGTTCGGATTCGTAGTCTAAACTGGATGTGGCTTCATCAAGAATTAAAACATCGGGATTCATAATTAAAGCCCTGGCAATTCCTAAACGCTGTCTTTGTCCTCCTGATAAACGGACTCCACGTTCTCCAACAATGGTTTGATATCCTTGCTCGAATTCTGAAATAAATTCATCAACGCGGGCAATTTTACAAGCGGATTGTACCTCTTCCCAAGAAGCTTGAGGATTACCATAAGTTAAGTTGGCTAAAAGCGTTCCATTGAAAATATCAACTTCTTGGTGAACAATCGCTAAACGCTGACGATATCCCGTAATATTGAGGTTACGAATGTCCTCTCCGTCAATCAAAATTTGTCCGGTAGTGGGATCGAAGTAGCGAAAAAGTAATTTTACAAGGGTTGATTTTCCCGAACCCGAACGCCCGACTAAAGCGACTGTTTGATAAGGCTGAACTTGGAAATTGATGTTTTTTAAGTTCAAACGATGGGGATTGTAACCAAAGGAAACATTGGCAAACTCGATTTTACCCGTGAATTGATAAGTGGGTTGCGTTTGGGGTTTGAGGGTTACTGACTCTTGGCTTTCTTTTAATAACAAAAAGTCATGGAAGCGCGTAATAGTCGCATAACGTCGGGCAAAAGTTTCTGCCACAATACTGAGAGGTTCGATTTCAGCATAAGCCATACTAGAAATTGTGAGGACTGTAATAAAATGTCCCAAGGAGATGCGCTGATAAAAAGCCTCTATTAAAGTGGCAACTAGAACTAGGAAAATACAAGTTTGGACTAAAAACCGTTGTTTGGTTTCGAGGATGACATAACCCCGGTGAATGCGGTCAATAATTACCTTGAGTTCCCGTTTAAATCGTTGTTGCTGCCGTTTCAACTCCTGGCTTTCGGTGGCAAAAGCTTTGACAGTTTTGATGTTGGTAATAATTTCTGATGTCCGACTTTCGGTATTCTCCATGTATTCATCGAGGAGTTTTTCTCGTTGAATCAAACGCCGCAGATTTTTGATGGTGAGAGAGAGAATAAAGACAAAAGACAAAAGAAACGCGATCGCGATGCGCCAATCAATGAATAAAATAATGATAAAAATGCCCAAAATGCGAATGAGTTTGGGGATAAATTGAGTGGCAATATCGGGATATGTCCAGGTTTGATTATTTAAACCGTTAGAAACCCGTCGGGCAATACGTCCAGGGTTATGTTCTTCGTAAAATTCTAAGGGTAAAGTCAGGATTTTTTGGATGACTTGATAACTTTGGTCGCGTCGTACCTGCAAGGATACAGCCCAGTGATACCAACTGGCTAACCAAGGCTGCAAAGGCGCACGCAACACCGTGACGGCGAATATAATACTCAGTAGTACCAATAAGGTTAACTTCGGAGTTGCAACATTTTGGGTCAGCAAGGCAACTTTTTGGGTCAAGATTTGGACGGGGACATCTAGGGGTTGCTGAGAAAGTATATTGAGAATTTGACCGATGCTGTAGGGAACAGCCAGGTCAATCACTTCAAAAAAACCGGAAGCTACAATACCAAATAGGGCGATCGCCCTGTAAGGTTTATAACTAGAGACGATGTGACGAAAGGAAGCCATAAGACAAAACCGATGAAGTCATGTAATACAAGATACTACATAACTTCGCTAATTGTCATCTTCCAGTTAAGATGAAGTAAGGACTTGACCCCAGAAACCAGGCTTCTGACAACAATTAAGGGGATGATTCGATGTTCCCAGGACGAACTAACCCAGAATCCGGCATAGAACGGTCTTTGAAACCCAAATATTGCCGCAAAGCGTCGCGGACTTGTAGATAAGTTGTATTATCTTCGTTTTTCAACCCCACCAAACTATAAAGTTTGATAGTATTATCTCCCCGACCTTTGAGGGAATGTTCTCCCATCTCCACCACATTCACTTCCTCACGAACGAGTTGATAAAGAGAATCGCTGATGAGGATGTCAATATACAGCTTCCCGGTTAGCCCCTCAATGCGACTGGCTGTATTCACCGTATCGCCAATCACGGCAAATTCCCGTCGCTTACTCGAACCAATATCCCCTGCAATGACTTCCCCGAAATGAATGCCAATACCATTAAACAGAATTTCTTGACCTTGGGCTTGCCACCTCTGTTGTAATTGTACCAAGGCTTGGCGCATACCGAGGGCTGCCCGAATTGCTTTGAGAGCATCAGCTTTTTCCCCGTTTGAAAGCGGAGAACCAAATTCTGCCATGATTGCATCCCCGATGAATTTATCGAGAGTTCCTCCTTCTACGAGAATTGCCTCTACCATAGCTTCGAGATAGGTATTGAGTTGGCTGACGACAATTTCGGGGTCGTGTTTAAGGGAGAAGGTGGTAAAGCTGCGAATATCGGAGAATAAGATAGCGGCTTTAACTTTGCGACCTTTGAGGAGGGTTTGAAAGTCATCGCTGCGACGGTTGAGGATTTCTCGGACAATGGGGGCGGCAACGTAGCGTTCTAGGGTATGGTAAAGGCGGTAACGTTCGAGTTGTTCGCGAATTGTCCCTAGGACAAGGTTGGAGATGCCACACAGGGCGATCGCGACAGCCGGAAGAGCAGCAGGTAAAATTAGGTAAGCATAGGTAAAACTGGCGTAACTGATGCCTAGCCAAGCGATACTGATGGCGATCGCGCTTAAAAATTGACGAGTGGGTGTTTTGATACAGTACAGTAAAATCAGCCCCAGACTCGCGGTAGCAATGCCAACTAGGATACCCCGACTGAGAGGATTGGGTAACCCTTGAGCAATGGCACGATTTTCCAGAACTGTCGCGATCGCGTTAGCATGAATTTCTACCCCTGCCATTGCTACACTGAAAGGAGTATGTTTGAAGTCTTGTAGGGAATCGGCGGTTGCCCCAATCAAAACAATTTTATCTTGAAAAATGCCCTGGTTTCGGTACAACTCCCAATTATTCTCATCCAGAATATGCCAAAAGGAAACGTGGGGAAAAGAACGGGGTTGACCGTAATAGAAAATATTTTCTCCTGAAGGTGGTTTGTAGTCAATTTTTGCCCCGTTAAGAGTTGCTTCAGTAAAAGACGGTAAAGGGGGAAACTTAGCCGTTGCCAAAAGTTGACGACTATATTCCCAAGGCAATTCAAAAATAATATTATCGGGACTTGAGGGAAAATTAATCAAGCCCATTTGAGACAATTCAACCCCTAAATTGCGGTGAGGTTTTACTAATTGGTGATGCAGTCCTCTGGCAGTATTAGATATTTCCCAAGCAGTTGCTAGTATAACGCGATCGCCGTAACGATCCAATACTTTTTGAAAAGCGAGCTCGTCCGCTTTGCCGTAACGACTTTCACTCGAAAGCAGAACATCAATAGAAACCGATTTCGCCCCCGCTTCTAAAAGTTTTGTTACCACTTCTGCATAAGCTTGTCGCTGCCAAGGAAAGCGCTGAATACTGCGAAGATCGTCATCAGATTTAAAACTCCGTGCCGCCAATTCTCCTTGGGTTAAAGAGTCTTCATCGATAGCAACAATTATAATATCTTTAGGAGGCGTTACTGCACCGCGCCAGTTGAAAAAATGAGCGTGCAATCGGCGCTCAAAAGACTGACTAACTGCATCAGAAAACCCCGTTATTACAGCAGCCGTTATTGCACAACTCAGAATTACCGCAACATTAAGATGCGTCCAAAATCCTCGATTTTGATTCATAAATTAAGAACTTGAAAGGCGAATTGTTTATTT
The DNA here is from genome assembly GCA_035968055.1 of Jaaginema sp. PMC 1080.18. Lineage (GTDB taxonomy): Bacteria > Cyanobacteriota > Cyanobacteriia > Cyanobacteriales > Spirulinaceae > Jaaginema. The sequence goes on along the minus strand of JAWQFT010000057.1, from coordinate 9,257 downwards.
ATGGTTGACGCATTGGCCCTTTTTCCAACATTTTGCGATCGACTTCTTTGATTTTTTCAATAGTTGGTAATTCCTTGGCAAACCCTTTGAGTAGGCGGCTTTCGGCTCGGCGCTTTTGCCATTCAACTAGGGGTAAATGCCGAACGCGATCGCGTATTTTTGCAATCTCTGTTTCTCCCGGTTCGATCAGCACTTCATCCCCAGAATTTAGGATGATTTCTTCGTCTTGATTCGGTAAAGTTACTGCTACTGTTCCTTCCCAAGAAAAGAAGCGAATTTGGTCGGAAGTTTCCGAATATTCTACATGAACTGTTGTGCCGCGAATCCCGGCAATTCCCCCAGGCGTAATAATTTTAACAGGAACTTCTTTACCTTCTTCAACCCAGGTTATCATTTCCCCAGATTTTAAATGCAGTTCATTATTGGGTTGTAATGTCAAAATCGAATCTCCCCCAATACGAAAAGCCAAACCATTATTTAAATTAATTTCAGCTAACGCATCTCCTTGAGTACGGATAGTTTCACCGTATTTTAGAGCCATACCTTCTTGTCCCGAAATTTCCTTTTCTTGGCTTAAAGGAGTCACAAAAACGGGTTGTTGTTGAATCGTGGTAATTTCACCATCCTGTGAATTCTCATCTGGGTTTGAGGCTGTAACTTCTGGAGATTGAGTTGAAGAAGTAACCGCAGATTGTTCCGGGCTACAGGCAAAAATTAACCCAGAAATTGCTATCCCTATTACACTGAATCGCCAATATTGAATAGTCATGTCGAGAGGAGAATAAACTACAACAAAAGAAAATATGATTGAATTTGCACCCCACGCGATCGCCAAAACGATCTAATCTAACTATAACGATTTCAATTGCAGCAGTGAGATTTCCGAGAAATTGCTCAAAAAGGTCGGAAAATTTGGTCAATTTATCGGGGAAAGTTCAGCAATTCTGGGGTAACAGCAATGAGACTAAATATTGTCAATCGCGATTTATTGATTGAGTGGGAATGGTACGAAATGTTTTGGGCGTTTCATTTTGAAAACCCAATGAAAGTCCCTCTGATGGCAATTACGGGAGTTTCTACCGTTAAACCGAGTTTTGATTGGCGAGAGTTGCGGATTCCGGGAACTTTTGTCCCTGGAGTTATCAAAGCGGGAACGTACTATACTTTCCAGGGTAGAGACTTTTGGTACGGAGTGGGCGATCGCAACTATTTAACCCTGATATTACAAAATTATGACTACAATCGCATTATCCTTACTCTTGAGGATAACCTTTTATGGCGAGAGCGGCTGGCTGAGGCCATAGAGAGTAGTTCAAGAAGGGGAGAAAATTAGACTTATGACCAACAACCAATAACCAACAACAAACTGTTACAGAATTTAAAGTTCTGTTTCTTTTTGCATATAAGAAACAGAGGGCTAAGGTAAACTATGCTGTGAGCCAGCGAATTTTAAGACAAAACAAAGCAAAATCAAGAGAACACTCGCACTTGGAGTAGATATTCAATGTCTCATCGCGTCAAAATTTATGATACCTGTATTGGTTGTACCCAGTGTGTACGCGCTTGTCCGACGGATGTATTAGAGATGGTACCTTGGGATGGCTGTAAAGCCGCCCAAATTGCCTCTTCCCCGCGTACCGAAGATTGTGTCGGCTGTAAGCGTTGCGAAACCGCTTGTCCGACCGACTTTTTGAGCGTTCGCGTATACTTAGGTCCAGAAACAACCCGCAGCATGGGTTTAGCTTACTAAAGAAATACTGTAATAAAAGGGATTTCTGCACAATTATTCAGTATTTTGCCGCAATTATCCCCAAAAAGATTAGTCATTGTCGCAAGAGAGGAAAAAATAGCCTCTCTCTTTTTTTGTCCGGGTAGCCCAAACCCTGCGGAAACCCAATAAGTTGGCGTGAAGCAATCGTGTTACGGTAGGAAAATGGCAAATTAGGTTACGATAGATCGCGCTGGAATGGTGTTGTGTCGATAGCCTTGATTGTTCACGATTCACGCCACTGATTCTATGCTACAGCGAACAAGGAAGCGAATATGTGCCGCAATTTTAATGTGTTTCTGAGTCCGGTTAAAATTGAACATCTCTTTTTGAGCAAGAATCCGGAAACGGGGCAATCGATGTTAAGAGATACAGCAGAGTTGCAAGCTATTTTACGCGATCGCCGTCGTTATGCCACCGCTTTAGCCGAAGATTGCTCGAAAAAAAGCACAAAAGCGGGATATGACGCAGCCGGCATGGCCATTGGCACAATTCCTTTGGACAATATTTTTAATCTCCTCACTCAAACCGCAACCCGTCAAGAAAATCTAGACTCCGACCAAATCCAGCAAATCATCCATAAAATCGACGAAACTATCGAGATGCAGGTGAAATTGTCCCGCGACGGGGGTGATTTACTCAAAACCTGGGATACACTGGTAGCCCAAACCGAACTAAACAACAACGAATTCCTGACCAACTGGGAAACCCACGTTCGCCAAGCCTCTCAAGGGGATATGTATTCCCAAAGCAACGCCCATCCCCACTGCGAGGTGTTGACCCAGGACAAAATCCGCATTTATCACCTCACCCCTGAAGGTATCATGGCGGTGAGCGAGACAGCCCACGCAGGCAAAACCAGTTTATTCTGGGATACCCACAACGGCGACATTAATGATGCCTCTCGCTACAAACGCTTCCTCAGCTACGAAGGCTTCCACTTCACCTCCAACTCCGACTCCTGCGTCGAACCCGCCCTCAAACGCTTTCTCTACGAACACCTCCAAGCCGATTCCCTTCCTGGGGCATTATCTCGCCTTGCCTATACCGACCCCGATTACTTAACCCAAAATACCGCCGTTATCGACAGTAGCGGCCATGTCGGGGGTTACGACTTGGGTTTAGAATACGCCCATCAAACCCTAACCACCCAGACCCAAGGCGATAACATTACCTTTCATCACCAAGGAAAAGCCATCCAAACCTTTACGCAACAGGGCTTTCTCCGGGATGATAATCACTCCACCGCCAGCGAGAAGATTCAAGAACTGCTGTATCTGGCGGAGGTGATGACCCAAGCCAATGCCCAAAACGTCACCCTAGCCACCGCTTTAGTCGCCCGCATTCTCGAATATTCCAACCCGAAAAACAAATTCACCTTCCAGTCCTATACTCCCCTAGGGAAACCGCAACCCGGCTTGATTGGGGGTGGGACTTATACGATGGTACGCGGCGGAACTGAACGCGGGGGCGAGGAAGGGGGAGAAATTATCTTCTACATCCCCAAACCTTACGACTTACGCAACTACAACAAAGCGGCCTTTTTATCCGCCTCCGAAGAAAACGCCCTCAAAGAACAAGTCATCTTACTCGACTCAGAAGCCTTAGCCGCAGGAAAATTCGACCTTGCCCAAAAAGTTCCCCAAGAAGTCAACTTTCTCGCAGATTTACAAGCCAAAGCCTACATTACCGAAGGCGTTGCCCCCATCTACGATGTCCTACCAGGGGAATTAGTCGAAGTCAACGCCGATGGAGAAGCCCGCTTATTTAATATCTATCGGGGTGAAGTCATTCCTCTGATTGCCATCGAACACCAAGAGAAAACCCACCATCCCAGTCACTACGTCCGCTACGAACGTCTCGCCCCCCTCAAAGTCTTTCAGATTCAATATCGCGACGAGAACGATACCCCCATTCCTTGCCCCTATAACAAATACGGCGAGGAAATCATTGTCATTCAGCCCTTAGCCCTACGCAAAAACACCGAGAAACTCTTTGAAACTCGTCCCGACGGTACTGTGACCCTGCGGACGGGGGAAAAGGGGATTGGCTTGATGATGGGAACAGAAGATGAAACCCTGCGACGAGAACGCATTAAGAATTTAACGCAGATTATTACCGGGGCGGCGGGAACGTCTTTTTTGATTAACGCGATCGCGGGGAACTTAGCCCGTAAACTAGGATTAAATACCCTACCCGTAATGAACCTCGACGGCTTCACGGGTTCGGATACTCTGCCCCCCTCTGTCGGCGCAAATACCCTCTTTATCGCCAACTCCAACTCTGGGGGGACATCCGACACCATCAAGCTCACCCACGAACTCGCCAGTCTCCCCTCCGTCGTTAGCCGCGTCGAAGCTGAAATCCAACGTCGCGATGCCAAACTCGCCGAGGTCATTGTCGCCCAAGCCCGTCTCGACGAAATCCAGCAACTCCTCCAACCCGATACCCAACGCCCCGATTTACCGCCCCATCTCCAAGACTTTATCGCCGAGAAAACTCCCTGGATTTATGTCGTCACCAACATCGAAGCCAGCGCCCTGGGTAATATTGGCCGCGGCCTCGATGCAGCGATTCAACCCGCAGCCGGGGCAGGCATTACCAACCTTCCGGAAGAAGAATGCGTCGGGTCTACTTTTGCTGCTATGGCTTCCTTGCAATGGCAATTAGCACTGCATACATATATCGGTGAAGTGCGAGGAGACATTTCTCGCGAATATGCTTCGCACATCTACGGCGAACTCGCCCAACTACCGGATGTTGTCGCCCAAATTGTCAGCGATAAAACCCTGATTGCTGAAATTGAAAACATGGCTGGGGAACTCGTCGGCGGTAACTTCGACTTCGTGTATACGGGCTATCTCGACGGCGTACCCGAAGAACAAGCCCACAAAGCCGCCGAGATGATTCAGGAGATGTTTGCGGGGTGGCATTTCTTCCAATTCCAACACGGCAAATATGCCCACATGAAGCGCCGGACTCGTCATACCCTAGGGTCAATTCTGGGTCACAATGTGCCGCCGCCGTCCTGGCCGTTTTTCAATGCCCGCGCCATCAAATCGGCTAGCGAAATCGGCCCGCGCGTGGCAACTTCCTTTTTTATCGCCCACGAAAGCGACAAGGAACGGTTACAGTCCATCCCCGACTACGCACCGGATTTCATTTTTACCTATCCTGCTGATAGTATTGCGTTATATCCTTTTCAGGTCATTATAGTGAGTCACTTAATTTCCTATTTCTGGGGTTTGAAAAAGAAAGAAATCTCATTAAAAATCAATACTTGGAATCAGCCGTTTATCGATATTTTGATGCACATCGAGGCGACGGCAACAGAACTACCGGACAATTTGCGCCAGCAAGCCGCAGACCAGGCTAAAGTTGTGTTAGCAGAGTTTCTAGATTGCTGCGAAACTACCCACCAATTTGACCGCATTGAAGGGACTCGCAAGCAGGCGATTGTGAATGGTTTGTATTTGCTGGCGGGGAAAGTCCGGCTAGATTATATCTACGATGCTGGGGGCTTTCTTCATAGCCCAAAGCAGGAGATTCAACTCAAAGCCACTCGTCAGGGAGTGCAAATCCCCGACAACAGGACTTATTTAAGTATTCTCAAAGATATTGCCCTAGAACTCAGCAATAACGAGCAAGCGAAACAATTGGGCGATCGCTTCTTAGTCAACGATGCGGGTGTTACCATCTTAAACCAAATTGACGTACCGCGTCCGGCAGGGCGATCGCGCACCGTTTACGAATGCGACTATCTCATCGAATACGAAGGATTAGGCACATTTTACGATGTCGAACCCGTCCATCCTCCCAAAATCGCCAAAGCTAAAAAAGGTTGGTTGTAAATTGTCGGGCCATCTCGCCGGGATTTGCTGTGCTGCCAGCATCACCCGGACAATAAGCAAATGAATTACCACTACCAAGTCAATCTACTGGGGGCTATCCATATCCTTCATCAACGAAGTAGGGAGGAGATGGATAGCCCCAAACCCCTTTCTGTTAAAGTAGTTCTTCAATTAATTGAGACAAATCCTTGCGATCGGCATGATAAACCTCACCGCAAAAATCGCAAGTTGCCTCAGCCCCATTATCCTTGTCAATCATATCTTGTAGCTCATCCGCCCCCAACAACTTCAGCGCCCCCAAAACTCGATTAAACGAGCAACGACAACTAAACCTTACCATCTGAATTTCTGGAAAAATCATTAAACCCAGATCGCCAAGTAAGTCCTGAAAAATCTCAGGAAGTGTTTTTCCTTGACGCAGCAATGGGGTAAACCCAGATAGTTGTGAAACGCGAGCTTCGAGAGTTTCGACCAAAGCCTCATCGCGAGCTGCTTTAGGGAGGATTTGTAGTAAAATTCCACCCGCCGCACTCACCCCTTCACTACCTACAAAAACCCCTACCAACAAAGCCGAGGGCGTTTGCTCCGAAGCCACCAGATAGTGAGCCACATCGTCTCCCACCTCTCCAGAAACCAACTCCACGGTACTCGAATAAGGATAGCCGTAGCCCACATCCCGCACGACATACAGATAACCATTGTGACCGATCGCGCCTCCCACGTCGAGTTTTCCCTTGGCATTTGGAGGCAACTCCACCCCTGGATTCGTCACATAGCCCCGCACAGTACCATCCAGTCCCGCATCCACCAACAAGCCCCCCAAAGGCCCATCGCCTTTGATACGAAGATTAACCCTCGAATCTTCCCGTTTCATACTAGAAGCCAGCAACAAGCCACAGGACATAGCACGGCCTAAAGCCGCCGTGGCAACATAAGAAAGGTTGTGTCTTTGTCGAGCTTCTTGGGTGAGGCGCGTGGTGATGACCCCAACTGCCCGAATCCCCCCGTCGGCGGCGGTTGCTCGTATGAGTTGATCTGCCATGTCAAAAATACCTTGTTCTTTCAAATTAAGATCGCAACTTAATATACCTTAACGAAATTTAAGCCTGGGTTGGGGCTTATTGGAGTTTGCTATTATTCCTGCTTCCTGCTTGCGCGATCGCCCCCCAACTTGTAATCTGTAGGCTTACAGACACAACAATATACAGAAAAGCTAACAAATCATGGCAACTGCATGGCTATTTCCGGGTCAAGGGTCGCAAACCGTAGGGATGGGAGTCGATTTCAAAGCTCTAGCTGCCGCTCAAACTCAATTTCAACAAGCCGAAGCCATCTTAGGATGGTCGGTACTAGAGGTGTGTCAAAGCGAGGAAGAAAAGCTCTCTCAGACCCAATATACTCAGCCTTGTTTGTATGTCATCGAAGCGATTTTAGCAGACTTGTTGAAAGCCCAAAATCAACAACCCCAATTCGTCGCAGGTCATAGTTTAGGGGAATATGTCGCCCTCTACACAGCCGGAGTTTTTGACTTTGAAACGGGCTTAAAACTGGTCAAGCAACGGTCAGAATTAATGTCTCAGGCTTCTGGGGGCAAAATGGTCGCTTTAATGGGCTTCAAGCGCGACCAACTCAACGCAGAGATAGAAAACAGTGCTGAGGTGGTCATTGCTAATGACAATAACGAAACCCAAGTTGTCATTTCGGGGACTCCTGGGGCTGTGGAGGAATTATTAGGGAACGTGAAGGTACGTCGCGCGATTCCTCTCAAGGTTTCCGGGGCGTTTCACTCGCCATTGATGAGTCAAGCCGCGCAAGAATTTGCAGCCATTTTAGCCGCTGTTCCTTTTGCCACAGCACAGATTCCGGTAATCTCCAACATCGACCCCAATCCCAGTACCGAGGCAGCCGTTTTAAAACAGCGCTTAGTGGAGCAAATGACGGGTTCTGTGCGCTGGCGGGAAATTATGCTGCAATTAGCTGATTCTGGAGTGAATCAGGCGGTCGAAGTAGGGCCGGGTCAAGTATTATCGGGCTTACTCAAACGCTCTCACCCGGATATCGAGCGGTTGAATGTGGGAACAGTGGCAGAATTGCAAGCATTGAGTAACGAGGAATTGACCCCTGCTTAGGAATTCTCGCTATTAATATCTGATTAACCTTGGCCGACTACACTTCACGACGATGCCCGCAAATGAGCAGCGATAAAATTATAGTTCCCTTAGATGTTCCCACAATTGAGGACGCGATCGCGCTACTCGACCAACTCCCAGACGTAACTTTTTGGAAAGTCGGCTTAGAACTCTTTGTCAATACCGGGGCATCTATCCTTTCAACCCTCAAATCTCGCCAAAAACGGATATTTCTTGACCTCAAACTCCACGATATTCCCAATACCGTCGCCGGAGCAACTCGCGCTGCCATAAAGTATGATGTCGATTTCCTGACTCTGCACGCCACCAACGGACGCAATGCCCTAGCAGCCGCAGCAGAAGCCGTACAAGGAACTTCCACCCAACTTCTAGCGGTCACCCTCCTAACCAGTATTAACGCCCGCGAACTCGCCTTCGATTTACAAATCCCCCTAGAACTGCCCGAATACATCCTAAAAATGGCATTGATGGCCAAAGAATCCGGGATTCAAGGGGCTGTTTGTTCTCCCCGCGAAGCCAGTAGTTTAAAACAAGTCTGTGAATCTGATTTTCTCTTAGTATGTCCGGGGGTGCGTCCGAGTTGGGCTGCAACAGGCGACCAACAGCGCGTGATGACCCCAACAGATGCCCTCAAAGCCGGGGCAGATTACTTGGTCATTGGACGACCGATTACCGCAGCCCGCGACCCAGTAGCGGCTTGGGAAAGGATTGTTGAAGAATTGGAGTAGATTTTTAAGTGATGTCGGGAGTAATTTTTTCACTGTAAAATTGTCGATTTAGCTGGAGACAAACCAATTTCTGCCATCAAAATTTCTTGTTGTTCTTCAAATTCTCGGATTTCTTGCCGTCTTTGGCGAGTTAACTCGGCAATTCTGGCTTCATGTCGCTTTCTTTCTTCATTCATTGCTGCCAAAATGATTTCGCCTTTGTGACGATGTTCTTCTTGGTAGTCTTCCATCTGCTGAATTGCCCAAGCGGGGATTTGTTTGATTTTTTGAGCAATATCAATAACAATTTGTTCGCGGATTTCGTCGGGCAATTCCTCTAAAACACTCGAAACGTCTTTCCAGAAGTTAATATGACCCGCATAGGTATAGATATCTTCATTTTTAATGCTGGCCAAGAATCGCACTTCTCGTTCTTGTGGCTGACCATTAACCGTTGTTGCCTCAACTAATAAGGCGGTTAATCTATTGTTATCCTGCTTCCATCGGATTGGCATTGCGTATTATCTCTAAAAAAGTAAAAATGTAAAGTTATTTTGTATGGTTTTTTGTCACTTATAACAAATAACAAGTTCTACTTCCATTCCTTGAAAAAATATGACCCATTCTGTAGATGCTTCCTCTTTTGCCTTTGATAGTGCAATGATACAACGCTGTCTTGATTTAGCGCGTCAGGCTAGGGGTTATACTGCACCGAATCCGATGGTTGGGTCTGTGGTGGTACAGGGTGAAACCATTGTGGGGGAGGGGTTTCATCCTGGGG
>JAWQFT010000056.1:0-32227 GCA_035968055.1 Jaaginema sp. PMC 1080.18 | reverse complement strand
ATTTACACCCCTGCTTTTTGAGATTTTGTTCAATCACTTTTTCAGCAAGCCCTAAATATGTTGCAAGAAGTCGAAAATGCGAAACTGACCGTGGGGGATAACCTGTGGTTTTTCTTTAGCGGTCATGGCACGATAGACAACGGCCAAGACTGTCTCAAATATGCTCGTATCAACAAGCAACGTCATTGATGTGGGAAAATAGCGGTGAAGATTCTCCATAAAATCTAAAATCCGTGAAAGCAATTTCGATTCTCGGCTCAACTGGTTCTATTGGTACGCAAACCCTGGATATTGTGCGGCAGTATCCCCAACAGTTTCGCGTGGTGGGGTTAGCCAGTGGCAGTAACGTAGAACTTCTCGCTCAACAAATCCGCGAGTTTCAGCCTCAGATTGCGGCGATTTGCGTTGAAGATAAGCTACCCCAATTAAAAGACGCGATCGCCTCTCTCGACAACCCCCCCACTCTCCTAGCCGGGGAAGAAGGTGTTGTGGAAGTGGCTCGCTATGGAGACGCAGAAAGCGTGGTAACGGGCATTGTCGGCTGTGCGGGACTCCTCCCCACCATTGCCGCGATTACCGCCGGGAAGGACATTGCTTTGGCGAATAAGGAAACATTAATCGCCGGGGGGCCAGTGGTGTTACCCTTGGTGGAGAAACACGGGGTAAAGTTACTCCCGGCAGACTCGGAACATTCGGCGATTTTTCAATGTTTGCAAGGTGTTCCCGAAGAGGGATTGCGGCGAATTATCCTCACGGCTTCGGGAGGGGCGTTTCGCGATTTACCCGCCGAGAAATTGGCAACGGTGAAGGTAGCCGATGCTCTCAAACACCCGAATTGGTCGATGGGACGCAAGATTACGATTGATTCGGCAACTTTGATGAATAAGGGCTTGGAGGTGATTGAAGCCCATTATTTGTTCGGGATGGATTACGACCATATTGATATTGTGATTCACCCTCAGAGTATTATTCACTCCCTGATTGAAGTGCAGGATACTTCGGTTTTAGCGCAGTTAGGCTGGCCGGATATGCGTTTGCCGTTGTTGTATGCTTTATCTTATCCCGATCGCCTTTACACGGATTGGGAACAGTTGGATTTGGTGAAAGCGGGCAGTTTAACGTTTAAGGAACCCGACCGTGAAAAGTATCCTTGTATGGATTTAGCTTATGCGGCGGGGCGTGCGGGAGGTGCGATGCCTGCGGTGCTGAATGCAGCGAACGAGCAAGCAGTTTCGCTATTTTTAGACGAAAAGATTGCCTTTTTAGATATTCCGCGCTCGATTGAATATGTGTGCGATCGCTTCCAATCCCAGAATACAACAACTCCCACTCTAGAGGATATTATCGCCGCCGATCGTTGGGCCAGGGAGGAAGTGTTGTCTGCGAGTCAATTAAGGAGTAAGACTCAGCACGTTGATGTCGGGGGGTGATTTGTTCTATTTTAGGGGATATCTGCTCGCGCGATTAGGGATTCGGATTGATCGCGCGATCGCCTACAATAATCGCGGTACAATTACCAACTACAACCTTTCGCCTCAACATCAAAAAAAGCGGGTCAACCCCGCCTTAACTAACGATTAATTCCAACTTTTTCCACTAAGCTAAAACAAAATCAACCTCAGTTGTGCCAGAGGTTTCGCTTTTACCCGAAGTAATCTTTTTATCATTCACTTCTACTGCAAACGGCGTATCCGCCAAGTTAATGTTGTAGTCTGTTTTCTCAGCCGTATAGCCCACACTTGCTTTCATCTTGCGCCCTTCATCGGTGTAAAGAAACGCCAGCATTTGATTTTTTTCTTGCTCGTTATCATAAGCCCAAATCACCATATACTGCTTGCCTTGATAATCAAACACCTTGGGTGGACGGGTAGGAACATAGCGACCAGGAGTACCAAAACTGGCATCAAGGAAGCTTTGTACAGAACTATCCTCAACCACCGCGTAAGCTACTTCTTCATCAGATTTAGCTTCGATATGGGCAACCTCATCTGCCTCATCTTTCTCTACAGGCTGTTCTTCTTTACCGCGATTGCGGAAGTAGTCCACTGCCTTTTTGATACCGATTCCGCCGGCTGCTGCAATCCCCGTACCAATCAAAAAATTACGCAATCTGTTAGCCATATTTTTCTCCTAAATAAAACTATTTTGACAACCCCAATCTCAAAGGAACAGGGTTTTTTCGCTCCTAAATTCTAACCAGACAAGATTACTCTGGCTTTAGGTCGTAACTATCCAATCTTACTCCGGCATTGAGAGTATTAATCTAGATTACGTCATCTCCGAGTGTAGTTAAAACTAACTTCAGAATGTTGTAGACAACATCTTCCTCTTGTAGCAAACGACCAAAACCGCAAATCTTCTACCACACACGACAGACATTTCACTCGGTTAGCAAAGCCTGAGTCTGGCTAATTGCCAAACGAGGCCCGAATTGAGTTACCACCTTAGCCGCAGCCACAGAAGCCAAATTCGCTGCTTCGGTATAACTCATATTGTGGGTGAGGCCGTAAAGAAATGCCCCAGCGTACATATCTCCTGCACCAACTGTATCGACTGCTTTGACCGGATGGGGGGCAATTTCAAGGAGGTCTGTACCATCGAATATCATTGACCCGTTGGGGCCGCGGGTAATGGCAAATCCCGTGGCGAGAGTTTGCAAGTGCGCGATCGCGTCGCTAAGATTATCCGTATCAGCCATCTTCAACGCTTCGACCTCGTTGGCAAAAATAAAATCCAATCCCGACCCAATTATCTCCAACAACCCTTCTTTGAAAAACTGCACCATATTAGGGTCAGACAAAGACAACGCCGTTTTGACACCCGCCTTTTGCGCCACTTCTCGCGCCTTAATCGTCGCGGCTTTCGTATTCGGGGCCGAAACCAGATAACCTTCCATATACAGGTATTCAGAAGCCGCTAAAGCTTCAGGAACTAGCTCCGCTTCCGAAAAAGTGCTACTAATCCCCAAAAAAGTATTCATCGTGCGGTCAGTATCGGGAGTCACCAACACCAAACATTTCCCCGTGATCCCCGCCGTTGCTAATTGCTGCGTCAGATTAGTTTCCAAACCACAGTTCAGCAAATCATCCCGGTAAAACTCGCCAATCTCATCATCTGCCACCTTACAAGAGAAAAAGCCCGTCCCCCCCAGTTGACAAAGAGCAACCATTGTGTTAGCCGCCGATCCTCCCGAACTTTTCTTACAAGACAAAGCTTGTAAATGTCCCATAATTTCCTGCTGGCGGTCTTCATCCACCAAAGTCATCACTCCTTTGTCAATATTGAAGGCTTGCAGTTGTTCGGGAGCAACCTCGTATTCCAAATCCGCAAGAGCGTGACCCACACCATAAACATTGTATTTTTTCATCTTCAAACAAATGCCAAATAAAAACCAGGGATGAAACAACCCCTGGCCTGTATAACAAAAAATCGTACAAACTGGCGTTTATTCGCCCGCATCTTGGGCTTCTGCGTCCTCGCCTTCTGCGGCAGCTTCTTCTTCTGATGCATCTTCCAACAACGCACCAATTTCAGACGTTTCTTCAGTCTCTTCAACATCGGGAACTGTCGGAGTGACAATACTCAGCACAGTACGGCGAGCTTCGTCCATAATCTCGACTCCTGAAGGAACAGAAATTTCGTCAACGTGCAAAGTTGTCCCGACTTCCATCTCCGAAACATCAATCTCGATAGATTCGGGAATGCTATCTGGCGCACACTTCACCGTAGTTTCGGTCATAATTTGATCGAGAATGCCGCCATCTTTTACCCCCGCAGCTTCGCCAACCAAGTTAATCGGCACAACCACTTCAACGCTATCTTGACCCCCCACCGCAAAGAAGCTGAGGTGATAGAGGGTGCGTCGCCAAGGATGGGACTGTACCTCGCGAATCAGGGCTTTACCTTTCCAAGAAGCATCGGGAACGCTCACATCCACCAAGGTATTGTTAATTGAAGCGTTTTTCAGCAAGGTTTCGGCGGTTTTGGTCGCCACGGTCAAAGACATGGATTCTGCGCCTTTATGACCGTATAACGAGACAGGTAGCAAACCTTCGCGGCGTAAGGCTCTGGGTTTTGCACCTTCAGGACGTTTTTGACATTCAATTGCGATAGACATGATGATTTGACTAAGGTTGAAATTTTACAAGTTATGCTTAGAAGCAAATTTTAAAAGGCTTGGCAGTTAGTTTGAGAAGGAGGAGGTTTTTCAGTTATCAGCCTCTAAGGGGCAGTAGGCAGTAGGGGGAGGAGTTGAACTCTACCCCAGAAAGGGGGTCAGAAACTTAGTCTTAAAATTGCCTTCAAAAATCGGCTAACATCCATCTTTGGAAGGTATTTCAGCCCCAAAAAGGCCGATTTAAGTTTCTGGAGAGTCGTCAGTTATCAGTTATCAGTTTTGAGCAAAATCGGTCTCAAAGCCCCATCTTCCCGCAAAAAGTTACACCTTGACTGCGGTGGGCGATGCCCACCCTACTCTACTCTCTTTCTACTCCTCCCCCTACTGGACTGTCTCAAAAACTGATGACTGATGACTGTTGACTGATAACTGAATTAAACTGGCTCGCCATTAGCATCCAGTAAAGCCCGTTTCGGCCCGTGGATGGGGTCTTCGACTATGATGGTTTGATCGCGACTTGCGCCTAAAGAAACGATCGCGATGGGGACTTCCATCAACTCAGCGAGAAACTTGAGATAGTCTAACGCTTGTTGGGGCAAGTCGTCTAAATGGCGGCATTCGGCGGTGGATTGCTGCCAACCGGGGAGGGTTTTATAAATCGGCTGGCATTTACTGAATTGCTTGGCATTGCTGGGGAAATGGTGACAGGTTTGGCCGTCGATGTCGTAAGCGACACAGACTTTAATTTCTGGGAGGCTATCGAGAACATCGAGTTTGGTGATAGCCAAGCAGTCTAAACCGTTGATACGGACGGCATAACGCCCGATTACCGCGTCGAACCAACCGCAACGACGAGCGCGTCCGGTGGTTGTGCCGAATTCTGCCCCAATTTCGCCTAAAATTTGACCTGTCTCATCGTTGAGTTCCGTCGGAAAAGGCCCTTCCCCGACGCGGGTGGTATAAGCCTTGGCGACTCCAATGACGCGATCGATAATGGTAGGCCCTACTCCTGCCCCGACGCAAGCCCCCCCAGCAATCGGGTTGGAGGAGGTGACGTAAGGATAAGTTCCGTGATCTAGGTCGAGGAGCGTTCCTTGTGCGCCTTCAAAGAGGATATTGCGACGCTGACGCACGGCATCGGCGATTTTGAGGGAGCTATCCACGACGAAAGGCCGCAAACGGTCGGCATAAACCCGATACTGCTCGATAACCCCTTGGGGGTCGAGGGGCGGTAAGTCGTAAAGTTTTTCTAAGACTGCATTTTTATAGTTGACAGTCCACTCACAACGTGCTTTTAGCCCGTCTGGATCGATGAGGTCTAGCATCCGAATCCCGGTGCGGTCGGCTTTGTCGGCATAAGTGGGGCCGATACCCCGCTTGGTTGTGCCGATTTTTTGGTCGCCCCGTTTGTCTTCTTCTGCTTGGTCAATCAGCCGATGATAGGGCATGGTGACGTGGGCAGTTTGGGAGATATAGAGGTTGGAGGTATCGACGTTGAGGGCTTCGAGGCGATCGATTTCTTCGATCAGCACTTGTGGGTCAATTACTGTCCCAGAGCCGATGATACAGGCAGTACTGGGATATAAAATGCCTGAAGGAATAAGATGTAATTTAAAGGTTTGTCCTTGGACGACAACGGTGTGTCCGGCGTTAACCCCTCCTTGATAACGCACGACCACATCTGCTGACCGACTGAGTAAATCGGTAATTTTTCCTTTTCCTTCGTCCCCCCACTGGGCTCCGATTACGATAACGTTAGCCAAGGGTCTTTAGTTTATACGACGGTTTTCACGATCTCCCATTATCTACACTGGTAGTAATGGGTGTCAAGATAAAAGATTTTTATTTTTTGTTGAAGCCAAGATCGTACCAATTTCTCAGAGTTCTTGGCAGAACAGTGGGTTGGCTTAATCTAGGATTAGCGGGTAATAAACAGCGAAAACAGTGATTTTTTGGAGTTAAATGCAAAATTATGGCTTTATATGCTGATTTACATCGCCATCTCGGAGGTTCGGTTGTACCGAGAGTGTTATGGCGTTATTTCCAGCGCCGCGATCGCGAGATGGCGCAACGTTTTCCAGAATACCCTGAATTTGAACAATTTTATACCCGCGAGCGCAATACTCTGGATGAATATTTGGAGTTACACACTTTAGTTGAGAGCGTTCAAACCCCGGAAACTTTGCCTTATTTTATTTACCGCTTGATTCGCGGGGCGTATATTTTTGAAAATTTGGCGTATCTAGAATTGCGCTATACGCCTTATTTGCGAACGGATGAGGGTTTGAGTCAAAATGAGCGTTTAGACCAGATGGCCGAGATTGTGGAGATTGTGGGGAAGGCTTCGCAAGTGCCGGAGTACCCGATTGTGACGCGGCAAATTCTTTGTTTGCACTCGCGTTTGCCCCAGGAGGTGAATGAGGCGATCGCGAAGTTAGCCCAACAAATGCCAGAATATGTTTGTGCCATTGATGTAGCTGGGGGAGATGCTCATTATGAGGAGCGTTTAGACGAGTTTTGCCGTTTGTACGAATGGGCGCGATCGCATAATCTCAAAACAACGGGTCATCTTTACGAAACTCCAGACGGCTGCTACCCAGAATTATTACCTTATCTTCTGCGAATCGGCCATGGCATTCAAATCCCGTTACTTCACCCAGAACTACTCCCCGAAGTTGCCCGTCGCGGTCAATGTCTCGAAGTCTGTCCGACGACTTACCTCAAAACCGGGACGTTAGAAGATTTACACCAGCTTAAAACTGTTTTTGACCGTTGTTTTGAAGCAGGGGTTGATATTGCCATCTGTACCGATAACGCGGGCTTGCACAATGTCCGTCTGCCGTTTGAGTACGAAAATCTCCTGACCCAAGATGTCATTGATTTTACCCAACTCCAAGCTTGCCAAGATGCGGCTTTTCGTCATGCTTTTGCTTGGCCTCATCTGCAACGACCGGAATCCTTCTTAACCCAGGCTTTGGGGGCTTCTTGAATTAAAAATGGCGTAGCAATTCGCCACGCCATCATCATGTTAAGCCTCAGATTAACAAATCTTAAGAATCCGAGCCAATAACTTGACCTTTAAGCTTGTCGAACTCAGCAACAAGCTCTTTGCGATCGGATGCCTTCAGCATATAACGGAAGACAAACCAACCGACATAACCCAACCCTACCAACTCCAGAATCGGAGCGAGTAAAGGAATATCATTGATAGCATCCAACAACGCCAAAGTCACTTTGACGGTGATAATCCCCGCTACAATCAATCCCAAGCTGATTAAGGGTTGCTTGTAGTCTGAGAAAAACTGCACGATGTAATTTGGCAGTTCTGATAAAAACTCGGTTACGGGGGTAACCCATTCTTGCCATTGTTCAGAACTAACAGATACCGTAGACAAAGAACCTGCATTTTCGGTATTGATGCCAGTTTCTTGTTGTTCTGTGGTCGTGGTTGGCGGTTCTTGCATTTTTTCGTCTCCTTAAATTAAATAGATAGCTATAACGCTTTCAAACTTGCGGTCGGATAGCAGAACGATCGATCTATTTCCCGCTCATCTTATCAAGAATAAAGCAAGTGAATCCATCTGGCATCTACGTCAAGACTCAAGTCAAAAAACAGTATAATCCCAGGCGGTGTTGTGGGTGCAAAGGGTATCCCCTAGAACAGATTACTCTGGTACTGACGCGATCGCGCCTTAAAAAATACTTACAATTCAACTCATCCCTCGAAAGTAAGATAATATCGCAGCAATTACCCGAAAACTATGTATGAATCAACGTATTGCCCTCGTCACAGGTGGCAGCAGGGGTTTAGGCTATGAAATCTGCCGCGCTCTTTCTCAACAAAATATAAAGGTTATCTTAACTGCTAGAAATCCCGAAGCCGGGGAAAAGGCGGCTTCCCAACTCTGTCAAGGGGGGGGAGAGGTGACATTTTATCCCCTAGACATTACCGACTTATCCCAAATTACGGCTTTGCGAGAGACAATTTTGACAAAATACGGTCGCCTCGATATCTTAGTTAACAATGCCGGAATCTATCTCGACCAACACCAAAATGCCCTTTCTATTACACCCCAGCAAATTACTCAAGCAATTAATACTGATGTCTGCGGTACGTTTGCGATGTGTCAAGCGGTTATCCCCATAATGCGACAGCAGAATTACGGCAGAATCGTCAATATTTCCAGTCGTACTTCCCGTCTCGATCAAATGAATCATCAGGGTTTGACTTATAAAATTGCTAAGTCTTCAATTAATGTCATCACTATTGTTCTCGCACAAGAAGTCAAAGAGGACAACATCGCGATCAATGCGGTCAATCCGGGTTGGTTGAAAACAGATATGGGCGGCGAAATCGCTGCGTTATCACCCGACGCAGGGACTCCCGGCCCGGTGATGTTAGCTACTTTACCTGATGGCGGCCCTTCGGGGTGCTTTTTTAATGGAACTGAGCTTTGGCCTTGGTAATAGTTACCGACCTCTTTGGAGTGCCATTCATCCCACTCTCCCCGACTGCCCAAAACTACTGCCCCTTAATCGCTAATAACCAATAACCAGTACACTATCGGGTAAACGTTTCACTTAGGTGCTAATAACAAATATGCTGGCATCCGATCGCGTTCAACAACTTTCTTTCAATGCTATTTTTTCTCAGATGAATGCTTTAGCCCTAAAGCATCAGTCCGTGAATTTAGGTCACGGTTTCCCCGATTTTAGCGCTCCCGATTTTGTCAAACAAGCGGCAATTCAGGCGATCGCGGACGACAAAAATCAGTATAACTCGCCGAGAGGTGTTCCCGCTCTGGCAGAAGCCTTAACCGACCGCATGAAAGCCTTATATCAGGTCGAATACAACCCTAAAACCGATGTCTTGGTGACTCAAGGGGCAACAGAGGCGATTTTTGTGGCTTTGATGGCATTGGTGAACCCAGGAGACGAGGTAGTGTCTTTTGAACCCTGTTATAGTATCTATCGCCCAGCAATACAAATGGTGGGGGGAATTCCCAAATTTTATAGTTTTCAGCCGCCCCACTGGGAACTAGATGGCGATCGCCTTGAATCTCTTTTTTCAGATAAAACCAAGGTGGTGTTACTGAATACGCCCCACAATCCCACCGGCAAAATATTTACGGATGCAGAGATGCAATTAGTGGCCGATTTGTGTCAGAAATATAACGCGATCGCCATCAGCGATGAAGTCTACGACGAACTCTACTTCGACAACCACACCCATCACGCCCTCTGTACCTATCCGGGGATGTACGACCGCACCATTACCGTCTCCACCTTCGGTAAAACTTTTTCCGTGACCGGCTGGAAAATTGGTTGGGCGATCGCGCCTCGTCATTTAACTGATTCTATCTTACGCATGAGGCTCTACACAAGCGGTTCAGGTACAACCCCCGTCCAAGTCGCTGCCGCGATCGCCCTCCGCGCCCCCACCGCTTTCTACCAAGAATTGCGCCAAGAATACACAAAACGTCGCGATTTCTGTTACCAAATGTTAAAAGATGTGGGTTTTAAACCCTTTTTGCCCGCAGGTACGTTTTTCCTCATGGCAGATTTTTCCGAACTCAAGCCATCAGGAAAAATCTTCAGCAATGATGTAGATTTTTGCCAATATTTAACCCAAGAAGTGGGGGTTACAGCAATCCCTGCCAGCGCTTTATACCACTCGCAAATTCCTAATTCTTATCAAATGGTAAGGGTCGCTTTCTGTAAAAAACAGCGAACTTTAGAAAAAGCTGAACAAAAATTGACGATCGCGAAAGATTGCCGTAAATTATAACCACAGTTATTTCGCGTTCATTGATTGAGACTGTTGAAATTATCGATCGTCGGTAATTTTTAGGAAATTTCTTGACTTCCAAACCAGAGCTTTTGGCTTGATCTAAGATTTTTACTCGATCGCAAAAAACACAATAGCTATGAAATGCTCAACTCCAAAAATTAAATACTACAGTGCCAAAGACATCGAAAACCTACCGCAACTCTCCCGGTTTTCTGCCCAAGAACGCCTAGAGATGCGAGCAGTCGCCACCGTGCTACCCTTTCGCTGCAACAATTACGTTGTCGAACAATTAATTAATTGGGATAACGTCCCCGATGACCCCATTTATCGGCTGACTTTTCCTCATCCCGAAATGCTAAAACCCCAGCATTTACAACAAATTACCACCCTTTTAAAACAGTCTGCTTCGGCTCAAACTCTTGCCCCTGTTGTTACAGAAATTCGCCGTCAACTCAACCCCCATCCCGCCGGACAAAAACAGTACAATGTCCCTAAATTTCAAGCAAACTTAGTGCCGGGTATCCAACATAAATACGACCAAACGGTCTTAGTTTTCCCCACCGCCGGTCAAGCTTGTCACGCCTACTGTACCTTCTGTTTTCGTTGGCCTCAGTTCGTCAAACTCGACCAATCCAAGTTTGCTACCCGCGAATCCGGTCAATTTGTCGATTATATCCGTCATAACCCTCAAATTACAGACGTTCTCTTTACGGGAGGCGACCCCATGACCATGACGGCGAAAATCCTAGCTTTGTATATTGAACCTTTCCTACAACCAGAATTTGACCACATCCAAACTATCCGCATTGGCACGAAATCTCTATCTTACTGGCCTTATCGCTATGTAACTGACGCAGATGCCGATGACTTACTGCGTTTGTTTGAAAAGATTGTCCAGAAAGGCAAACATTTGGCGATTATGGCTCATTACGAACACTGGAAAGAACTGTCTACTCCCATCGTTGCCCAAGCCCTTCAACGCCTTCGGGCAACAGGCGCTCAAATTCGTACCCAAGCGCCAGTCATTCGCCATGTGAATGATAACCCGGAAGTTTGGGCGACAATGTGGCAGTTACAGGTCAAATTAGGCTGCATTCCGTACTATATGTTCGTCGAACGGCAAACTGGGGCGGAACATTATTTTGAAGTGCCTTTGGTTCGGACTTGGGAAATTTATCAAAAGGCGATTCAAAAAGTGTCGGGATTAGCGCGAACAGTTCGCGGTCCAGTGATGTCGGCTTTACCGGGGAAAGTTCAAATTCAGGGCATCACAGAAATTGCCGGAGAATCTGTGTTTGTGCTATCTTTTTTGCAAGCTCGTTATGCCGATTGGGTGCATCGTCCCTTCTTGGCTCAATTCGATGCTGAGGCGACTTGGCTGAATGATTTAAAACCGGCGTTGGGCGATCGCAAATTTTTCTATGAAAGCCAACTGCAAGAAATTTTAACTCAAAAATCTTTGGCTTAGAAAAACCGTAAGAAAAGATGATAATTCGTAACTTTACTGATTTTTAGGTAAAGCGATTTTGAGTTAATCTTTGCAAGTTTTTATGGGTTGGCTGATTAAGAAATAATGAAAGTAACACATAAATCATTGAAAACTGTGTTATGCAATCAAGATAAAGAGTTTGAGAAAAGTAACAATTCAGTGACAATATCAGTTAATGGATAGTAAATTAACTCAACAACTATTTTCTTGATGACAATTAGCATTTCTCGCCAAATACATATTCAAGAAACTGGAGCAAATAACCAGCTTTCGGTCGTTTATCTTTCTATGTAACGCCAAGTCATTACCTTGATTTACTGCTATTAAGGCCAACCGCTCATTTGTAACTACCAAATCATGTCTAAAATATTGCCGTTCCGATTTCGCGTCATTCTCTTAGCTGGACTTTTGTCATTAACCAGCGCGACAGCCACACCCACTTTTGCTCAAGAAGCCGAAGCCGAAACTGAAGAAACCGAATCTGTATTAGTCGAATCCACCATTGTTGGTGATGTCGATCCTTCTCAAGCCACCACCGTCAGCGATCTCACAATTCCCTCGGATCAGTTAAGTGTGCTTGTCAAACCCTTAACCCTAGAAGAACTACAAATCGAAGCAGCAGCCTGGTTTTTGCTCCTGAAGAACAAAGCCGCCGAAATTTCTCAAGTAGAACTGGCGATTAAACGGCAAAATGCCCTCATTGCTCAAGAAGAAGAAGCTGCCGCTTTAGTCAACGAAGCCAAAACCAAACTCGCTGAAGCCGAAGCCGCTTTAGCCGCAGCCAAAGAAGGTACGCCAGAGTACGACGAAGCCGCCAAGCAAGTTGAAGAAGGCAAAGAAGCTCTCCTCGAAGCGAATAAATCTGTCGAAAAATTATTAGAAAGCAAAAGCGAACTCAAAACGGACGACGGACTCAGCGAAGCCGTTGAAGAAGCTGAAGCTAAAGATGCTGTAGCCCAAGCTCAACAAGTTCTCGACGCAGCAAAAGAAGAACGGGAAGACTTAGAAGCGGATTCTAAAGAATATGCAGCAGTCACCGCCGAAATCGATCGCCTCAATCAAAGCTTACTGGACTTGGAAAAAGCCAAAGAAGACTTAGAAGGCGCGATTCCCGGTACTCCCGAAGAAACAGAACTCAAAGAACAAGTCGAGCAATTCCGTACCACAGTAACTGAAGCAGCAGACGCAATTGTGGCATTAGGCTTTGCTGCCGCAGTCACCCCAGAAGATACCTTAGCCACTCCTGCCGAAACTGACGCAGCCCTCGAAGATATCACGGAAACAGTCGAGGAAACCCAAGAACAAACCACTACTGATACCAATACCGAGGAAGCTGAGGCAACCACTGAGGATACCCCAGCCGCAGCCACAGAAAATGCCGAACCCCCTGAAGATGTGGATGTGGGAGAAGCGGCCGAGCAACTCGAAGGGGTAGACGAAACCCTCGCCCAAGTCGCCGAAGCCGAAGCCGATCTCAAGAACCAGTTGGTGGTGAATGTGACCGAACTGCAAGGCGAACAAACGGCTTTAATTGACCGTTTTCAGGTGGTTTTAAATGCTCTCGATGCCAAGGGAGGCGATAGCACTTCTTACCGGAAATATATCGAGGCGATTAATGCCATTGAGTTAGACATCACCGATACCGAAGGGTTAGGGGTGCGCCTGATGACTTGGCTGCAATCGGAAGAAGGGGGTTTACGTTTAGGCCTCAGCATTGGGAAGTTTTTGGGCATCTTGTTACTAGCTATTGCTCTAGCGCCCCTCATCGGGATGACTGTGGATAAGTCCCTCAGCCGCCTCAATAATGCCCTGCTCCGTCAATTTATGGTCGGGTTGGTCAAACGCGGTACGGTGATTGTCGGATTTTTACTGGCTGTCACCTCTTTGGGTGTGAGTCTTGGACCGTTACTGGCTTTAGTTGGGGGGGTCAGTTTTGTCTTAGCCTTTGCTTTACAAAGTAATATTGGCAACTTTGCCAGTGGCGTGATGTTGATGCTCTACAAACCTTTTGATGTGGGCGATCGCGTCCTCATTCCCGGCACGGGTTTGGAAGCCTCCGTGCGCGAAATTACCCTGGCGAATACCTCCTTCGAGCATTATTCAGGCAAAATCATCACTGTCCCCAACGCTACGGTGTGGGGGTCGAACATCGAAAATATCATCCCTGGTGAAGACCGTCTTCTCGAATACCTATTCATGATTGGTTCTGATGCTGATGCTCGCGCGATGAAAACCGTTTGGGACGAAGTGATCGAAAACCATCCCGCCATCAACAAAGATAAGTGGTACATGAGTATGCCTTACCTCAGTGCCAGTTCCGGTAGCCTGATGTACTGGTGCGGTGCATTTACCTCGAAACAAGGTTACTGGACAGTTTACGAGGAAGTGTTGATGGGGCTTTGGGATGGCCTCAAAGCGGCGGGCGTTTCCTTTGGTATTAACAAAGAGGAAAGCTACATTCGTTTGGTGAATGGGACTTTCACTGAAAATGGTTTCAAGCTCAACAACAACGGCGAACATTCCGAAGGGACGACTGTAACCGCAGCAGCGAAACCCGCACTGGTTGGCAGTCGCAAAGCACCCGACCTCATTGATGTAGACAAAGACGGCCTTGACAACCCTGACTTTGACTAATACCGTCTCCTGTCACATTCGTCCTCAGTAGAAACCGCATAGATATTCGGGGATTGCCGATATCGCACTACGATTGTGATTTGAGACATCCAAAGTACCCCAAAGCTAGTAAATGGTGGGCATTGCCCACCCTACACAATGTCTTAATGCGCGTGCTGTAGCGCTATATCGCCGATGCAATCCTCATAATACTTTAACCAAGCATCTATGAACTCTTCCAACACCCAACCTATCCAACAACCCGACTGGCTGCATCCCGACAAAATTCCCATCTCGGCGGAGGATGTGCAGTATCACTACGACCAAATTAGCGATCGCTACGACACTTTTACCCAAGCTGCAAATTACCAAGCCCCCAAGACCGTTATTCCGGTTTTACAACAATTTATAGCCGAGCAGAACTACAGCTTGCCCCCCGACAGCCCGATTCTAGACGCAGGGTGCGGTACGGGTTTAATCGGTGCGGCTCTCCAGCAAGCGGGATTTAAAAATTTGAGCGGTTGCGACATCTCTTCCAAAAGCCTCCTAGAAGCTCAGAAAAAAGCTATCTATCATCAATTAAAACCGGGAAACTTACTCGCAACCTTACCCTTTGCCAACACCCAGTTCGATGCTATTTTTTGCATTGGCGTACTTTCGCGCTTTGATAAAAACCAAATTTTGGCGATTCTGCAAGAGTTTACGCGACTGGTACGAGATGGGGGTTTGATTGTGTTTTCCCATCGCAGCGATTTAATCGAAAAGACCGATTTACTAACAGCACTCTCCCAAGAAGACTGTTTTAGCACTCCGTGGTTCACCGCTCCCCAAGATTATTTACCCAACTTAGAAGGATATGCGGGGATCGCTGTTCAGTATGTAATTCTGCAAAAGCTAACCGTTTGAGTTGACCCCCTAAACCCCAGTTATTCACATCCTGGTTCAAATCATTACATTATGCACATTGGAATTCTCAAAGAGAGAAAGCAAGACGAACGCAGAGTTGCCTTACAACCCTCCCAAGCCAAGGTCTTAATGCAAGCAGGACATACTGTTTGGGTTGAAACCGGGGCTGGTGTTGCCGCTCAATATAGCGATCGCGCTTACACTGAAGCAGGCGCTCAAATCGTTGATAAAGCAAGCCTACTCCAGCAAGCCACATTACTGCTCAAGGTCAAATGTCCCATTGCGTCGGAATATGACGATTATCGCGCCGACCAGATTTTGTTTACTTATCTACATTTTGATGAAAATATACCCCCAGAACGCACTTATGCTCTGATTGACAGTGGTTTCCTGGGAATTGCTTATGAATGGGTCGAAAAAGACGGCAATTATCCCCTCCTCGAACCGATGAGTAAGCTGACCGGCCATTTATTTTATCAGCGTTCGGTAGAGCTTTTAGCCCAGCACAAAGGCATATTGGCTGGAGGGTACGGACCGGGATTACCCGGAGCAAAGATTTTGATTATCGGTTTGGGACGTATTGGCACAGAGGTATTAAAATGTGCCTTGATGAATCGCCTCAATCCGATTGTCGTAGCTCGCGATGCTCAAACCGTACAAGACAAAACTCGCCAAATTCTACAGGAGATGTTTGGTACAGAGGAAATACTCAAACCTCCTACGGTTATTACTTTTGACAACGATCGCCCCCATTTGTGTCAAGAGCGTCTCAAAGAGATTTTGCCAGAAATTGATATTTTGATTAACTGTGCGGTACGACGACCGAATTTGCCTCCCTCGAAACTGCAATATTTGATAGACAAGGGGATGATTCAGCAAATGCAGCCCTACAGTGTGGTTTGCGATGCGACAGCTTGCGATCGCGACTTGATCGAAACCTGTATATCTTCCGAGAAGCTGAACCACTACGACCTCATTGCCGATGTCATTCACTACAGCCCCGATCACATCCCCTCCTATGTCCCGAAAACGGCCACAGATTTGTTAACTAATGCCACTTTTCCTTATGTGCAAATGCTGGCAAATCAAGGGATAGATGCCCTTCGCCAAAATGCCGCAATTCGGGCAGGAGTATCGTGCTATCAAGGCAAAATTACCCACTCCTATACCGCCGAGAAAAAAGGATTTGATTGCGTTAATATCTTGGATTTGCTTGCTTAAAATTAACGTCTCTGAGAAAAGCACCTTCATCAGAAAAATTACTCCAAAAAACCTTGTGTTTGCTCAAAAAATGAAAAAAATCTTAAGCTTTTGAGCAAAAACCAAAAATCCCGATCCTACCGTAATGATTTTATGAAAATAAAAAGTAACCTAGTAATAATTGGTTGAACAAGTGTGATATACTCACCTTTGAAAAAAGTCAATTGAAGGAATTTTAAACTTAACTTTAAAACTCCCAAATTTCTTGTTTCAAGACAACATCAAAACTAGCTGTTTCTTCGTAATCCAGGAGTTACTATCAATGCTTGCTCTCAAAACCGTTAGCCAATCACCCCTACTTCGTAACGCTCTGCTGCTAACCCCGGCAGTTTTACTCGCCCTCATCGGAGTCAGTCATGCCCAGCACAACGTACCCATTCTGACTTGTCCTGAAGGCACAACCGTCGATCGCGAAGAAAGCAACTCCACCCGTATCATCTGTGACGTAGACAGCGACGACAACCCCGACCCCGCCACCGACCTCGATGTCTACCCCTATCCCGACACCGAACCCCACATCATCCACGAAACCGATCTGCCCCCCCTCGTCAACCGCAACTACCCGGAATGGTATCGCGGTCAAGGCCCCGATGGACTTGCCGACGAAAACGCTCACCACATTTACTACTTCCTTCTCGGCCCGGGTGCGCCAGCCCCAGGTTACGATACCGAAAACCTATTCTGTTCCTCCTTTTACCTCATGCCGGGTAAAACCTATCTCGCCCACAACCACCCCGCCCGCGAACTCTACTACGTCATCTCTGGGGAAGCTACTTGGTACGCCGGAGATGAGACCTTTGATGCGCGATCGGGTCACTTCATCGTTCACCCCCCCTACGTCTCTCATGGCTTTACCAACACCTCGCGGACTGAGTCCTTACGTGCCTTTGGTTGCTGGTGGCGTACCGACGAAGACCCCGAAGATGTCCTCAACTTTGGCGGTATCCCCACCAACCCCTGTTTAGCTCGCGAAGAAGATACTTCCACAGGTTATCGCGTCGAACCCGTTTGTCCGGCAGAATAAGTTGTATTTGTTCTCTTGAGTAAATCAGCAGTTGTTGTCATACGCTGCTGAATTGACTCTACCTCTAGAATTACTATCTACCCATTCAACGATGAAAACTGTCGCTATTTTCGGTTCGGGTATGATGCCCCCGGCCATCATCGACTACTACACCCATAAATATCCTTGCAATATCATTATTGCCACCATCGACCTCCCCCAAGCCCAAGCCCTCGTCAAAGGCAATCCTCGCTGTACTATTGTCGAATGGTCGATGGATGACCCCGAAAGTAGCGATCGCATTACCCAAAAAGCCGATGTAGTCATCCCAATGGTACCAGAGCATGTTTTACTCGCAGTCGCTCGCTCCTGTCTGAGAACCCAAACTCAGATGGTTTACACCGCCTACCAGGAAACCAACATCTACGCCCTCTCCGACGAAGCCAAAAATCGAGGGATTATATTTCTCTCAGAAATGGGCGAAGACCCCGGCCTCGACCACCTTTGTACCGTCAAACTCCTCGATGAAGTGCGGGCTAAAGGCGGTAAAATCCGGCAATTAGGACAATGGGGAGCAGGATTGCCCGACCATGCCGATAATAATAACCCTATGGGTTACAAATTCTCCTGGTCGCCTCCCCGTCTTTATGAAGCCCTACAAGCCCCCGTGACGTATCTGGTAAAGGGTCAAAAGGTACAGTACAGTGGCGGCGAACAATACCAGCATTTTCACTATCTGGAGACGAAATGGGGGACATTTGAATCCGTCGCTCACCGTACCGTTTTGCGTTATCTAGAAGCTTACGACCTCGACCCCAACAGTATTAGTTTCTTCCGGGGATTAATGCGCCATTACGGGTATTGCAACACGATTAATGCTTATCTGGCGTTGGGTTTCCTAGATTCTCAGACTTGCCGCGATTATCAGGGGAAAACTTGCGCGGAGATTACCGCCAGTTTCGTCAACGGTAGCCCGGAGACAGTAGAACGAGATGTTGCCCAGTTCCTCGGTATCAAGTTTCACGATGACATCATCTATCGTTTACGCTGGTTGGGCTGTTTTGAGGATAAACCTGCCCCTATCGAACAAGGAACGGCGGCAGAATATCTCTTATCTTTGCAAGCTCGGAAGATGATGTACAGCCCGGATGAGAGCGATATTACCTTGGTGATGGTGCGGCTGGAGGTGGAATATCCCGACGGGTCCCGCGAACTCAAGGAAGCAACGCTGCGAGTAGCGGGCATTCCAGGGGGCTTTAGCGCCATGACGCGGGCGGTGGGCTATTCGGCGGGAATTGCTGGGAAGCACGTCATGGAAGGCAAGGTGAAGGCGACAGGTTGCGTGATGCTGCCGGAGTTGTCGGATTTGTGTACGGCAATGCGAGAGGAAATGGCGGGATATGGTTTTGATTTTGCTTATCAAACAACACCTCTTGCTGCTGGAACACCAGGAGATGTGTGCGCTGCTTTGTCTCCCCCAAAATTGTCAAAACAGACTCTAACTTATTAGGAGGAATAAACAATGACTGTTGTACAACCCACGGTCGAATCTAAACCTAAAAAACAACCCTTCGACTGGTCATTTTCCCTCAAACTAGGCTGGTTTTTCTTGCTTTCGCGGTTAAGCTTTCTACATTGGCTGCTACCAGAAAGTATCAGAGATGAACTACCGATTGGTTGGAATTTTAAAATGTTCTGGACGGCGTTTTCTACAGGTGGCAATAAAATTTACTACGACCTCTATTGTCGTACTAAAGAACCGCCTACCTTTGCCCCGAAAGTCAAAACTAAACCGGAGTTTCAACTCACTGAAGCTGATATTAAATTCTTCCATGACAACGGTTATATCGGACCTTTTGATTTGCTTTCTCCTGAAGAAACTCAAGAATTGCGAGACTACTGTTTTAAAGTTGTAGATAGCGAATCTCAGGTTTACAGCTTTAGTAAAGGAGAGTATTCTTTCCAAGAAGGTAAACGCAAAAATGCCCTACTCGGCGGTTATGACAAGTTAACTGAAGAAAACAAAAAATACTTCAGTGGTCGCTTAAATTTAATGGATCGTCACCTCGACAGTCCCAAACTATTACAACTGTTAAAGCGTCCTGAAATTGTCGAACGTTGCGCTCAAATTTTAGGAGAAAACTTGATTGTTTGGCGCAGTCAGTTTTTCACGAAAACGCCTCGTAAACCCGGTACAACTTGGCATCAAGCTAATGTTTGGTTATTTGATAATTTCAAAGAACCTGTAGCTCATCCGGTGGATATTGAAGAAATTTCTCAGTTGACTTGTTGGATTGCTATTACTGATGTCAACAAAGAGAATGGTTGTATGAAAATTATTCCGGGTTCTCACAAAGAAATTTACCCGATTAACATTGACCGCTCGGAAAATGTGAATAATATTTATGGTTTCATTGGAGGGACAATGGACTATCCTACGGAATCTGCTCCAGTGGACTACATTGAGATGAAAGCCGGGCAGTTTTATTTCTTTAGCGAACGAGCCATTCACGGGGCTGTCGAGAACAAAACTGACCAATCTGGTTTAGCTCTCAATTGTCGAATTACTCGTACTGATACCCGGATTCACAACCAAAAAGTCCTGAAAAAAGGTTCTTACAGCATCGATATTTTTGGGATTGACCATAGTTTAAATAACTGGAGTGCTGTCCTTTTGCGTGGAGAGGATAAACACGGTTATAACCGCTTGTACGAACAAAAAGAAAGCTAAAGGGTGACAGCATTCGGTATCCATAACTGTGACCGAATGCTGATTACTTAGCATTAGTTCGAGTTCAGCATATTAAGTGAATCAATATTCGGAGGCAATGTCAATGACAACCGCATCTCTAGGCGATACCAAGCCCAAAAATAACAATCAAAAAAATGACCAATCTGATGATGATTTGGGTTGGAAGTTTTCTTTGAAGTTGGGTTTAATGTTTCTGCTATCGCGATTGCCGTTCTTACATGGTTTTTTACCCGAAAGTTTACGGCTACAATTGCCTACAGGCTGGAATTTTGAAATGTTTTGGACGGCGTTTAGTTCGGGGGGTCGTCGTTTTTATTACGATTACTATTGCGAGCTAAAACAACCGACTTCTTACGCCCCAAAAGTTGAAGTTGAGCCAAAGTTTCAACTTACCGAAGATGATATTCGGGATTTTTACTACAAGGGCTATATGGGGCCATTTGATTTAGTTCCTGAAGACGAAATCAAGGAGTTACGGGAGTATTTAGTTAACCATACTCTGCAACAAGAATCGTCTCTTTTTTCTTTTGAAAATGGGGATTATGAATTTGACAACCAGGATGGTAACTTGTTGACTTCCTGGGATGAAGAAATCACCGAACAGTACAAGAACTTCTACATCAACTATCTGAAGAAGATGAATCGTCACTTTGACGAACCGCGAGTGATGGAGTTGTTTGAAAATCCGGCGGTAACGGAACGGGCTGCTCAGTTACTGGGGTCGGATTTGTTATTATGGCGGACGACCTTTTTTGATATTGAGCCAGGGAAGAAGGGTACAGAGTTACACCAAGGGAGTGCTTGGTTTTACGAAAATCAGCAAGAACCGGTATTAACGCCTCATAATCGCGAGGAGTTGTATCAGGTGACTTGTTGGGTCGCTTTGACAGATTCAACCCAAGAGAACGGTTGTATGATTATGTATCCAGGGACGGGCGATCGCATTTACCCCATCAAGTTGAGCGATATGGAGCAAGATGGGGCTAATAATGTTTACGGGCCGAGGGGGGCAAAAATTGACTATCCTGGTGGTCTACCCGAACCCGATTACCTAGAGGTGAAAGCGGGGCAATTTATTCTGTTTTCCGGTCGTTATATTCACGGTTCTTTGGATAATAACAGTGAAAACTGTCGCTGGGGCTTGAATGGCCGTATTGCTAAAACCAGTACCCGCGTCTATACCAAGGCGATGTTAGAACGCACTTATCACCACAAGTATTTTCGTTTGAAGTACAACAGTATGAATAAATGGCGGGCAATTTTGCTGCGGGGTGAAGATAAGTACGGCTACAACAAGTACGAATAATTTAGTGCGATCTAGTCATTTTTGTAAGCCTCTCTCCCACGGGGCTACTGCTTATACATAACTTGCAAATGCTTACCTAATACCAAATCCGGCGCGATAATCGTCAATCCCGTAACCCGCCCATTTTAAAATCCGGGGCTAATGAGCGCAAAGTCCGCCTTCGCGGACTAGAAAATAAGCTCTACGGGAGTTTGGGAACTTGAGATCGATTTGTGTATAAGCAGTAGCTCCCACGGGGAGAGGGGCAATCGTGGTGAAATTAGACTGTTTTAGCTAGTTTGAGAGCAAGTTTTAAGATTAATGGTACAGGAAATGACTGGGGCGCAGATCGCGATCGCGCAGTTGGTAGCCCAAGGGGTAACCCAGGTATTGAGTATTCCAGGGGAACATAATATTGCTTTGTGCGATGCGATTTTGGAGTATCCCGAACTGCAATATCTCACGGGACGCTACGAACAGGGTTTGGTGTTGATGGCGAATGGTTATAGTCGCGCCAGTCACCAAATTGCTGTACCGTTGATTATTTCAGGCCCTGGAGTGACCAATGGCTTGACGGGGTTGGGGGATGCTTACCAAGATTCTGTGCCGATGGTGGCGATCGCGGCTCAAGCCAAGCAAAATGAAGTTGGTAAGGGGTCGTTTCACGGCTTGAAAAATCAAACTGGGACTTTGGCCTCGGTGACGAAATGGAATACTTGCGTTACCTCGGTGGCTGAGATTCCTGAAGCCCTGCGTACCGCCTTTTATACCGCCTATGAGGGTCGTCCAGGGCCGACGGTGGTAGAAATCCCTTTGGACGTGCAAACGGCGGTAGGAGAGGCAGAGATTTACCCTGTAGCCCTTCCCCAACCCCAGACTGCCCCCTCAGATAAAATTCGCCAAGCCGCGATGCGATTAGCCGCCGCCCAGTCGCCCTTTGTGTATGTGGGACGAGGGGCTGCGATCGCCCAAGCGGGAGATGTGCTACAAAATCTGATTGAATGGTTGAATGCCCCTTGTTTCCACACTGCCCTAGGCAAAGGCATTATCCCGGCAGATCGTGCTTTGAATGTCAGTTGGGCGAATGGACGCAGCGATTATGTCGCCCGTTTGATGGCCCAGTCAGATGTGGTATTGGTAGTAGGTTCGAGTTTGGATTATGCGGATGCGGGACGTGGAAAGTTACCGTTTCCTCCCGCTTTGATTCAGATTGACACCTGTCCCGATATTGTGGGGCGTTTGTACCCAGTGGAGTTGGGACTGATTGGAGATGCGAAGTTGGTGCTTGAGGAGTTGTTAGCCATTCTCAAACAGCAGCAACCCCAACCCCGACCTTTCAGCGAGCCTACCTTACATAATAATGGAAAAACTCTGACTATGAGCCAGCATAAAGCCGAAAAGCTGGCTTTTTTCCAGAAACAGTCCGCTTGGCAGTATATTAATGCCTTACAATCAGGAATTACCGACGATACCCTGGTTTTTGGCGATCCGGCGCGGTGTAATGGTTGGGGAGTGGCGTTTTTGGATCGTCAACTTCCGGGGACGTATCACTGTTCTCGCAACTTCTGTACTTTAGGGTACGCGATCGCGACGGCGATCGGGGCAAAATTAGCACAACCGGAACGTCCGATACTGGCGATGATTGGCGATGGAGGTTTACTTTTTGCCACGGGGGATTTAGCGACAATTGTGCAGTACAATCTCAAACTAATCATTGTCTTGTTCAACGATAACTGTTACGGTTCGATTCGCAAAGCCCAACGCAGCGCTTTTGGCCGTACCATTGGGACAGATTTACAAAATCCCGATTTTTGTCAATTGGCTAGGGCTTTTGGGTTAGTGGCAACTCAGGTAACGCAACCCCAACAACTCACAAAAGAGCTTAAAATTGCTTGGGAACGCGATCGCACTACCTTGATTGAAATTGCCATGACTCCCAACGATCCCGGCTGGGAAATTTAAGTTTCGACGGCTTGGGTTTGCAGTCCTAGGGTTTGTCTTTCTGGGGTTTGACCGAGGATATAAATGTCAATTTCGACTTCTCCTACGCGAAAAACCTGAAGATTGCTGAGATTTGCGTTTAAAAATTCTACTAAGACTTGATAGCGCTCTCTTTCGGCTCTTTCTTCCGCATTATGCCAAGCTTGTTCCTGGGTAACGGGTTGAAAAAAGCGGTAGAAGTCTTGGCAAAGTATCGGCGTTTCCGGGTCGAGATTGAGGCGATCGCGCACCGTTTCTACTGTAAGATTATCTAAGTCCGGCCAAGTGACAATTTCAAACTCTGCATCAGTTTCACTCGGCCAGAATAATCCTTCTGTGGCTTGTTGAAGTTGTTGAGTTAGATCGCGATCGCTCATTACATTTGGTTATTGGTTGTTAGTTGTTAGTTATTGGTTGTTGGTTGTTTGGTATTAGTTATTTATCTTGCTTCCTCAATTGATAACTGGTAACTGGTAATTGGTAACTGCTCACTGGTAACTGGTAATTGGTAACTGGTAACTGCTCACTGGTAACTGGTAACTGGTCACTGGTCACTGGTCACTGAAACTCTCCCGATCGCCATACTTAATCAAAAGCGCGATCGCCAAACTCACTGCTAAAATCAATACCATACTCAACGCCGACCCAAAGCCCCAATTGCGCGACGTTCCCAAAAACTGATTGTAAATCAAACGGGAAACCGTCATACTCGATGCCCCTCCCAAAAGTTCGGGATCGACAAAATCCCCCAACGCCGTAATAAAAACCAACAGCGATCCCGCCGCAATACCGGGGAAAGTTTGGGGAATCGTCACTTTTTGGAAAGTTTCGAGGGGATTTGCCCCCAAATCCGCAGAAGCTTCGAGAAGTTGGCGGTCTAACTTTTCCAAAGACGCATAGAGAATCAAGACCATATAAGGCAAATAACCGTAAGCCATGCCAATAAACACCGCCGGACTGCGATTTAATAACTCAATCCCTGGCAATCCCAAAAAGCCTAAAACCGTATTCAATACTCCCGTCGATCGTAGAATCGTAATCCAAGCATAGGAACGCAACAGGGAAGATGTCCAGAGCGGCAAAATAAAGCCCAAGAGCAGCAAGTTACGCCAGCGCGGGGGCGACCTCTGAGCCAGCCAGTACGCCACGGGAAAGCCCAATATCAGGCAGATGACGGTTGTTCCCAAAGCAAAAAAGAGCGATCGCGATAAAACTCTGAGATTAATCGGGGCAAAAACATCGAGATAGTTCCCCATACCACTGGGATTGACAATATCTCCCGGTCGAATCCCCGGTACTAAACTCAACTCAAAAATCACCAAAGTCGGCAGTACCAACAACAAGAGCAACCACAATCCTGCCGGACCGAGTAAAATAGTCAAACCTAACCACTGACGGGGCGGTTGGGCGATGGTTGACTCCGATTCTGTCGGGGTTTTGTCCTCTGAAGTCGGTTGCGGCAGAATCGGCGGTGTAATTTTGTTCGACATAAAGAGATTGTGAAAGCAAGCAATTAGAATGAAAGGGCGAAAAGGCGATCGCCCTTCTCAAGTCAGCCCGTCATTCCCTCGCGATGATACCAACAACCAAGGAGTACCATCATTGCCCCTTTAAAGATAGCGTTTAATGGTTTCCTCTCGTTCGTCCAAAGGCGTATTATCCATCCTTTTGAGGTAAACTTGCCAGCTATTCAACCAATCTGCCAAATTCTCTGTTCCTTGTTGGTGACGTTCGACAGCAGTTTGGAATTGCTCGTAAAACTGATGATATCGGACAAAATCATCAATCTCGCTGCCGTCAAAATCATATCCCCAGTCTCTAGCAACCGCAGCAAAGCCTTGCCGTGTTGGGGAACAAGGAGCTTTGAGACGATTCTGTAATGCTTCATCCTGGCAGGCTGTTTGAAAGAAATCAATAACTTGCTTGCGTTGAGACATCATGCAACCTGTTTTTGTTTTGCTCCTATGGCTTTAACTATTCATTGTAAGCGAAGTAATTTCTATTTTTGTGCTTCTTTTTGATAATTCTTGACAACTCCTTCCCCTCAACCTCTAAAACGGGTTCTCAGTTGGGAGCTTTTAGTAGTTATTTTAGAAACAACAATGAATAGAAATCTCATCAATCGGCATCCATAGGCGATCGCGCCATTGCCAATTGTAGCAAACGGTCGATCAGTTCGGGAAAATCTACCCCCGTCGCGCCCCACAAACGGGGATACATACTGGTTGCCGTAAAGCCCGGAAAAGTATTAATCTCGTTGATAAAAACTTCCCCAGTGGCTTCAACGTAAAAGAAGTCCACCCTGGCTAATCCAGCCCCATCCACCGCAGCAAAAGCTTGAATTGCCATTTCTTGAATTTTGGCAGTAATCTCATCGGGGAGATTTGCCGGGATATGGAGTTGGGCTAACCCTTCGGTATACTTAGTTTCGTAATCGTAGAAATCGCTCTCAAAGGTAATTTCCCCAATTACCGAGGCTTTCGGGTCTTCATTGCCCAAAACAGCACATTCGACCTCTCTAGCCTTCACCCCCGCTTCGATGATAATACGGCGGTCGTAGCTGGCTGCATTATCCAGAGCCGCTTCCAGTTCGTTGCGATCGCGCACTTTGGCAATGCCCACCGACGATCCCAAATTCGCAGGCTTAATAAAACAAGGATACCCAATCTCAGCCTCAATCTCATCGCAAAGTTTGGGAAAAACACAAGGATTCGACCAGATTTGCGATCGCGTAACGCTGGTATAATTAACTTGAGATAATCCCACTTGACTAAACAGCAATTTCATGCTTATCTTATCCATCCCCGCCGCCGAACCCAACACCCCACTCCCCACAAAAGGCACTTGCATCAACGTCAGTAACCCCTGAATTGTCCCATCCTCACCATTAGGCCCGTGCAGCACTGGTAGCCAAACATCCACCGCCGTCACTTCCGGAGGAAACTGCCATAATTGACGTTTATCGCTCATTTCTATGGTCAAAGGCTGACCCGAAGCCAAAATCCCCTGAGCAGTGCTGCAATCGTGCCATATCCCCTCTTTATCAATATAAAACGGGGAGGTATCGTACTTGTCAGCGAGTTCTCCCAATGCCTGAGAAATAGCCCGTGCGGAACTAATCGATACCTCATGTTCGCCCGATCTCCCGCCGAATAAGAGTCCTACCCGTTGCTTGCTCATGGTTATCTGTACGCTTTCAACAAAATTTCTCAATATCTTATCCTAATTTCTGAAGGGGTGCGAACCGAATTTTTTAGCAAAATCAAGTTTTGAGTGTAGAAACTCTAACAACTACCCAAGCAGTTAGGACAGCACATCTATTCTGAAACAACGGGTCAATTTCCCGTGGGAGAGAGGTTGGGGGTAAGGGCAAACGTCATAACAGTTGAGCCGAATAATATATCATTAATTTCCGTAAAAGAAACCAAACTCAGCGTAGCTAATCAAAAGTTCATTCAGATCGCCTAAAATATGGCTTTTAAATCAAAAGAATCTCCCCAAAAAACCATATCATTTCTTCGCCTATCGGTTCTTTTTGTCGGTATTCTCCAATTAGGAATCGGGGCAATTTTATATCAAAGCACTCGCAGCTTTTTGGCCACAGCTATCCCCACCCAAGGCGAAATCATCGCGATAGATCGCCGTCAGAATGATGACACAACCAGATATCATCCCGTAATTCAGTTTGATACAAAATCAGGCGAAACGATTGAATTTACTTCTGATACCGGTTTTAACTTCTCTACTTATCAAGTTGCCGACAACATTGCTATTTTATACTCTCAAGAAACCCCCAACACAGTTCGTATTAATAGTTTTAGTTCCTTATGGTTGCCTTCTTTGTCCTTGCTCGGTCTAGGAGGAATCTTTACCCTCGCAATGGTTGGCTCGATGGTTTACGAATCCCAGCAACGCAAACTTCATCACCACTTAAAAAACAACGGCAAAATCATCGTCGTTCCCTACTCTAGAGTTGAACTCAATAGCTCAACTAAAGTCAATAGTGTTTCCCCTTATCGTATTGTTTGCCAATGGCACGATCCAATGGATAATAAAGTTTATCTATTCAAAAGCGAAAACATCTGGTTCAATCCCGAAGAATTTGCCCGCGATCGCGACATCAAAATTTACATCAATCCCGACAATTATCAGCAATACTACATGAATATCGATTTTTTACCAAAGTTAGCAACTTAACCCTCAAACCCGCAAAAAATCGCCTACGCTCAATCAAAAAGAACGTAGGCTACTAATCAGAAAATCAAACCAAATTGGGTTTACTTACTTTCCGAGAACTCGGCATCGATGACATCATCGCCGCCATCAGAACCCGTATCGCCTCCGGCAGAATCGCTCGGGCCGCCAGGATTACCGGGGTCACCAGGGCCACCAGCATCGCCGCCAGCTTGTTGATAAACACTGCTACCAATACTGTAGAGCGTTTGTTGCAACTCTGGCATGACGCTTTGAATCTTCGCATCATCTTCTTGAGCAACGGCTTCTTTGAGGTCGGCAATCAAGCCTTCTGCTTTCGTTTTGTCGTCTCCAGAAACCTTATCACCTAACTCCGTCAGTTGTTTCTCGGCTTGATACACCAAAGAATCAGCTTGGTTCTTGCGGTCGATTTTCTCGCGGCGTTCTTTATCAGTCGAGGCATTACTTTCAGCTTCCTTGACCATGCGATCGACTTCATCATCCGGTAAGGTAGAAGCACCAGTAATACTGATCGATTGCTCTTTACCCGTCCCTTTATCCTTCGCTGTAACGTTCAAGATACCGTTCGCGTCGATATCGAAAGTAACTTCAATTTGCGGTACACCCCGGGCCGCAGGAGGAATACCATCGAGGCGGAAAGTCCCCAGACTCTTGTTATCTTTGGACATTT
Source organism: Jaaginema sp. PMC 1080.18 (assembly GCA_035968055.1). Lineage (GTDB taxonomy): Bacteria > Cyanobacteriota > Cyanobacteriia > Cyanobacteriales > Spirulinaceae > Jaaginema. The sequence continues at coordinate 4,146 of JAWQFT010000056.1, read as the reverse complement.
CCCGTTCCCCTTGCAGAACGTGAATTTCGACATTCGTTTGACCGTCTACCGCCGTCGAGAAGACTTCGGATTTTTTGGTGGGGATGGTGGTGTTGCGAGGGATAATCTTGGTCATAACACCGCCGAGGGTTTCCACACCGAGGGATAGGGGTGTAACGTCCAGCAGGAGAATATCTTTAACATCCCCAGCGAGTACGCCCCCTTGAATTGCTGCCCCAACTGCAACCACTTCGTCGGGGTTAACGGTTTGGTTCGGGTCTTTCCCTAGGATGCGCTTCACTAACTCTTTGACGGCGGGAATTCGAGTCGAACCCCCGACTAAGACAATTTCGTCAATGGCAGATTTATCGAGTTTGGCATCCCGCAAGGAGTTTTCCACGGGAATGCCGCAACGGTCGATGAGGTCAGAGGCGATTTCTTCAAATTTCTGACGGGTAAGGGTGACATCGAGGTGCTTCGGCCCGTCTTGGGTGGCGGTGATGAAGGGGAGGTTGATGTCTGCTTGGGTAACGCTAGAAAGCTCGATTTTGGCTTTTTCGGCGGCTTCAGTTAAGCGTTGGAGGGCTTGCTTATCTTTGCGTAAATCGATGCCTTCGCTGGACTGGAATTGTGCGGCAAGGTAGTCAACGATTTTTTTGTCGAAGTCGTCACCGCCGAGGTGAGTATCCCCAGAGGTTGCTAACACTTCAAATACACCGTCTCCTACTTCTAGGATGGATACGTCAAACGTACCGCCTCCTAGGTCGAATACGAGGATGGTTTCGTTACTTTTTTTGTCTAAGCCATAAGCCAGGGATGCTGCGGTGGGTTCGTTGATGATGCGTTTGACATCGATACCAGCGATTTTGCCTGCGTCTTTGGTGGCTTGGCGTTGAGAGTCGTTGAAGTAAGCAGGTACGGTAATTACGGCTTCGGTTACGGTAGAACCGAGGTATTTGCTTGCGTCTTCAACGAGTTTCCGCAATACTTGTGCCGAAATTTCTTCAGGGGCAAATTGCTTGTTGAGGGCGGGACATTCGAGTTTGACGTTGCCATTGTTGTCTCGTACTACGTCGTAGGAGACTTCTGTGGTTTCGTTGGTTACTTCGTCAAATCTCCGACCGATAAAGCGTTTTACCGAGTAGAAGGTGTTTTGGGGGTTCATGACAGCTTGACGCTTGGCGATTTGACCGACGAGGCGATCGCCATTTTTAGCGTAAGCTACGACAGAAGGGGTAGTTCTAAAACCTTCGGCGTTAGCAATGACTGTAGGTTTGCCTCCTTCAACGACAGCGACACAAGAGTTGGTCGTTCCTAGGTCAATCCCAACAATTTTGGACATAAAATTTCTGCTCCGGTGTTAACTACAAATAACTTAAAGAGCGATCGCGCCTTTTTTAAGAGAGTGGATTTAGGCGTAAATTTTGGTTCTCGCTCGTCATAAAATTTGCTTACCCTCCTATAGTGACGGTGTTTGGCAAACTCCCGTAAGTGTAGTTTCCCGAACCTGATTGGGCGATTTAGATCGGCGTAAAGGTACTGTAAATTTGTCGATCGCGCCTCTCTAGTTAGAATAGCTGTAGCCTCGCTCGACAAAAGCGATCGCCCCCTACATAATCCCAGTTCAACTGGCGTGACTTTTTGTCATCAGCCGCAAGAAAGAAAATAACGGCTGATGACAATTTCTTATGTTTAGATTGGGGGTTGCAAATCATAGGATGATTAAGCTAGAACGTCAGATAGTCTTTATTCTTGTGTCGAATTCAGGAGTGAATCGAGTCCGTGTTTGAGCAAGTTCCTCACCCCGATCGAAAACCCCCGACCGCTTTCCCGGCTTCTCGACAGGAAAACCGACTCACCAGCGATCGCTCTCGTTGGCTGGCGTTCGGTCTGTATTTGAGTGTTGCCAGTGTGAGTAGTGGTTGCAGCATCTCATCCTCAACGACTCCTGCCTTACCCACCGCCGCAGCCCAAACCCCTGGGACTAATCTGGTTAGCCCTGTGGTTAATGTCTCGACGGTAGAGTGGGATGATTTACTTAATGTTTGTGATGGTCAAGGAGCGATCGCCACAGACCCATATCCCACCCAAGATACTCCCAGTCAGCGTAACTTAGTATTCGCTCATCGAGATGTGAGTCAAGATGAAAGTTTTGGTTTGTATGACTCTCACTTGTTTACGCGCACCTGGCAACCACTACAGCCGGAAAAAGCGCAATTGGTGGTTTGTATCAGCGAAAACCAGCGCTACGAGCAAATCGAGTCTTGTACTTACCAAAAAGGCCGTTACACCCTGTATCGCTATCGCAACACTATCGAAGTGCAACTGCGCGAAGCCAATACGGGAGACATCCTAGACCAAACCACGTTGAGCAGCGAAGCTCGCCATTGTCCGACCCACAAACCGATTGGAGACGAACGAGAATGGCATTGGTCGGGTCAACTCCCCGATGTAGAGCTTTATGCTTGGCTCAAGCCCTACTTACACGAGGCAACTTCAGAGAAAACGACTGCTGGCGAGGATCGCCCCTCTAGACCCCCCTTAGCTCGTTCCACGGCGACAGAAATGTAGTTATAAAGCCCCCGCCGCCGTAGAATCCAAAACACCGCCGAGAAAACTGGTAATGTTGATGGCTTGTAATACGGGATAACCTGCTGCTCCGTTGGGATAATCAATGACGCTGACTGCCCCGTTACCTTGTTTAATGTTCCAAAAATTACTGGGTTGTAGACCGAGCAGGTGACAGAGAATTACTTTGTTAATGGCATCGTGAGCGACCACTAAGCAAACTTGCGGATCATCGGTACGGGTAGCTTTGGCGACCCAGGCTTGCCAAGCGGCGATCGCGCGATCCCAAACTTGTTGTAAATTTTCCCCTTCGGGCATTTGCACCGTTTCCGGGCGATTCTGCCACTGAGTCAGCAAACCCGGAAACGCCGCTTCAATTTCGTTTTCGAGTTTACCTTCCCACAACCCGTGGCCAATCTCAGCAAATTCTGGCTCTAGATACAAAGGAACATCGTGAGGTTCTAAAATGATTTCTGCGGTTTCTTTGGGGCGCAGCATGGGGCTACTAATGGCAAAATCGAGGTGGACATCGGCCAAAAAAGCCGCCGCTTTCTGAGCCTGTTTTTTGCCATTATCGTTGAGGGGAATATCGCGAGAGCCTTGAAAGCGGGATTCGCGATTCCAATCCGTTTCGCCATGACGCACCAACAGTAAGCGTAGTTGAGTTTGGGGCGGACGCGGGAGGGGTAAGTTCATGCCTGTATGGGCAGTTTGATTGAGGGATTCGATTTGTACCGAGTCTCCCCAGCCCCCTGTAAAGTTGAGAATATTAATGCAGCAGTTGGATTGTTGTAGAGTGTGGTAGCGATCGCAACTCATCCCCACGGCACTCATAATTAAACAGCGATTAATGCCATTGTGCGCCACGATCAGCAAGGTTTTGCCCTTATGTTGGGCTAAAATTTCTTGCCAAAAAGCTTGGGCTTGCTCGTACAAAGCCAACACGGGATAATGTTCGCGTCCGTCAGAAAGGGTCATCTTAAATTCGTGAGGACGAGTTTTCCAGCAGCGATAGGCCTCAGCAAACTGGGTCGCGACTTCTTTTTTGTGTTGTTTTTCCCACAAGGGTAAGTCAATTTCCAAAAGGCGATCGCTCGCTTGTCGGGGAACACCCGGAAAATACTCATGCACAATCGCCGCAGTTTGAGCAGCCCGTTGCAGAGGACTATGGTAAATCTCGTCCACCGCAATATCAGCCAGAGTTGCCCCTACTGTTTGGGCATCTTGGCGACCTTGTTCTGTTAATACTGACTCATCACAGCGGCCTTGAATCAAGCGTTGAGCGTTGTAAGTGCTTTGTCCGTGACGAACAATGATGACGCGAGTAGTCAAGCTGTCAATCCTCCTAGAGAAGCTTCGGGTTGTAAGTCATTTTGGCACAATCCTATTTCATTAGTTGTTGGTTGTTGGTTGTTGGTTGTTGGTTATTAGTTGTTGGTTGTTGGTTATTCGTCACTGGTAACTGGTAACTGAAAATCCCCCGACTGCCGACTGCCGATTGCCGACTGCCCAAAAAACTGATGACTCTCGCGCGAAACCTTAAATCTACTTTTTGACGCTGAAACCTTTATGTATTCTAGCGTTGAGCCACTTTGAAAG